>JAEXTK010000002.1 GCA_023406985.1 Spirochaetota bacterium | reverse complement strand
GCCCAAGCCGGCGCGGCGCCTACCGGCACGGCGGCGTCCGGCGCGGCTCCGACAGGCACGGTTCAAGGCGGCGCGGTTCCGGCCGACACGACGCCGCGGTCCTCGATTACGCCGTCGGCGCCGCCCGCGCGGGAGCCCCCCGCGGGGCCGCCCGTCGATCTCCCCCCGCGGTCCGAAACGGGGCCGGAATCGGGGGCAGGGCCGCGGTTCATCCGTTCGGATGCCCCCATCGGGCCGAAAGCCGCGCCCTTCGCCGAACGCGTCGCGGAGCTCTATCGCGCGGGT
This sequence comes from Spirochaetota bacterium, assembly GCA_023406985.1. GTDB lineage: Bacteria > Spirochaetota > Spirochaetia > Treponematales > Breznakiellaceae > JAEXTK01. The sequence continues at coordinate 7,971 of JAEXTK010000002.1, read as the reverse complement.
TTCTCGGCCGACATCATCGCCAAGCGGCTCGGAGCCACCGTGGCCGAGGTGGACCTCGCCATCGCCCTGGCGGCGAGGACGGAATAGCATGGCGCTCCCCGTACTCGGCATCGACCTCGGCACGACCAACTCCTCCTGCGCGTTCTTCGACGGACGCGAAGTCACCCTCATTCCCAACGATCGCGGCGCGCGGACGACGCCTTCCGTGGTCGCCCTTTCCGACGGCGGCGAGGTGCTCGTGGGCGAATCCGCGCGCAACCAGGCCGTGCTCAACCCCGCCCGAACGATCCGGAACGCGAAGCGCTTCATGGGGTCATCCCAGACCTTCCCCTTCGGTCCCCGCGCCCTGCGGGCCGAGGAGGCCCTCTCCCACGTCCTCGCGCGGCTCAAGGCGGACGCCGAGGCGTATCTCGGGGAAGAGGCGCGCGAGGCGGTCATCACGGTGCCCGCGTACTTCTCCGAAACCCAGCGGCGCGCCACGCGCGAGGCCGGCCGCCTGGCCGGCTTCGAAGTCCGGCGCCTGCTCAACGAGCCGACCGCCGCGGCCGTCGCGTGGGCCTGGTCCGCGAACCGGGCCTTCGGCGAGGACCAGGCGGTGCGGACCGTGCTCGTCTACGACCTCGGCGGCGGTACCTTCGACGCGACGGTGCTTTCCATGCGGGGGAGCGAATGCCGCGTGCTCGCGGCCTCGGGCGACAACGTCTTGGGCGGCGCCGATTTCGACGACATCCTGCTCGGCCGCGCGATCGAAGCCTTCGAGCGGGAACTCGGGGCGAATGCGGTCCGCGGCGACCCCATGCTGCTCCAGCAACTCTCCGATTCGGTGGAGCGCGCCAAGATGGAACTTTCGGTCCGCGAGAGCGCCGCGGTCGTCCTCCCCTTCGTCGGCGCCGCGCGCGGCGCGCACCCCTCCTGGAAGATCGAGCGGGCCGAGTTCGAGGAGATCATCCGGCCTTATATCGATCGATCGATCGACCTGGTGCGCAAGGCGCTCGCCGAGGCGGGCCTGAGCGAGGGCGCGGTGGACCACCTCGTGCTTTCGGGCGGATCGAGCCGCATTCCCCTGGTCCGCCGGACCCTCGCCGCCCTCGTGGGGCGGGAGGCCGAGGGACGCGTGAATCCCGATGAGATCGTGGCCTTCGGCGCCGCGGTCTTCGCGGGCATCCAGAAGGACGGCGCGGGCGGCGGCTTTTCCGTCCGCGACGCCGTCTCGCGCACGTTCGGCGTGGAGATCGACGGCGACGATTTCGTGCCCCTCATCCCGAAGAATACGCCCATCCCCGTGTCGCGGACGCGCGCCTTCACGACGGTCGCCGACGACCAGCGGTCGGTGGAGATCCACGTGTTGCAGGGCGAATCCTCGCGGGCTTCGGAAAACCTGAGCCTCGGGCGGTTCCTCCTCTCCGGCATCCGGGCCGGCAGGCGGGGAGAGCCGCGGATCGAGGTTGAGTTTTCCATCGATCCTGACGAAATTCTCCATGTGCGGGCTCGGGACCTCGACACCGGCTCCTCGCAGGCGGTCACCATCGCCTCGGCTCCGGAAGGGGCCTTCGGGGTGAAAGCGGAGCGCCTGCGTTCGCTCGCCGCCCGCGCGGCTTCCCTCTCCCGCTACGCGAACGGCGACCGATCGCTCGAGGCGGAACTGGAGACGGCCGTCGTGGAGGCCGAGCGGACCGCCTCCGCCCTGGACGCGGAGGGCGGGTCTTCGTCGGGATCCGCGGGACCGGCGACGGCCACCGCCGCGGCGACGGCCATGTCGCTGGAGGCGCTCGTCGCCGAGCTAGAGGCGCGCCGCTCAGCGGGAGGTTAAGAGTGGATCGAGCAGAGGGTTATCGCGTACTTGGCCTGGACGCGCGATCGGACGGCAATGAACTCAAGGCGGCCTACCGCTACCTCTCCAAGAAATACCACCCGGATCGATCGGGGGATCCGCACGCGAGCGTACGCTTCGTCCGCGTGGTCAAGGCTTATGAGACGCTGGATCTGGAACTGAAGAAAGAGAGGCTCCTCAACACCCCGGTCCGGTCCACCGACCGCGCCAGGGAAGACGACCTTTTCGCCCTCGGGACGGCCGCTCTGACCGCTCGCGACCCCGAGGAACGTCGTTCGGCCGTCCGCCGGCTCGGTTTCTCCGGAAAGAAGGCGGCCTACGTCTTCCTCCGGCGCGCCCTCTCCGATGAGGACGAGTCCGTGGCGGCCGCGGCGGTGCGTTCGGTGGCGGATCTCAGCGCCTTCCAGGCCGCGGGGGAAATAGCCGCGCTCTGGACCCGGGCATCGCCCCGCCTGCGCCTCGCGGTCCTGGATGCGGCGGAAACCACCGGAGAGGCCCTCTTCAGCCCGGCCCTGAAGCTCGCCGCGGTGGAGACCGGGATGGAGGCGATCCGGGCCCGGCGACTCCTCGCGTCGATGGGCGCGCGGCCCGCCTCCCGGCTCTCGAGTTAGGTCGCGACGCTCTCGGCCGCGGCCTCGGCCTTGCTCAGCATATTGACGTCGTCCGTGGTGAAGATCTTGTCGATATCCAGGATGATGATGAACTTGTCGTCCTTCTTGCCCATCCCGAGGATGAACTCGGTCGCGAGGCGGGCGCCGAAGCGCGGCGCGCTCTCTATCTGGGACGGTTCGAGTTCGATGACTTCCTGGACCGAATCGGCGAGGGCGCCGAGGACGATGCTTTCCTGTCCGCTCCGGATCTCCATCACGATGATGCTCGTGTCCTTGGTGTTTTCGATTTCGCTCATGCCGAATTTGCTGCGAAGGTCGATGACGGGGACGCCCGTGCCGCGGAGATTGATGATGCCCTTCATGTAGGCCGCGGTCTTCGGAATTTTGGTTATCCGCGTGTATTCCAGGACCTCTCGGACCTTGAGGACGCTGACGGCGTACTGTTCGCCTTCCAGCGTGAAGGTCAGGTATTGGTTCGTGTCGCTCATGGAGGCCTCCTGTGCTCCCCTCAATTGTAAGCAGTCGGCCAACGAGCGTCAAACCCGGTCACGGCGGCGGGAGGACCCGGAGGCGCGCGCGCCTTCGGGTCCCGGAATCGATCCGCTAGAACTGGATGCGGAAGCCGAAAGTGCCGCCGTAGCTCGAATCGATGAAGTTATAGAGGCCGGTGATATCGAACCGCAGGAAGGGGAAGGGCGTGATGGAGAGGCCGCCGAAGGCCCGAGCCGACCAACCGTTGATGTCGATGCTGGACGTGATGCCGGTGGAGGTGATGTCGGGGATGTCGAAGCTCGGCTGGCCGGCAGCCACGAGCGCGTCGCGGTACTCGCGGAGGTCGGAGAGCAAGGCCGCGACCTGGGGGTCGGAGAGCGTCTGGAAGACGCTGTCGCCGTTGTCGTCGTACTCGATCGTGCTCTTGATGAAATAACCCGCCGAGGACATGCCGTAGCTCGCGCCGAGTCCCGCGTAGGGCGTGAAGATGAGGAACTTCCACGACGCCTGCGCCTTGAGGTCGATGACCTTCGTCTCCCATTCCAGGCCGACTTCCGGATCGGTGGCGCGGATGGTCTTGACGATATGGTCGGACGGATCCTCGAAGGAGAACTGCTGCCCGCCGTCGGCCGTGGCGCTGACGCCGCCCTTCAAATAGTTGAAGCCGCCGCCGACCGAAAGCTTCGGCATGAAGCCGCCGCCCTTGAGGAGGGCGTAGCGGACGTCGAAGCCCGCGAGGAGGTAGTCCACGGTGAGGCCGTTGGCCGCCGCGGAGATGCTGTCGCCGACCGATTCGGGGATGAACCCGATCTTGAATCCGATGTCGAAGGGCCAAACGAAGCCGCCGATGCGGCCCTCGAACGCCGCGGCGGGCAGGGGAAGGTCGCTCCCGATATCGCCGACGTCGGCGTACCCGAGCTTCTGGAGCGTATTCGTTACGTCCGCGGCATCCATGGTGGTGGCGCCCAGCACGACTCCCACGCCGAAGTGGGGGAATTGCCTGATGTACGCGTCGGACCAGTTGAGGCCGACCGTGGAATTGAAGGGCAGCGCGGACGTAAAGGATTCGGCGAGGCCGTCCGCGGCCTTCTGCAGATCCTCGATCGGAACATCTTGAGCCGCGAGCGGCGCGACCGCTACCGCAGCGGCGAACAGCAACGTTGTTACTTGTTTCCGTGTGAAGTTCATCAAGTACCTCCTATTCCAACTGCTTTTAGTATAGCGCAACGGGCGCGCAAGAAAAGGTCGCGTCTCGTATTGACTTTTTTTCAGCCGCCGAGTATAAAGCTCCTCGTCGCGCCGCTGTAGCTCAGTTGGTAGAGCAAAGGACTGAAAATCCTTGTGTCATGGGTTCGATTCCCATTGGCGGCATAAGCACCCCCTCGGCGGGTGCTTTTTTTGTGTCCACGGTCCGCCTCCTCCGTCCCCCGCGCTTTCCGTTAAGACTCACCTTCCAAGAGGCCGATGCTCATAGTAGAGAGGATCGCGAAGTGAAGACCTTCGTGCTGTGCGACAAGGACGACCGGATTCTCGCCTCGGGCGTGCTGAAACTGCTCAAAACCTTGTCGCTCCCCGCAACGGCCTATTCCATCGGCGCGGACTGGCGCGACGAGAAACGTCGCCTGGACGAAGTCTTGGCGTCGGCCAGCCATTTCATCGCCGTATACACGGAGCGCTCGGCGTCCAGCGCGTGGATGGCCTTCCTCGCCGGATACGCCCTCGGCTCCGAACGGCCGCTCGTGCTCTTCCGGCCGTCCCGCAATCCCCCGCAGGCGGCGTTCCTCGCCCCGTTCTTCCTGGTCCTCTCCCTGGAGGATCTCGCCTCGTTCCTGGAAACCGAACAGCGGGAGTGGACCGCGGTGGCGGATCGCCGAGAGGCGCGGCGCGAACTCTTGGAACTCGGAGTCTCCTTCCGCGGCGAATCGTTCGCGGAATCCGTGAGCGAGGGGAACGCGCACGCCGTGGACCTCTTCATCCGGGCGGGCCTGCCCGCCGATACGCGCGATAAGAAGGGCGTCCCCATCCTCTGCCTCGCCGTCCGCGCGGGGAACCGCGCGATCGTCGACCTCCTGCTCGATTCGGGCGCCTCGGTGGACGCGCAGTCCGAGGACCGCGGCAACTCGGCGCTCATGGACGCCGCGGCCTACGGGAACGGCGCCATCATCGAAGACCTCCTTGAGGGCGGCGCGGCGCTGGACCTCCGCAGCAAGGACGGCCAGACCGCCCTGATCATCGCGGTGGGGAAGAACGATGTCGCCTCCGCAGCCCTGCTCCTCGGCGCGGGCGCCGAGGCGGACCTGGAAGACAAACTGGGCTTCTCCGCCCGCAAATACGCCAAACTTTTCCATGACCCCGCCATGAACGCGCTCTTCGACCGGTACCCGCCGAAAAGCGCGGCTCCGCGCTAGCGTTGCGGAAATCGGGCACTTCGTGTAGCTTTACGCGGGTATGATCACCATCGCGTTCACGGGGGGCGGCACCGGCGGGCATATCTATCCCGGCCTCGCGGTCGCCGACCGACTCAAATCCCGCCTCCAATGCCGCATCGTGTGGATCGGCAGCGATCGAGGCGTGGACCGTTCCATCGTCGAGGCCGCGGGCTACGAGTTCGTCGGCATTCCCTCAGGCAAGCTCCGCCGCTATTTCTCGCTCCGGAATCTCCAGGACGTCTTCAAGGTGCTCGCGGGCTTCGCGGCGGCCCGCGCCGCGCTCAAGAGGATCCGCCCCGCGCTGCTCTTCTCCAAGGGCGGCTTCGTGAGCGTGCCTCCCTGCGCGGCGGCCGCTACCCTCCGCATACCGGTCTTTACCCACGAGTCCGACTACAGCCCCGGCTTGGCGACGCGACTCAACCTCCGCTGGGCGGAGCGGGCGCTCGTGGCCTATCCCGATACGGTCGCCGCCCTCGGCGGAGCGGCGGGCCGCGCCGTCGCGATCGGCAATCCCGTGCGGGCCGCGTTCCGCTCGGCCGACCCCGCGCGCGGGCGTCGCTTCCTCGGCGTCGGCTCGGATGACCGCATCCTCCTGGTGCTCGGCGGGAGCCAGGGCGCGAAGCAGGTCAACGATCTCGTCGTCGCGTCCCTCGGCGAGCTCACCCGACGGTACGTCGTGGTGCACCAGACGGGACCCGGCCAGGAAGTCGGCGCGGAGCGTTCCGGACGGTACCTGCCGTTCCCCTATCTCCGGGACGAGCTGCCCGACATCCTGGCCGCTGCGGAACTCGTGGCCGGCCGGAGCGGCGCGGGGACGGTCTGGGAGGCGGCGACCGCGGGCAAGCCCATGGTGCTGATCCCCCTGCGGGGAGCGACCACGCGCGGGGACCAGGTGGAGAACGCCGACTATTTCCGCAAGATCGGCGCCGCGGAGGTGCTGGAGGCGGACGCCACCACGGCCGATGCCTTCGCAGCCGCCGTCGCCCGCGTCGCCGACGATCCGCGCCTGCGCGAACGCATGGCGGCCGCCTCCGCGGCCGCGGGAAGCGTCGACGCCGCGGAAGCCGCGGCCGAACTCATCTGCCGGCGCCTGCAAGGAGGAAACGCATGAATATCGCGACCATAGATATCGTCTTCGGCTGCATCGTCCTCATCCTCGTCGTGCGGTGCGCGCTCCGGGGGTTCATCGAGGAGTTCATGTCGATGGCCGCCATCGTCCTCGGCCTGCTCTGCGCGGTGCTCTTCTTCAAGCCGGGAGCCGAGTACGTCCGCTCCCGGTTGGGGGCCGCGTATATGCCTGAACTCATCGCCTTCGTGGGCCTGTTCTTCATCGCCTTCGTCCTCGTGAAGATCCTGGAACGCGTACTCAAGGATATCGCCGAGCGCGTCCAGCTCGGACCGGTGGACCGCGCGCTCGGCATCGCGCTCGGCCTCGCCGAGGGCGTGCTCGTGGTTTCCGCGGCCCTCTTCGTGCTCGACAAGCAGCCGCTCTTCGACCCCTCCGCGCTCTTGGAAGGGAGCGTCTTCGCGCGCATCCTGCTGCCCCTCGTGGGCGAGGCCGGACGCACCGCCGCCTCCGCCGTCAAGGGAGCGTAGGGCCGATGTTCGAGAACGTGCTCGGTCAGGAGGCGGCGGCGCGGCTCGCCGCCGATGCCGGCTCCGCTTCTTTGCCGCCGGCCCTGCTGTTCGCGGGACCCGCCGCCTCGGGAAAGGGGACGACGGCCCTGGAGCTCGCGCGCGTTCTCTCCTGCGCATCCCCCGGGGCGCCGTGGAATTGTCCCTGCCCCGCGTGCGCCCAACACCGGTCGCTCGCCCATCCGGACCTGCTGATACTCGGGCCGCGCGCCTTTACCGGCGAACTCGCGGCCTCCGCCGCCGCCTTCCTCCGGGAACCCGCCTCGGCGGCACGCACGCTCTTCCTCCGCGCGGCGCGGAAGCTCCTGGCGCGCTTCTCTCCGATCCTCTGGGACGGCGAGGAGACGAAGCTGGGCAAGGCCGCCTCCCTCGCCGGCCAGCTCGGCGAGGCCCTGGAGGAGATCGCGTCCTCCCGGCCCCCCGCGAACGATGCGGAGTCGGCGGCCCTCCGCAAGCTCGCGGAGTCGACCCTGCAGACGGCGATCAAACTGGAATCCGAGGGCGTCGCGGACGCCGTGCCCATCTCCCAGGTCCGCAAGGCCGCGTACTGGGCCCGGCTCGCCCCCTCCGGAGCGCGGAAGACCATCCTCATAGAGAACGCGGACCGGATGCAGGAGGGGGCGCGGAACGCCCTCCTCAAGATCCTGGAGGAACCGCCCGCCACGGCGGTGCTCGTGCTCACGACCACGCGGCGCGGCGCGATGATGCCGACGATCCTCTCCCGCGTCCGCACCTACGCCTTCGCCGCCCGGGACGCGGATACGGAGCGGGAGGTCATCCGGCGCGTTTTTCGTGAGACCGAAGCGGTCAAGGCCGGCGCGGCCGAGACGGGCCCCGCGGCGGGGCTGGTGGCCGCCTACCTGGACTCCTTCCTGCCGGTCAGCGCAGCCGCCCTGGAGGCGGCCGCCGCCTTCTTCGCGGCCTCTGCCGCGGCGGCGGCCGTGCCGATCGCCCGCAAGCGGAACGGCGGGAC
>JAEXTK010000222.1 GCA_023406985.1 Spirochaetota bacterium | reverse complement strand
CGGCCGCGTCGGCTACGGCCGCGGCCGCGGTCGGGAACGGATACAGAAGGCTCCGCATCGGGAGCCGGTTCTTGTTGGTGAGTTCGGGCGTCTCCCAGGGGCGGCCCGAGTGCAAGGGATCTTTCATGGCGTACTCCTCGCGCGTACCGATCCGCGTTCTACGAGGACCGGTTCTATGGATACCGAGGTGCGAGCGAAGCTCGCCTTCCCCTCGATCATCTCGATGAGCATGCTCGCCGCCCGTTCCCCGATATAGCGGGACGGGTAGGCGAACGAAGCGAGCGAGACCTCGCCGAGCCGCGCGAGCGGCGAATCGTCGAAGCCGATGAGCGACAAGTCCTCGGGAACGCGCAGGCCTTCCGCGAGCGCGACGGCGCGCAGGTCCAAGGCGAGCTCGTCGTTCGCGCAGAAGACGGCGGCGGGACTCTCGGCCAGCCTTCCCAGGAAGGCCGTCAGCGCCGCCGCCCGCGCCGCTCCCGCCTCGTCGCCCAACCGGAGTTCCCGGAGCGCGGTAGGCCCGTCCTTCCGCTCGGCCAACGCGGCGGCGAACCCCCGCCGCCGCTCGTGGAACGGCGCGTGGCCGGCCCACCAGACGATCGCCGGCGAGCCGAACCCCCGCGAAAGGAGATGCTCGGCGGCTCGGCGGCCCGCCCCGTAGTCGTCGATGGCGATGGAAGAGAAACTCTCGTCGCCCAGCGTATTATCGAGGAGGACGACCGCCGTCCCCGCGTCCCGCATGTCGCGGAGCAACGCCAAGCGCCGCTCGGCTTCGGCGCGTTCGGCCTTCCTCGCTTCGCGCGCTGGGATCCGCTGGACCGGAGAGATGGCGAGCGCCGCGGGCCGCCGTTCCTTGAGCCGCTCCAGGATGGTCAGCTCGGCCTCCGCGTCGCCTTCGGAACAATCGAAGAGGGTCTGGTAGGCGCGGTCGCAGAGTATCCGCGAAGCCGCGGATACGATCTCCGGGTAGATATAGGACGTCAGGTGCGGGAGCACGATGGCGACATCGCGGGAGGACGACCGATTCGGTTCCACGCGGAACGTTCCCTTCCCCCGCTCCGTCCGCACGAGCCCCTCGTGGGCCAAGCGCGCCGTCGCGAGCCGCACCGAGGGCCGCGACGCATCGAAACGCCGACAGAGCTCGTTCTCCGAGGGCAATCGCTCCCCGCTCGCGATCCGCCCCTCCTCGAACTCCGCCCTGAGCCAGCGATACACGAGCGTCGCCTTCGATGTACTAACATCTTCCACAGACATGTAGTACATGCTAACTCCGAAGGGGAAACCCGTCAAGATGGCCCTCCACGCGCGTCCGCATGGAAATCATTGTGCTTAGCGGAATACCGGTCTATCATCGGGTATGATCCGTTTATTAGAATTGCGTTCGATACGCATGAAACTGACCATCCCGATCAGTATCGCGATCCTCATCGGCATGGCGTTCGTATTGAACCTCGTGGTCACCAACCTCGCGAACCTAAGCTCCTTGTCCAGGAGCGCCGCCGACGCGGAGCTCCTGAAATACGCGTCGGCGCTGGTCAACGAGTTGCAGCGGGAGCGGAGCCTGACCGGGATCGTCCTGAGCGCGCGCGCCGCGGGGGGCATCGGCCCGGCTGCCGCACTCCGCGATCAGCGGGGGCTGACCGATGCCGCCGGGGCGGCTTTCAGCGGCCTCCTCGCCGGCCTCGATATCGAAGAGCGGGTGAAGACCGCCGCGATGTCGGCGCAGGAGCAGTACGCCGACCTGCGGAGCCGCGCGAACGCCGGTAGCGATAAGGCGGCGACGCTCCGCGATCTGTACACCGGGGTGATCGGGAACGTCATGGCCCTGGGACCGGCGATCGCCGAGCGGGAGCGATCGACGCGATTCTCCGGCGCGGTCGCCTCCGTGGTCATCCTGGAAGACGCGAAAGAAGCGGCGGACCTCATCCGCTCCCGCGTCTCGCCCCTCGCGGCGATCGATACCCCCGCCTCGCTGGAGGAGGCTTCCTCCCTGCTTGAGTTTTCCGCCCATCTGACCGCGAGCATCGATTCGTCCGCCGTGATCCTCCAAGCGGGCAAAGATCCCCTCCGGAAATTGCGGGAACACCCCGCGCGGAAGGCGGCGGAAAACGCGGTCCGCACGATCTTCTCCCGTCAGGCCGTCGGCGGCTACGGTATCGACTCGTCCGCGTTCTTCGATCAGACGACCGCGTTCATCGATGAGTGCGCGGCGGTCATCACCGCCGAGGCGGAGGCCATCTATAGCCGCGCCCGGATGGATCGGCGCGAGGCCCTCGGCTCGGCCATCATCACCGCGCTGATTGCGGCGTTCGGCTACACCGCGGCGGCGCTCTACGCGCTCCTCACGATACGGGGCATCGCCCGGACCGCCCACGCGGTCTCGACTTCCCTCGCCGAGATCGAGAAGGGGGGCGGCGACCTCACGCGCCGCATGGAGGCCGCGTCGAAGGACGAGCTCGGGGAGCTCGCCGAACACTTCAACGGATTCCAGGACGCGCTGCGGGGCATCGTCGAGGACGTCAAGGCGGTGGCGGCTTCCCTCTCCGATGTGGGGACGGAGCTCTCGGCCGTCATGGAAGAGACGGCATCGGCCGCCGTCCAGATCAGCGCGAACGTCACCAGCGTCAAGCGCCGCACCGAGGACCAGAGCGCGGGCGCCACCGAATCCGACGCCACCGTGCGGAAGATCGCGGAGAGCCTGCGGGGCCTCGTGACCCTCATCGAACGACAGACGGAGAGCGTGGCCAACTCTTCGGCCTCGATAGAAGAGATGGTGGCCAACGTCCAATCGGTCACGCGGAACGTGGAGCGGATGGGAGACGAGTACCTCAAGCTCGTGGGCGCGGCGGATACGGGACGAGGCGTGCTGGACAAGGTCGTCGCGCAGGTGCGCGACATCTCGTCCCGCTCGGACCGGCTGCGGGACGCGAACGCGCTCATCGCCTCCATCGCGGCGCAGACGAATCTCCTGGCCATGAACGCCGCGATCGAGGCCGCGCACGCCGGGGACGCGGGCAGCGGGTTCGCGGTGGTCGCCGACGAGATACGCAAGCTCGCGGAGAATTCCGCCCGGCAGTCCAAGGCCATCGCCGCCGACGTGCGCGAGATATCGACCGCCATCGCCGGCGTCGTCTCCTCCTCGGGCGAGGCTTCCTCGAGCTTCACCGACGTGGTCGACCAGATCCGCCGCCTCCACGATCTGGAGGAGGAGATCAAGCTGGCCATGACCGAACAGTCCGCCGGCTCCTCCCAGGTCTTGGACTCGCTCAACCTCATCAACGAGGTGACCGCGGAGGTCCGCCGGAGCGCCGACGAGATGGTGGACGGCGCCGACGCCGTGCAGGGAGAGATGGAGCGCCTCCTCAACGCCAGCGTCGAGATCGAGCGGAGCATGACCGAGATCGCCTCCGGCGCCTCCGAGGTCTCGTCCGCCTCGACCGTGGCCGCCGACCTCGCCGTAAAGAACCGCGACGGCATCGCCGCCGTGACCGAGCGGATGGGCCGTTTCAAGACGAGCTGAAGCGTCCCCGCCGCGGCTCGCGCGCCTAAAGGGGCCAATCTTTTCTCGCGGCGGAGCGGGCTCCGTTTGTGTTCCCCAATCGCTGCAACTATAGTTGATGTCGATCGCTCCACCCACGGCGAAGAGGAGTACCTATGCGCATGACCATCGGAAACAAGCTCATGCTGGCTTTCGGGGCCGTCGTCATCATGATGGCGATTCTCGTCGCTTCGAACGCCTTCCAGCTTCGGAGCCTTTCCGAAGCGCAGGACGCGGGCGCGGCCCGTGCGGAGGACGCGGTCCATGCGACCGAGGCCAGCTATATCGGGGCCGTCTTGTACCGCATCATCGCGGACAGCGTCATTAACCGGGACCTGCAGAGCTCCGCGGCGCTCTGGGCCGAGGCCAAGCGGAACGCGGCCGAAGCGCTCCGATCGGTTAAAGCGGATACCGATGCGGAGCGCGAAGCGGCGTCGAAGGCCGTCGCCGCCTTCGACGAACTGGCCGCGCTCTACGAGGACAAGATGCTCCCCCTGCTCCGGCGGAACTCCGCGGACTTGGCCGCCATCGCGGAGCTGGACGGGCTCTTGGACCAGAAAGTGCAGGTCATCCACGACGAATTGGGCGCGGTCCAGTCCTCCCTCGGGCGGGAACAGGAGGAGGCCGACCGGGCCTTCGATTCGATGATCGACCGCATCATCGTCTTCAGCCTCGCCGTCGCCTTCGTGTCCCTCGTCCTATCCATCGCGCTCGCGATCCTCCTCGCGCGCGCCATCTCCGCCTCGCTCCGTTCTGCGGTGGTCCTGGCGCGCGACTTGGCCGCGGGCAACCTCGAGGCGGTCATCGATCGAAAGCTCCTCGATAAGAAAGACGAGACGGGGGATCTGGTCCGCGCCTTCAGCGACATGCTCGATACGCTCAAGACGGTCGTCGTCGACGTCGCGGAATCCTCCGAACGGGTCGCCTACTCCTCCGAGCAGCTTCACACGGCGGCCGAACAGGTGAGCGGTGGAGCCCAATCCATCAGCTCTACCGCCGAGACGCTCTCCCAGGGCGCCGCCGAGCAGGCCGCCAATGCCGAGCAGGTTTCCTCCTCCATGGAAGAGATGAGCGCCAACGTCCGCCAGAACTCGGACAACGCCCTCCAGACCGAACGGATCGCCCAGAAGGTGGCGGAGGACGCGCTGGAATCCGGGCGCGCCGTGAAGGCGACCGTAGCCGCGATGGCCGAGATCGCCTCCAAGATCTCCATCATCGAGGAGATCGCGCGCAATACGAACCTCCTCGCCTTGAACGCCGCCATAGAGGCCGCGCGGGCCGGCGAAAACGGCCGCGGTTTCGCGGTGGTCGCCGGAGAGGTGCGCAAGCTCGCGGAGCGGAGCCAGGCCGCGGCCGGCGAAATCAGCGAAATATCCCGGACTTCGGCGGCGACGGCCATGAACGCCGAAAAGATGCTGGATCAGCTGGTCCCCGATATCCGGAAGACGTCGGAACTCGTCCAGGAAATCAGCGCGGCCTCGAGCGAACAAAACGCCGGAGCCGAGCAGATATCCAAGGCGATCATCCAGCTGGATACGGTCATCCAGGCTAATGCGAGCGCTTCGGAGGAATTATCCGCCACGAGCGAGCAACAGGCGGCCCAGGCCGAAGAGATGAGCGCCGCCGCCAGCGAACTCCTGAACCAAGCGGAAGCCCTCAAACGATCCGTGTCGTTCTTCAAAATGGCCTCGACCGCGGTCGGCGCTCCCTCCGGCCACCGCCAAGAACGCCCCCGGCCGACGGCCCCCGGCCCCGCCCGCCTCCCCGAACGGAACGACCGCGGCCTGACCCTCCCGAAACCCGTGCGGGACACCAAGGACTCCGAATTCGAGAGCTTCTGAGCGTCGCCCCATCAGCTGCGGGA
>JAEXTK010000164.1 GCA_023406985.1 Spirochaetota bacterium | reverse complement strand
GGCTCCGGCGCCGCCGGAGCGGAGCCCGCCGCGCCGGGGCCGCCCGAGGCAGAGGAGGCGGCGGAGCTCTCCGACGGGGCCGAGCGCGGCCGCCAGATCGTCATCCTCCCCACCGGGGCGGGCAAGTCGCTCTGCTTCCAGCTCCCCGCCCTTCTCATGAAAAAGCCCACCCTCGTCATCTACCCGATCCTTTCCCTCCAGTCGGACCAGGCCCGCCGCCTCGCCGAGCGCGGTTTCGCGCCGATCCTCCTCCGCGGCGGCCAGGACGCGGAGGAGCGGCGCCGGCTCTGGAACCGGATCGCGGCGGGGGACGGCAGGTTCATCATCGCGAATCCCGAGGTCCTCCTGACCGCGGGCGTCATGGCCCGCCTCCCTTCCCTCGGCATCGCGCACCTCGTGCTCGACGAGGCCCACTGCGTCAGCGAATGGGGCGAGACCTTCCGCCCGAGCTACCTCCGGATCGGCGAGATCGCGGAGGCGGCGGGAGCTCCCCTCCTCACCGCCTTCACGGCCACCGCCTCCCCGCCGGTGCTCGAGAAGATCCGGCGCCACGTCTTCGGCGATCGCGGCGCCCGGGAGATCATCGGCAACCCGGACCGGCCGAACATCGACTACGCCGCGCAGGGCGCCATCCTCCGCGACCACGCCGTCCGCGACCTCCTCCGTCGCCTGGAGCGGCCCGCCGTCGTCTTCTGCTCCTCGCGGGCGCGGACGGAGCGCCTGGCCCGCTTCCTCCGCGCGGAAGGGGGCGTTGACGCCCGGTTCTACCATGCGGGCCTGGACCGGCCGGAGAAGGACGACGTCGAACGGTGGTTTTTCCGGAGCGGCGACGGGGTGCTCACCGCGACCTGCGCCTGGGGCATGGGCGTGGACAAGGCCGACGTGCGCACGGTCATCCACCGCGACTGTCCCCCGTCGGTGGAAGCCTACCTCCAGGAATCGGGCCGCGCCGGCCGGGACGGGAAGCGCGCGGCCGCCGTCCTGCTCTGGGGGCCCGAGGACGAAGGAGAACGGCTCAGGATCGCCGCGGGACCGGAGCGCGAGCGCTTCGACCGGCTCCTCGCCTACGGAAGGATGACCGCGGGGTGCCGGAGAGACGCGCTGCTTTCGATGCTCGGAGGGAAGGCCGAGGTCTGCGGCGGGGAACGCGGGGACGCGGCCTGCGATCTCTGCAGGGGAACGGTATCGGGAAGGCTACGGGAACGGGATTCCCTCGTCGGCTTCGTGGGCCGCAACAAGCGGCGCTACACGGTGGCCGAAGCCGCCAAGACGGCCGCGGAGAGCCTCGGCGACGGGTGGACCGACGACGACCTGCGCCGCGCGCTCAGGGTCCTCGTCGCCGCGGGCGATCTCCGCCTCTCGCCGCTTCCCTTCTGGAAGGGACGGCTCACCGTCGCTCGCCCCGCGGCCGGACCGCGTCAGAGCTGAAGTTCGTCGTCTTCCTCGCCGGCCTCTTCCTCGTCTTCCTCTTCTTCCTCCCCCTCGGCCTTCGGCCTCTTCTTCGGCGGTTTGGGAGGTTTCGGCGCCTTGGGCTTGCGCGCGAAGAGCTTGGAAGGCTTCCGCCTCCGCAGCCGCGCGACGTAGAACACGAGCTGCAAGTAGAGCACGAGCGCCACGGTCACGGCGATCGTTTCCCACGAGAGGAGGACGTCCTTGATGAGGTCGATCAATTCGGCGGAGACCACGTATCGATTCTCGGCAGAAGCGCGGGCATTCCTGATCCCTGCCTACTCGTCGCCGGTCAGGATCGCCTGGAAGCGCCGACCGTCCACCACCCGGATGCGCCGGCCCTCCGTCTCCAGGATGCCCTCCGACGCCATGGCGGACAGCTCGCGCGACAAGCTCGGGCGGGCGACCGAGAGGAACTCGGCGAGCTTCTCCTTGGGGAAGGCGAGCGTGTGCGCGTCGTTTTCCAGGCGCGGGGCCAGGTAGGCCGCGATGCGCTTGCGGAGGCTCGAGAATTCCAGGAGGCGGAATTTTTCCGCGAACAGGGAGATCTTGCCGCCGATCTCGGTGAGGAAGTTGAGCAGGAAGCGCCGGTCGCGCTGGCAGAGGTCCAGGACCGTCTCCAGCGGCAGCGCGAGCAGCCGGCAATCGGTGGCCGCGACCACGGTGACCGGGAGGGCCCGCGCCGGGGCGAACAGGATGGCGGGCGCCACGGGATCGGGCGCTTCGATGGTCTCGATGGTGACCACCTTGCCGTTCGGATGGTGCATCTCGGCGCTCACCGTCCCCTCCAAGATGATCCTGAGCGCGTCGTAGCGGCTCCCCGCGAGGAGGACGATCGCGCCCTTCTCGTAGCTCTCCACCCTGCTCGCGACGACGGAGAGGAGCTTGTCCAGGTCGGTCACGTCCACGCCGCGGCAGAGCGTGGAGACCGAGAAGGAGAGGAGGTCGCGCCTATCCACGGACGGCTTCCTCAACTCCCACGAGCGCGCGTAGGTCGGCGAGGCGGCGGATCACGGCGTCCGGCGCGAGTCCGCGGCAGAGCCGGTTGTCGGACCGGAGGCGGAGCGACCGCGCGTCGCCGGCGAAGAGGCAGGTCGCGAACCCGGATCCGCGGGCCGCGTACACGTCGTTGAGCATGTCGTTCCCCAGATAGAGCGTTTCGGAGGGGGCTATGCCGCGAGCGGCGAGCGCCGCGCTGGCCGCGGCGAAGAGTGCGGGAGACGGCTTGGCCTCCCCCGCCTCGAACGAATAGATGAGGAGGTCCCGCGAAAAGCCGAGCTCCTCCGGCGGCCCTCCCAGGAAGGCGCGGAAGAGGAGCGGGGTGTAGAACTGGGCGTTGGAGACGATGCCGAGGACGATGCCCGCGGAGCGCAGGGCGGCGAGGCAGTCCGCGAGGCCCTCCTCCGGGTAGGCGGGATTCACCGCGAGCTCGAAGCGGAGGGCGAGCTCCCGGCAATCGGCTCCCGCCTTGAGGCCGCTTAGCCGCGCCCACAGTTCCTCGACGCGGACCTCCGGGTACGGCGTCGTGGGGAAGAGGCGCAGGTGTTCCTCCTGCACCGCGGCGCGGAAGTAGTCCTTGAGTTCCTCGCCGGTGAGGCCGTCCGCGAACTCGGCGGCCAGGCCGTCCAGGTTCCCCCTCCGGTACTCGGTCCCGACGCCGATCTCCCCCGCGCTCGAGCTGAAGAGCGTACCGTAGACGTCCAGGAGCACGGCCCGGATACCGCCGAGGGAGGGCCGGCGGTCGGGGAAGAGGCGGGCGGCGAAGGCCTCGTCCAAAGGCGGCGCCGGCCGCTCGGGCAAGGCCACCGCCGCGTCGCGGATGAGAGCTACGAAGCGGTCAGCGTTCGGCATGGCCGGCCCCGACCAGGGAGAGCTTGAGCGGGTCCAGGAAGAGCTCCAGGAGGATGGCCTTGGAGAGGCGGTGGCGCACGGGGTGCTCGACGACCGCGCGGTAGGCTTCCTTGAGCCGGCCGAGGGCCGCGTTCGCGTCGTAGGCGGCCAGGATGCGCTCCCGGTTCGCCGCCACGAGGACCTCGTCGGGCTCCCAGGACGCGAGGCCGGCGAGGAAGGGATTGGCCTCCATGATATCTTCCCGCGCCGCTCCGTTGGACGCGAGGGTTTCCAGGACGTCGGTCTGCAGCTCCTCGTCGAGGCGCCCGAAATCGAAGACGTCGCGGGAGAACACGTCGTCCGTGAGCATCTTGAGGCTGTAGGACGGCGCCGCAAGATGGAAGGCCCGATAGGCTTCCAGGAGGGTATGTTCGAGCTTGCGCCGCAGGAGCGGCGCGGGCAGGTAGACGAGCGGAATATCGAGCGAGTCGTAGGTATTGTCGAAGACGACGCCTTCGCGCTCGAAGTCGGAGCACACGTACGCGAGGCGGCGGCCGATCGTCGGCCTCGACGCGGTCCACGGCTCCAGGAAGGAGAAGCCGAAGCCTTCCTTGACGGAGGTGGTGATGGCGCAGACCGCGCTGCCCATGAGCTGGCCGAGCGCCATCGAATCGCCCAGCTCGAATTCCACGGGCAGGTTGAGCCTCCGCGCGACGTCCTTCCACCGGCGATAGGTCTCCTCGTCCCGCGCGGACGCGGGGCCGAGCGTGAGCGCGACCGTGCGGCCCGCGGGGATGAACATGGACAGGAGGAGGGCTTCGCCGATGTTCTTGCGCCGGATGGCGCGGACCGGATACAGGTAGCGCGTCCGCGGGAGGGAAAGGACCGGCTCGATCGGCGCGACCGCGTTGGGGAGGAGGTGGGTTCCCGCGGGGTCGAGCCCCGCCCTCCGCAGGAAGGAATGGTCCCGGCCGTTGATCGCGGCGTAGTGGCAATCCTCGGGATAGCCCTCGTCCGCCAGGTACACATCGGGCCGGAAATCCTCCGCGAAATCGTGATTCTGCAGGAAGAGGCGTCCGCCGCGGGACGCGAGGATGCGGAGGGCCTCCACGAACTGGGAATTCTTGCGGATGAGCGGATTGTGGACGTGGATGACGTCGGCCATCGACCCCCACCGGCGGCGCATGGCGTCCTCCAGGGCGCCGGCCAAGCGCTCGGCGAGCGCCTTCCTGCCGGCGGCGTCCCCGGGAACGGCATCCTCCCGCCGGCCGTCGTAGCGGAGCGCGGGCACGATCGCGAGGGGCGCGCCCCCGAACTCGGCGCCCTCGTCGTCGCCGGAAACCTCGCCCGCGATGACGAGGACCTCGTCGCCGGCCTCCACGAGCGAACGCGCCTGGCGGCGCAGGACGGAGCTCACGCCGCCGCGGAGCAGATGGTAATGCATCAACGCGACGCGCACGCGCAGCCCTCCCCGAAAGAATTTACGATCGTTCTCGGTCTATGCATCTCCCCCTATAGTAGTCGATCGGGCCTCCCTGGGCAACCGCGCGGACGGCCGCGCGGACGGCCGCGGCAAGCAGCCGGCCGCCGCGGTCCGCGGGCCCGCCGCCGGCCGGGCCTCAGAGGCCGCCCATGAACGCGAGGATCCGGTCGTCCAGGCCGGGCAGGCCCTCGTGGCCGAAGTCCGGATAGACGACGAGGGACTTCGCCCCGGGGATCTTGTTGTACGCGGCGAACTGGGTGGACGGCGGGCAGATCTCGTCCATGAGGCCGGTCGCCATGAGCACCTCGCCCCGGATGCGGGGGGCCAGGTGCTGGACGTCGATGTAGCCGAGGGCGCTAAAGGCCGCGTCCTCCCGTTCGTGCAACGGATCGAAGCGGCGGAACCAATCCCGCAGCTCCTCGTACGCGTTCTTGGCCTCGTCCATCTCCCAGACGCGCCGATAGTCCGAGAGGAAGGGGAAGACCGGCGCCGCCCGCGCGATGCGGTCCTCGAGCGCCGCGCAGGCGATGGTGAGCCCGCCGCCCTGGCTGCCGCCCATCGCGCCCACGCGGTCCGGATCCACCCCGTCCAGTCCCATCACGATCCGCGCGAGGCGGACGGTGTCCAGGAAGATCGCGCGGTAGAGCAGCGCCTCCGGCTTTCCGGCGAGCGCGTCCGCGAGACCGCGCACGATGTGGCCGTGGAGGGTGTTGCCCCGCGTCCTCTGGTTGTCCTCCGAGAGGCCGCCCTGGCCGCGGCAATCGAGGGCGGCCACCGTGAATCCCGCGGCAGCCCAGCCGAGCTTGGACTGCCAGTCCCCCGAATCGCCCGCGTAGCCGTGGAACTGGAGGACGGCGGGCCCTTTCCCGTTCCGCCCCGCCGAGCGGGCCGCGGCCTCGCCCACCGGGCGGACGAGCTTGGCGTGGATCCGTGCGCCGCCGATCCCCGTGAACCAGAGATCCTCGTACGCGGCGAAGGGAGCGCGCCCGCCCGTGCCCGCGGGGGGAGTCACCGCGGCGGGTACGAGCTCGATGTCGCTCGGCGTACGCTCGAGCTCCGCGAGGGCGGCCTCCCAGTACGCGTCGAAGTCGTCGGGCCGGGGGTTTCGCCCCGCGTACGTGGCGAGCGAATCGAAGGGCATATCGAAGTTGAGCGGCATGGAACTCTCCTCAGGCTATTATTTCAGCGCTCGGCCAGGGCATCGAGTACCTCGAGCACGACGTGCATGAGGTATCGGCAATCTTCCGCGGTGGTGTGATAACCGCCTCCCCCGGTCTCCTGCCGGATGACGACGGTTCCGTACTCCCCCTCGCCGCCCGCCTCCACCTCGTAGCCGCCTTTCCGGATCGCGGCGGCGATGCGCCAGGACGGGCCTTGCCCCCGGGTGATGACCACCGCGTAGAGGTAGGGGACCTTACCGTTCGGTCCGGCGTTGACGGCGGCCTGGAGCTGGACGCCCACGAGGTCGTCCGGTTTTCGGCGCGGCTCCACCATGAGGCGCGCGTCCTCCGGGATGCGGAGCCCCGCGGCGTCGCGGTCCAGCCGGAGGTAGGGCGTGACGAGGATGCCTTCCGGCAGGTCGACGGAGCGCGCGGCCTGGATGGCCGCCATGACGAGCTCGAAGTCCTTCGGGACCCAGATCCGGAGGCGGAGGAAGTGGAGCGCCGGGATGAGGAGGATGGCCGCGTCGAAGGTCACGAGGGCCGCCCGGGGCCGGAAGGGCGAAAGGAAGAGGCTCGCCGCAAGGAGGAGGACCGTGGCCGGCACGCCCGAACCGGGCCGGTACCAGAACGGGATCTTGATCTTCCGCGCGGACCGGAAGGCGTCGGCGATGCGGTCGAGCTCGGCGGAGCCGGCGGGTTGCCAATCCTCCTCCCCGAGGTCGGCGGGCTTGTTGGTCCACCGTTTGGCCGAAAGGAGGACGAGGGGCGTAGCCATGAGGAGGGCGCCGAGGCCGAGCGCCGCGGGGAGGAGGATCTGGAGCGCGATTCCCGCCGCGGCTACCGAGGCGAAGACGATGAGGCGGGCATCGGTGCCGAGGCCGGGAATGCGGTATTCGACGCGCGCGGGTATCATGCGGGACTCCTTTCCGAAACGGCCGCGGCGCTGCCGTCGGCCTGACCGGGGGCGTCACCTGCGGGGGCGCCGCTTGTGGCGGCGCGACACCGGGC
>JAEXTK010000163.1 GCA_023406985.1 Spirochaetota bacterium | reverse complement strand
CACGACTGGCCCGACGAGGCCCGCGTCGCCGAGGCGGTCGAATGGCTCGCCCCGTTCCTCCGCGGCGACGGCGGGCCCGTCCTGGACGGCCCGGCGCTCGCGGACGCGGTGCGGGCGCGCCTCGGTTGGGAGGCGGCGCGGGAACTGGACGAGCGCGTCCCCGAGCGCTTCTTGACCCCGGCGCTGACGCGCCGCCGCATCGACTACGCGGGCGACGAGCCCGCCCTCGACGTCCGGCTCCAGGAACTCTTCGGCCTCGCCGAGACTCCGGCCATCCTCGGCGTTCCCCTGGTCCTCCGGCTCCTCTCGCCGGCCGATCGTCCCCTCCAGATCACCCGGGACCTGCCGGGCTTCTGGCGCGGGTCCTACGCGGCGGTCCGCAAGGAGATGCGGGGCCGCTACCCGCGCCACTACTGGCCGGAAGATCCCCGCGTCGCGGAGCCGACGAGCCGACCCAAGCCCCGCGGAACCTGAGGGAATGCCGTATAGTCCAATTTGACGTTTACAATATTTACGTTACAATTTTATTAAATGGAACGCACATTGTCCGGGGATCTTCCTTGGAGGCCGATGTTCGATTTCATCCTGCAGCTAGAACAGGCAAAAACGAAGAATGGAATCGTTCGATCGTTCGTGGAGGGAATCGGGAAAATCATTCCCTTCGAATCCTTCGCCGCTATTTTCCTCAAGACCCAACGGCTCGTCGGCGGCAGTTCCGGGATCGAGTCTTTGCCGCTGGAATACGTGGAACGGTTCCGTACGATCAGTCCGCCGTACTGCAAATCGGAGTCATTGCGGTATCCTTCGGAGGGTTTTTTCCGGATCCGCCGTATCGATTACGGCCGGTATCGCGATTCCGAATTCTACGCGGAGTTCTCCCGTCCTTGCAGGGTCGAATACGCCCTCGTGTATCCGCTCCCCGAGGGTAGGTACGTACCGGCCATCTCCCGTTCCGCCTCCGAGCCTGATTTCAGCGAGCGCGAGGAGCGTATCCTCGGCATATTGGCGCCCCATTTCAATTATATTGCGACGACCATCGAACGGTTCGAAAAGTCCGATCCCCTCTTTACGGTAGCCAGGGCCATAGCGAAACGATTCCCGACCCTCTCCTTCCGTGAAGCAGAGATCGCGGACCTGCTCTGCCGGGGTCTCGACATTCCCGATATAGCCGAAAGGCTCTTTTTGAGTTCCTGGATCGTGGAAACCCACCTGTTCGATCTGTGCGAGAAATTGCAGGCCAAAAGCCGCGCGCGAGCGGTCGCTTTTTTAAATGAAGCACTGGATGAGGAGCGAGCGACGCTTCCCGAAAGGTGGGCCGGCGGCCCCTCCCGGGTGAACCTCGCTTCTTCCCCGACTCTGAACTTGATAGAAGAGCATTTCATCGGCGAGTACAGCCTGAGCTTGCGGGAAAAGGAAGTCGCGGCCCTGCTTCTAGACCGCTACGACTACGATACGATCGCATCGATACTTGGGATCTCCGTGAACACTCTGAAGGTCCATGTGAAGAGCGTGTACCGGAAATGCGACGTATCTGCCAGGAAGGAGCTGCTCGAGCTCGTGTCCCGGCTCAAGACGGCGTACCGCTTAGCGTAGACCTCTCCATCTTATTTCCATCCGGTACTACAAAACGGGTGATTGCCCGAATCCGAACATTCGGCTGAGAATAGTCGACGTCCCATTGTGTCCCCGACAACAATTCTGCAACGCCATCGGGCGAAGATGAAGACTCGAGGGAGGAAAGAGGATGAAAAAGCTGATTGTTCCATTAATGACGACGATCATGGCGTTCTCCTTCATTGCGGAGACGGAACCTGCGTTTGCCGAGTCACGCGACGCAGGACCACGAACGATTTTCGGAATCGTTTCCATGGGAACGTGGGAAACGACGAACGAGCCATGGCTGGCCGATGACTATCAAGCTACGAAAGTAACGGGATACGGATGGTTCTTTTCCCGCTATGAAACCGCTGAGCTGTTCGTGAAGATGCTGTTTCAGAAGATCGATAAGCCGCTGAGAAAGGTCAATCAGTGGGCCCGCCAGGAGCCCTGGATGACCGACGTTATGGCCAAACAAAAAGCGAGCACCCGGGTTGATCTCTTGAGTTACGATGAGGGCGAGTCTTTCGGGGTGAGAATTCTGGACATGAAGACCGGGGCTTTTGACGAATTCCTCTTCTCCGCCGTTTCACCTGCCGTTCCTCCGGGGAAGTGACCAATACGCGTCCTCTCTTGAATCGTTGCGGTCGAGCATGAATGCGATCGCCGGTTCGGTTCTTGTCCGGACGAACGACTTCGGAGGTATCCCTGTACGCGACCAGCTTCAGCGGGAGACTCCGAACGAATCGCCCCGACCTACCGGTGCGTTTGCCCCGGTCCAGCGGTCGCCTATTTCTCGGATGCGCTGAGCGCCTCCTTGAGTTCAGACCCTCAGTATCCCCCGTTCCCGCATTTTCCGAGAGTGAGTATTCCTCGATCTGTTTCTTTTGAAAAGAACAAAAAAGAGTCGCCTCTCTCGGATATCGATGCTATTATACCGAATGGGCGCCCTGCGAGCCCGTATTCTCCATAACTAGGAGACTCCCGTGATCGGTATCATCTTCCTCGTCGCCTTCTTCGCGCTCATGACCGGCGTCGGCATTTGGGGCATGCGCAAGACCAAGACGCTCAATGACTTCTTCCTCGGCGGCCGGACCCTCGGACCGTGGATCTCGGCGGCGGCCTACGGCACGACCTATTTCTCCGCGGTTATCTTCATCGGATTCGCCGGCAAGCAGGGCTACCAATTCGGCCTCAACGCCCTCTGGATCGCCCTCGGCAACGCGGCCATCGGCGCCTGCGCCGCGTGGCTCGTGCTCGCCAAGCGGACGCGGCGCATGACGAAGAACCTCGACACGATGACCATGCCCGAATTCCTCCAGGAACGCTACGGCGCGGCCCATCTCAAGCCCATCGCCGCGGCGGTCATCTTCTTCTTCCTCATCCCCTATTCGGCCTCGGTCTTCAAGGGCCTCGGCCACCTCTTCGAGGCGACGTTCGGCATACCCTACGAGACGGCCCTCCTCCTCATGATCGGATTCACCGGAATCTACCTCGTGCTCGGCGGCTACTTCGCCATCGCGATGACCGACTTCATCCAGGCCTTCATCATGTTCTTCGGTGCCATCGCCATGGTCGTTGTCCTGTTTTCGCAGGGCGGCGGATTCGCCAAGGTGCTCTCCGGCGTCGCGGCCGCCTATCCCGCGCACGTTCCCGCGGCTTCCCGGCCGAGCCTCATCACGATACTCTCGCTCGTGTTCATGACGAGCTTCGGCCCGTGGGGACTCCCCCAGATGGTGCAGAAGTTCTATTCGATCAAGGACGAGAAGGTGATCCCGAAGGCGGCCGTCGTGACGACGATCTTCGCCGCGGTGATCGGCTTCGCGGCCTATCTCGTCGGCGTTTCTTCCCACGTCTTCTTCACCCCGGAGACCCTGCCGAAAACGGCGGCCGGCAAGATCTTCTTCGACTCCATCGTCCCGACGCTCCTCACGACGCACCTCCCGGAAGCGCTCATGGCCCTCATCCTCCTCCTCGTCCTGTCCGCCTCCATGTCCACGCTCGCGTCGCTCGTGCTCGTGTCCTCCTCGTCCGTGGCCATCGACCTCTATCCCGGGCGGAGCGAGCCGGGCGCCGGAAAAGACAAGTCGGTCGCGATGATGCGCGTACTCTCGGCCCTCTTCGTGGTGGTGTCCTATTTCATCTCCCGGTACCAGTTCGAGGTGATCGTGAACCTCATGTCCCTCTCGTGGGGCGCGGTCGCGGGAGCCTTCGCGGCGCCGTACCTGTACGGCCTCTTCTGGAAGCGCGGCACCAAAGCGGCGGCCTACGCGGGTCTCTTCTCGGGTCTCCTCACCGAGGTCGTCCTCTTCTACGGCCTCGGGGCGGCCAATTCCCCGCTCGCGGCGTCCATCGCCATCCTCGTGCCGTTCGCGGTGTTCCCGCTCGTCTCCCTCGTGACCGCGCAGCCGGAAAAGGCGCTGCTCGACAAGGCCTTCGAAGGGCGTTAAAGTGGGCGGCATGCAAGAACTCGCACTCCTCGGCGACGAAGCCGTTGCCCTGGGCGCCCTCCACGCGGGCGTCAGCGCCTCGTACGGCTATCCGGGTACTCCGTCGACCGAGATCATGGAACGGCTCATAGCCGAGTACGAATCGGGCGGCCCCCTGGCCGCGTGGTGCACCAACGAGAAGACCGCGCTGGAGGCCGCCCTCGGCGTCTCCTTCGCGGGGCGGAGAACCATCGTCACCATGAAGCACGTCGGCCTCAACGTGGCCGCCGATCCCCTCATGAACGGGTCGCTCCTCGGCATCGCCGGCGGGCTCGTGATCGCGGTGGCCGACGATCCGGGGATGCACAGCTCCCAGAACGAGCAGGACTCGCGCTTCTACGCGGCCTTCGCCCTCGTACCCTGCCTGGAACCCCGGAGCCAACAGCAGGCCTACGACATGACCCGCGAGGCCTTCGACCTTTCCGAGCGCCTCCAGGTTCCCGTGATCCTCCGTCTCACCACCCGGCTTTCGCACGCGCGCGCTGGCGTCTCCCTCGCGCCCGCGCGGGAAGCGAACCCCCTCTCCAAGGCCTCCGACCGATCCGCGTGGATGCTCCTCCCGGCCTTCGCGCGGAAACGCTACGACCTCCTCCTCGCCAAGCAGGCGGAGATGGCCGCCTGGGCGACCGCCCACCCGGCCAACCGCCTGGAGCTGGAAGGCCGCGACCGGAAGCTCGCGGTGATCACGACGGGCCTCGGCGGCAACTACTACGAAGAGAACCTGGACGATTTCGCCGCGTCCCGCGGCGGAAGGCTCCCCGCCCGGCTCCACATCGGCGCCTATCCGCTCCCAACGGAGGCCGTCCGTTCGCTGCTCGCGGACG
This sequence comes from Spirochaetota bacterium, assembly GCA_023406985.1. Classification (GTDB taxonomy): domain Bacteria; phylum Spirochaetota; class Spirochaetia; order Treponematales; family Breznakiellaceae; genus JAEXTK01. The sequence continues at coordinate 11,299 of JAEXTK010000163.1, read as the reverse complement.
CCGAGCGGGTCATCGTGATCGAGGAGGGCATGCCCTTCGTGGAGGAAAAACTCCGCGGCATCCTCGCTCCGAGCCTCGCGATCTCCGGGAAGTTCGACGGCACGCTGCCGCGCGCCGGGGAGCTCGATCCCGACAAGGTGCGGACCGCCCTCGGCCTCCCGCCGCGGCCCGTCCAAGCCGCCGACGTTCCGGCCCTGCCCGGCCGACCGCCGCAGCTCTGCCAAGGCTGTCCGCACGCGGACAGCTACGAGACCATCAAGCGGGCGACGGCCGGCCTCGATTCGGTCGCCGTCACCTCGGACATCGGCTGCTACGCCCTCGGCGCCCTGCCGCCGTACGGCGTGCCCGAGACCATCGTCTGCATGGGCGCCTCGGTGAACATGGCCAAGGGCGCCGCCGACGCGGGCATCGCGCATACGATCGGCGTCATCGGGGACTCCACGTTCCTCCACTCGGGCATCACGCCGCTCATCGACGCGATCGCCGCCGATACGCCCATGACCCTCGTGATCCTGGACAATTCCATCGTGGCCATGACCGGTTGCCAGGACACCATGCTCGGCTCGGCCCGGCTGCCCCAGGTCATCCTCGGCCTCGGCGTCGATCCCGACCACCTGCTGGAACTCGAGGCCAAGAAACCGCTCCTCGAGGCGAACGCCGCGGCCCTCCGGAAGGAAATCGAATACCGGGGACTGTCGGTGGTCATCTTCCGGCGCGAATGCCTGGAAGCCTTCAAGAAGCGAAAGAAGGCCGAGGCGGCGAAGGCGCGCGGCAAAGCCGCGTGCGAAGATCAAGACGGAGGCCGCTCGTGAAGCGCGACGTGATACTTTCCGGCGTGGGAGGACAGGGCGTCCTCTCCATCGCCGCCATCATCGCCCGCGCGGCGGTTTCCTCGGGGCTCACGGTCCGGCAGTCGGAGGTCCACGGCATGGCCCAGCGCGGCGGCGCGGTCCTGGCCCACCTCCGGCTCTCCGACGGAATCATCTCCTCGGACCTCGTGCCCCGCGGCGGAGCCGACCTCGTCCTCTCCATGGAGCCGGTGGAGAGCCTGCGCTACCTCGCCTGGCTCGCCCCCACCGGCGCCCTCGTGACGGCGGCCGAACCCTTCGTCAACATTCCCGATTATCCCGACCTCGAATCGATCTACGCCGCGATACGCGGCCTGCCGCTCTCCCGCATCGTGGCGGCCGAGGCGTTGGCCAAGACGGCCGGGCTGGCCAAGGCCGTCAACATGGTCATGGTCGGGGCCGCGTCCCCCTTCCTGCCGGTCCAGGCGGCGGTCTTGGAGGGCACCATCTGCGAGATGTTCGCTTCCAAGGATCCGGACGTCATCCAGGCCAACGTGGCCGCCTTCCGCGCCGGCCGCGCCGCGGGGGAACGATCCGGGGAGGCGGAACGATGAACTTCCAATATTGGGACAAGGAGATCGAGACCCTGCCCCGCGGGGAACTGGAGGCGTATCAGCTCGCCGGACTCAAGGGCGCGGTGACCCGGGCGCTCAAGACGCCGTTCTACGCCGAGCGTTTGGCGAAGGCCGGCATAGCGGGGCCGGATGACTTCAAGACGCTCGCGGACATCCGGAAGATTCCCTTCACCACCAAGCACGATCTCCGCGAAGCCTTCCCCTACGGCATGCTCGCCATCCCGAAGGACGAGGTCGTCCGCCTCCATGCCTCGAGCGGCACCACCGGCGTCCCGACGACCATCTACTTCAACAAGAAGGACCTGGCCCGGTGGGCGTCCAACATGGCCCGTTCGATCTACGCCACCGGCTGCACCTCCTCCGACGTGTTCCAGAACATGATCACCTACGGCCTGTTCACCGGCGGCCTCGGGATGCACTACGGCGCCGAAGAGGTCGGCATGCTCGTGATCCCCGCGGGTCCGGGCAATACGGCGCGCCAGTTCCGCATGATGAAGGACTTCGGCACGACCGTCGTGCACGCGACGCCGAGCTTCCTCCTCCACGTCCAATCCAAGATGGTGGAGGAGGGCGTGGACCGGAAGGACCTCGTCCTCAAGAAGGCCTTCGCGGGCGCGGAGCCCTACTCCGAGGATACCCGGCGCCGCATAGAGGGCCTCCTCGGCATCGACGTGTACAATTCGTACGGCCTCTCGGAGATGAACGGCCCCGGCGTGGCCTTCGAATGCCAGGTGAAGGACGGCATGCACCTCTGGGAGGACGGCTACATCGCGGAGATCGTGGACCCGGAAACCCTGGAGCCGGTTCCGGACGGGACCGTGGGCGAGCTCGTGCTCACCATCCTCTGCCGCGAGGCCACGCAAATTCTCCGCTACCGGACCCGCGACCTCACCGCCTTCTATACCGAGCCCTGTCCTTGCGGCCGCACGCACCGGCGCATCCGGCGGATCACCGGCCGCACCGACGATATGCTCATCATCAACGGGGTCAACGTCTTCCCGAGCCAGATCGAGGAAGTCATCATGGCGATCAAGGAAGTCGGCAACAACTACCTCATCGTCGTGGAGAAGGACGGCGCGCTCGACAAGCTCACCGTGAAGACCGAGGTCGGGAGCGACATCTTCATGGACGACTCCCGGCCGCTCAACGCGCTCAAGGACCGCATCAAGCGCACCCTCCAGGCCTCCATCTCCATCAATCCCCACGTGGAACTCCACGAACCGGGCGCGCTGCCCGTTTCGGAGGGCAAGGCCGTCCGCGTCCGCGACACCCGGCCGAAGGACGTGTAGCCGATGAGGCGCCTCTGCGGCGCCCAAAGAAGGAATGTCTATGATTTTTAATCCGGAGTACGAATCGATGGAGCGGGGGGCCCGCGAGGCCCTGCAGTTCGCGCGGCTCAAGAACCTCGTGGCCAAGCTGTACGAGAAGGTCCCCTTCTACCGGGCCAAACTGGATGCCGCCGGCGTGAAGCCCCGCGACATCCGATGCCTCGCGGACATCGCCCTCCTGCCGTTCACGACGAAGGACGACCTGCGCGAAACCTATCCCTACGGCCTCCTCGCCTGTCCCGAGGCGGAGATCGAGGAGATCCACATGTCGAGCGGCACCACCGGCATCCCCGTCGTGGACGCGTATACGCGCAACGACGTGTCGGCCTGGGGCGAAGCCATGGCGCGCACCTTGGCGGGCGCGGGCGGGACGCGCAACGACACGGTGCAGAACTGCTACGGCTACGGCCTCTTCACCGGCGGCCTCGGCGTGCACTACGGGGCCAAGTCCCTCGGCGCCAACATCATCCCCATGTCCTCGGGCAATACCCAGAAGCAACTCATGGTGATGAAGTCCTTCGGCTCGACCATCCTGACCTGCACCCCGTCCTACGCGCTCTTCATGGCCGAGGAAGCCGGCGAGACCGGCTACGATCTCAAGAGCATGAAGCTCAAGGCGGGCTGCTTCGGCGCCGAGCCCTGGAGCGAGAACATGCGCAAGGAGATCGAGAAGAAGTACGGAATCGACGCCTACGACATTTACGGCCTCACCGAGATCACGGGCCCCGGCGTCGCCTTCGAGTGCGAGGCGAAGGACGGCCTCCACGTCAACGAGGACCTCTTCTACCCGGAAATTATCGATCCTGAAACCGGGAAGCCCCTCCCGTACGGCGAGAAGGGCGAGCTCGTCTTCACGACCCTCACGAAGGAGGGCACGCCGCTGCTCCGCTACCGCACGCGGGACGTCACCTTCCTCCGCAGGGAAGCCTGCTCCTGCGGCCGCACGACCGTCAAGATGAACCGGCTCTTCGGCAGGACCGACGACATGCTCATCATCCGCGGCGTCAACGTCTTCCCGAGCCAGATCGAGAACGCCCTCATCGAGATCGAGGGGACCGATCCGCACTACCTCATCATCGTGGACCGCGGGCCGACGCACCTGGACGACGTGGAGCTCCAGGTCGAGGTGAAGAAGGAGCTCTTCTCCGACGAGACGAAGGGCCTGGAGATCCTCCGCTCGCGTATCGAGAGCGTCATGAAATCCAAGCTCGGCATCGGCCTCAAGGTCAAGCTCGTGGAGCCCAAGACCATCGAACGCTCGGTCGGGAAGGCCAAGCGCGTCATCGACAAGCGCAAGCTCTGACAGGGAAAGAAAGGAGCATACCATGCAGATCAAGCAGATTTCGATTTTCCTGGAAAACAACGCCGGCCGGCTCGCCGAGGTCACCAAGGTCATCGCCGCGGCCGGAGTCAATATCCGCGCCATCTCCATCGCCGATACGGCCGACTTCGGCATCCTCCGGGTGATCGCGGACAAGCCGGACGCCGCCATGGCCGCCTTGGCGGCCGCGGGCTTTACCGCGCGGATGACCGACGTCCTGGCCGTGGAGATCCCCGACGAGCCGGGGAGCTTGGCCAAGATCATGGAGCTCTTCAAGGCGACGGGCGTCAACATCGAGTACCTGTACGCGTCGTTGGAAGGCTGCGCGGAGAAGGCCGTGGTCATCTTCAAGGTGGAAGACCTGGAACACGGGCTCAAGATCGTCCGCGACAACGGCCTCTCCACGCTGGAGAAGTTCTAGCCGGATCGGGCCGCGGGCGCCGCGAGGCGCCGCAGCCTTTTTTCGCGCGCGAGACCGACCGGCCGGTCGGTAATCTTTAAAGGAAGCCGACCGACGAGTCGGAACGCGGCATGAAAGAACCGTTCTATAAGCTGGACGAGGAGAAACGGCGGCGGGTGGAGGAATCCGCCCTGGAGGAATTCGGCCACTACGGCTATGACCGCGGCTCCACGGACCGCATCATTCGCCGCAGCGGCATCTCCAAGGGCGGCCTCTACGAGTACATAGAATCCAAGGAAGCCCTCTTCATCCACGTCGTCGCCCGTTCGTTCGGGGCCCTCTACGACCATATCGGGTCGCGGCTCAGGGCGCGCGGCGTGACCGCCGCCGATCCCCTCATCCTCGTCCGCGCGGCCTCAGAAGCCGCCTTGGATTTTTACCTGGACAACCCCGCCGTGGTCCGCCTCATCGCGTCCTTGGGTACCATCGCCGATCCCGAGGTGCGGCGCCGATCGGAAGGGATCTCCCGCGAGCGGTTCTCCGGCCTCTTCGCCGATGCCGATTTCTCCTCGGTCGCCATCCCTCCTGACGCGGCCATCGACCTCTTGGCCTGGATGCTCGTCAAGACGCGGAACGATTTCATCGCCGAGCTGGAGACTCCCGACGACCGCGACAAGATCAGGTCGGCCTACCTGGCCGACTGGGATTTCATCCTTTCCGTTCTCGCGAACGGTATGTATAGGAAAAGGGGGAGCCAATGCTCGGATTGAGCGGAATCGGAGTCGCCCTGGCCTACGTCCTCACGATAGCCTCGATGGCGCTCTGCGTCGTCTACGGCGTCGTCAACTGGAACAAGCCGGACGAAAAAGAAGAGAAGACGGAGATCGTCGAAGAGGCCGCCTGGGAGAAGAAGGACCCGGAGCTGGGAGGCGAAGCATGAGCATCATCCTGATCGGCGTCGTGCTCGTGATCTACTTGGCCGTCACGGCCTTCCTGGGCTATTTGGGGTTCCGGCAGACCAAGAACGCGGCCGACTACCTCGTCGCGGGCCGCAAGGCGCATCCCCTGGTCATGGCGATCTCCTACGGAGCCACCTTCATCTCCACCTCCGCCATCGTCGGCTTCGGCGGCGCGGCCGCGGTGTACGGGATGGGCCTCCTCTGGCTCACCTTCCTCAACATCTTCGTCGGCATCTTCATCGCGTTCGTGCTGTTCGGCAAGCGCACGCGCAAGCTCGGGCACGCCCTGGACGCCCACACGTTCCCGGAGATACTCGCCAAGCGCTACGGGTCCCGGTTCCTCCAGGGGGCGAGCGGCATCCTCATCTTCGTCGCGATGCCCCTGTACGCGGGGTCCGTCATCATCGGCGGCGCCCAGTTCATAGCCCAGAGTTTCGGCATCTCCTATGAGATCGCGCTCATCTTCTTCGTCTCCATCGTCGCCCTGTACGTCCTGATGGGCGGGCTCAAGGGCGTCATGTACACCGATACGTTCCAGGGGTCCATCATGTTCGTCGGCATGGCGATCCTGCTTTTCGCGACGTACGCGAACTTCGGCGGCATCGTGAAGGCCCACCAGGCGCTCGGCGCCTTGGCCGACCAGGTGCCGGCAAAGATGACCGCCCTCGGCCACCGGGGCTGGACCGCGATGCCCGCTTTCTTGAGCGTCTACTGGTGGCAACTCGTATCCACCATCGTCCTCGGCGTGGGCATCGGAGTGCTCGCGCAGCCCCAGCTCGTCGTGCGGTTCATGACCGTGCGGAGCGACCGGGAACTCAACCGCGCGGTGCTCGGCGGCGGCGTCTTCATCTTCATGATGACCGGCGTCGCCTTCGTGGTCGGCGCCCTGTCCAACGCCTGGTTCTTCGCAAGCCCCGCCTTCAAGGCCATCTCCGTCACGGCGGCGAAGGGCAAGGTGGACAACATCATTCCGCTCTACATCACGAACGCGATGCCGGCATGGTTTTCCGCGGTCTTCCTGATCACCCTGCTCTCGGCGGCCATGTCCACCCTCTCGTCCCAGTTCCACACCCTGGGCACCGCCTTCGGCCGCGATTTCCTGGAGAAGGGGCTCGGCGCGCACGCCAAGAATTCCACGGCCACCACGCGGCTCGCCATGATCGCCGGCATCCTCGTGAGCGCCTTCCTCGCGTGGGCCCTTCCCGCCTTCTTCGAGACGGGGTCGGCCATCGTGGCCACCGGGACGGCCATCTTCTTCGGCATCTGCGCCGCAGCCTTCCTGCCCGCGTACTTCGCGGCCCTCTATTGGCCGCGGGCGACCCGCGCCGCGGCGACGGTCAGTTTCCTCGGCGGCATCGCGACGAGCTCCTTCTGGCTCGTCTTCATGCACGCCAAGGAGGCGGTCCCCCTCGGGCTCTGCAAGGCCCTCTTCGGCGCGCCGACCCTTTCGGGCCCGGGGATGCTTTCCCAGGTGGATCCCATCGTCGTGGCGCTTCCCGTCTCCGCCCTCCTCATGATCGCGGTGAGCCTCGCGACCAAGAAGACGAACGAGGAAACGGCGACGCTCTTCGGTCGCTAAGGCGCATGGTCGCGGCACCTTCGGCCGAGCCGGAGGTGGCGCAGGACCCTCGTTATCTCCTATACTGGTCGCCGACCGGTATAGGAGGAGCTCGATGAAAATTTGCATGACTACCAGCGAGGCCGTGCCCTACGCCAAGACGGGAGGTTTGGCTGACGCGGTCTCCGCCCTCGCGCTCGCCCTCCGCGCCTTGGGCCACGACGTGCGGATCGTCCTCCCGCGCTACTACGGGATCGATCGGTCGCGGTTGGAACCGGTGGCGGGGCCGCTCGGCGTGCCGGTCGGCACCGGAGAGGAATGGGCCGCGGTCTACCGCACCGACCTCGCGGGCACGAACGGGGCGCAGGCGATCACGGTCCCCGTATACTTCATCGACCACGAAAAATACTTCGGACGCGACGGCATCTACGGCACTCCCGCGGAGCCGGATTACGCGGACAACCCCCTGCGGTTCACGTTCTTCTCCCGCGCCGTCTTCCAGCTGTGCCGGAAGCTCGATTGGTACCCGGACATCCTCCACGCCCACGATTGGCCGACGGCCCTCGTCCCCGTGCTGCTCAAGCACGGCGAGCGGAAAGGGCCCTTCGCGCGCACTTCCTCCGTGCTCACCATCCATAACCTGGGCTATCAAGGCGTCTACGCCAAGGATTTCTACCCGTACACGGGGCTCGCCGCAGAGGCCTTCTCCGCGACCGGTCTGGCGGATTGGGATCGGATGAACCTCCTTAAGGCGGGGCTGGTCTGCGCGGACAAGCTCACGACCGTGTCGCCCACCTATGCCGAGGAGACGAAGACCGAAGCCTACGGTTTCCGCCTGGACGGCGTTCTCCGCGAGCGCGAGAGAGACTATATCGGCATCCTCAACGGGGTGGATACGGAGACCTGGAATCCGGCCAAGGACGCCTACATCCCGAAAGCTTACGGCCCGAAGTCGACCGCGGGCAAGGCCGCGGCGAAGGAGGCCCTCCAGAAGGAATTCGGCTTGCCCCTCGCGGCCGACGTGCCCGTCATCGGGATGGTGACGAGGCTCACCGAGCAGAAGGGCGTCGGCGAGCTCTTCGGCCCCGCCTACGGTTCGGCGTGGTCCATCTGCGCGGATATGCGGCTCCAGCTGGTGCTGATCGGGACCGGCGAGCGCTGGTGCGAAGAGGAGATCAAGAGCCTCTCGTCGCGCCTACCGAATTTCAAGGCCCGCATCGGCTACAGCGAGCGGCTCAGCCACCTCATCGAGGCGGGTAGCGACTTCTTCCTCATGCCGAGCCGCTACGAGCCCTGCGGCCTCAACCAGATGTATTCGCTCGCCTACGGCACGCCGCCCATCGTGCGCCGCACGGGGGGACTTGCCGACACGGTGGAGAACTTCGACCAGGAGAGCGGGGCGGGGACCGGCTTCATGTTCGACCAGCTCACCCCCCGCGCGATCTACGACACGGTCGGGTGGGCGGTCTGGGCCTATTACAACAAGCGGGAACAGGTCGAGGCGATGCGTCTGCGCGGCATGGCCCAGGATTTCTCCTGGGAACGCTCCGCCCGCAAGTACGTCGACCTCTACGAATCCATGGCCGGCGCCGGAAAATAGGTACGGGCCGCACGCGGCGCCCAGACGCGAAGAGAAGGGCGGGGAGCTTTATCCTCGCCGCTTCCGTGCGCCTTTACGGCGTCGCGTGGGGAACCCGAGGGTAGGGCCCCCGCCTATTTCTTCGCCACGAGGTCCCCCGCGCCGAGCAGGACCGGCGAGCCGTCGCTGGCCTGGACCGTGAGGCTGTCGGCGCGGAAGAGGGGGGCCGCGAAGGGATGCACGGTCACCGCGGACTGGGCGACCTTCACGAGGTCCTTATCGAATCGGGCGAGGTGGAGTTTCCCTCCCACGGAGACCACCGCGTACAGGTCCGTCCCCCGCGTCCAAATGAGGCTGCCCTCGTGGATGTCGTCGGCTCCCTGCTTCGTCATCGCGAGCGTCTTGGGGTCCAGGGTGACGAGGCGCACCGCGCCCGAACCCTTCGCCTGCCCGGCGATGGCGACGATGCGGTCCTCCAGGACCATCACCGACCGCGCGTTCACCGTGTCCAGGGCCGATGCCGCGAGTTCGACGCCCGCCGCGTCGACGAGGACGACCTTGCCGAGCGGCGAAGTCGGATCGGCCATGCGGAGCGCCGGCACGCCCGTCGGGGCGGGCTTCGCCGCTTCCTGCGCGATCGCCGCCTGTTGGTCGGCCGCGATCTCCTTGCGCTCGGTCTTTGCCTCTTCGGCCTTCTTTTCGGCGCGCTCTTCGGCGGCCGCGGCCGCCTCCTTCTTTTCCCCGAGGGCTTCCTCGCGCTTGGCGAGTTCCTCCTCCTTGGCGGCCACGGCGGCCTTGGCTTCCGCGGTCGGCGCCGCGGTTTCACCTTGCGCCGTGCCGGCCGCCGGGGCGCCCCCTGCGGCGGCTCCGGTCCCCGCGGCTCCGGTTCCCGCCTGCGCTGCGGCCTTCTCTTGCGCGGCGATGCGCTCTTTTTCCGCCGCCAGCGCCGCCCGTTCGGCGGCGATCTTGGCTTCTTCCTCTGCGATCGCCTCCCGCTGGACGGCGGCGGTCTGTTTCGCCTCCGCCGCCTCCCGCTCCTTGAGGTCCACCATCTCCTTGCGCGGCTCCACGCCGCGGCCCTCGTCCTTCCGGAGCTCTTCCACGACCTTCTTTTCCGTGAGGGAGCTCGTCTCGACCGCGCTGAGGGAACCCGGCTTCCCTTCGCCGAGCGGAATGACGATGAGGGACCTGCCCGGCCATTCGTCGAACCTGACCGAGAGGCCGACCTTGTCGCTCGTGAGCGAGGCGCGGGCGGCTTCCTTGTACCGGGAGCCGAAGTAGTTCCAATCGCCGCGGTAGACGGCGTTGTAGACGGTGATGAATTCGGCGAGCAGGGCCGCGTCGCGTTCGGAGTATTCGTAGGCGCCCTCGAGGTAGCCTTGGAGGATGCGCCTGAGGTTCACGATGTGGTCGACGCCCGCGTCCACGCCGAGGCCGAGCACGTCCGCGTCAAGGCGGTCCGCCGCCGCCGCCGAAGCGGAGTGGATCGCGAAGTATCGATGGGGACTGCCGGCGCGCGCGGCACCCGCGCGGACGGCGCGGCCGAGGGCCCGGCCGATTTCCCGGATATCCTCCGCGCTCTCCACCCGCGCGTGCGGCCCTTCGTAGTTGATGAAGACCACGCGGGCGCTGCGGCTCTTTTCCAGTTCGGTCCGGTCCACCTCCAGCGAGCCGAGCGCGGAAACCGCGACGAGCGCGAGGACTGCGGCGATCAATGCGCCGAAAGCGGAGCGGCGCGCGGAAAAGGCCCTTCTCATCGATATCCTCCTTGACCTGACGAATAGAATATACCCGATACTCGCGCGCATCGCACGGACGGAACGGGAAAAAAGCGTCACCGGGGGGCGAGGCTCGCCAATTCGGCGCGGGAGCGGTCGCGGACCGCGGGAGGCCGCTCATCGGCGGCCAGGGCGATGAGGACGGAGATCCCCGCCTCGCTGAGCGGCGGGCCAGAGAAGCGGCAGAGCGCGCCGGTGGCGGCCGCTATCGCCGCGAGGAGTCGCTCGTCGCGGAGGGGACGCGGCGGGAAGACGGCGGCCGCGAAGGCGGCGAGCGCCTTCCCCTCCGGATCGATGCCGATCACGCCTATCGCTTCCGCCGCCGCCGCGCGCACGTACGGCTCCGCGTCGCCGCGGAAGATTTCCACGAGGGCGCCCACCGTTTCCCGCGAGCCGAAGCGGGAAAGCAGGATGAGGGCCCGCTCGCGCAGATGGGGCGGGACCGAGGAGCCTGCGGCGTACGCGCCGGGCCGGAACGCCGGCGCCGCGCGGGCGATGGTCAGGAGGTCCCGCGTGAACGCGGCCTCCTCGGCGCCGATATCCTGGGACGCGACCGCCTTCTCGATCCGGTCCAGCCTTCGGACGACGGCCTCCTCGGCCAGGATGAAGGGGGCCTCTTCGCCGAGGAGGGGCGGAAAATCGAGGAGGCCGTAGCTTCCGGCCGGTTCCTTTCCGTACCGCGCGCCGGCGTCCGACCTGACGCGCTCCTCCGCGCGGTAGGCGTAGAGGACCCAGTCGTCGCCCCCCGAATAGAGGAGTCCGTCGTCGCCGAACGCAGGAGGCGCGGACGCGCCTTCGATCCTGATGGTCCAGAGCCGCCTCCCGTCGTAGGAGAACCCCGCCGAGCCGCGCTTGGAAAGATAGTAGACGCCGCGTTCGTCGAGATGGAGAAGGCCGCCCGCGGCCTGCGGCACCGTCCCCTTCCAGCGGGCCGCGCCGCGGCCGTCCAGGAG
>JAEXTK010000160.1 GCA_023406985.1 Spirochaetota bacterium | reverse complement strand
GGCCGCGGCACGGCGATTACCCCGCGGCCCGGCGCCTAGCCCGCGGCGCGGCGATTGCCCCACAGCGCGGCGCCTAGCCCGCGGCGCGGGACGCCTCGGCCTCCCGGGCGGCCTCCGTTCCGGTCAGGGCGGCGAAGCCTGCCTCCAGCGCGGCGAGCAGGGCGGCGCTCGAATCGTGGAGGCGGAACGATGGAGAGAGGATGCGCGGCGCCCTGAACGAGGGGAGTCTGGCGAGGAAGCGGGGCAAGGCGGCGGCGAAGTCCGCGGCGAGGCACCAGGCCCCCCGCCCCGTCCGCTCGAGCATCCGCGCGTTGAGCAGCTGTTCGAACTGGCCGTCCTGGGGCAGCGCGAGGACCGGCTTGCCGAGGGCGAGCGCCTCCGAGAGGGTCTGGTGTCCGGCCGTGGTGATCACCGCGGAACATTCCGAGAGGCCCTCGTCGAAATCGGTGCCGGGGGCCGGATAGAGCCGATAGCGGAGCCCCGGTACCGCGTCGAGGGCGGGAAGGACGCGGCGACGGGCGTCCTCCTTGAGGTTGACCGCGAGGAAGCCCCCGTCGCGCACGGGCCGCCTGAGGAGGGAGGCGCGCACGACCGGTCCGACGTCGCCCCGATAGAAGGAGACGAGGATGCGGCGATCCCAGGGCCCCTGCATGAGGAGAGCGACGACCGCGGCGACCCAGCTGCGCGGATCGGAATTCAGGAACCGGCCGACGATGCCCGGATGGTTCATCTGGAGCACGGGAATGCCCGCGAACCGCGCGGCCCAGGGAAGGTACGGTTCGAAGTCGGAGAGCACCACCTCCGTCCGCCGCCGCCGCAAGAGGCGCGCGAGGGCGCGGACCTCGCGGGGGAACCGAGAGATGCCGCGGAGCGCGGCGATGGAGGTCCGCCCGTAGAGGACGCGGTTGCCCTTCTTCCGAAGTTCGAAGCAGGGGATGGCATGGATGCGGCCGCCGGCGACGCGGTCCCGCACGAAGGCTTCCACCGATCGGGGGATATAGAGGTCCAGCTCGTGGCGGGCGGCGAGGCTCGGGTAGAGGGCGACCATCCTGGCCGCGTGCCCGAAGCCTTCGCCCGCGCAGGAATAGGCGATGCGCATGGCGATCCTCCTAGACGGAGGATCGCCGCGGCCCGTTCGGAAGCCGTTACCGGCCCATAAGAAGGATGTTCGTTCTTCGTTTCGGCCGGATGAGGGACACCGGCGGGACGGCGGCCGACCGCGCAGAGGCCGCGCGCGGCGTCTGCGCGCACGGCGGCCGGCCCCGGCCCATGACCGCCTACCGCTCCGCGTTCTCCGCCGCGGGATCGCCCCGCCTGATCCGCGCTTTCGCGGACAGGAAGGAATAGAGCACCGGCACGAAGAAGAGCGTGATGAGGCACCCGACGGTGAGTCCGCCGACGATGGTGAGGCCGACGGGCTGGGTTATGCGGGCGCCTTCCCCGGGGAAGAAGGCCAGGGGAGCCATGCCGAAGAGCGTGGTGATGGTGGTGATGAGGATGGGCCTGAGGCGCCGCCGGCCCGCCTCTATGCAGGCTTCCCGCAGGGCCAGGCCCCGGATGCGGAGGAGGTTGGCGTAATCCACGAGGACGATGCCGTTGTTGACCACGATGCCCGCGAGCATGACGAGGCCGAGCAGGGAGAACATGGAGAAGGGTTGGCCGAGGGCGGCGTAGATGAAGACCACGCCGATGACCATGGTCGGGATCGTGAGGAAGATGATGAAGGGGGCGATGAACGATTCGAAGACGCTCGCCATGACCGCGAACACGAGCGCGATCGCGACGAGGGTGACGAGCGCGAGCTGGGCACCGGTCTTGTCGATCGCCGCGACCTCTCCTGAGTATTCCAGGGTCACGCCCGCGGGGATGTCCACCGAACCGCGGACGGCGGCCTCCAGGCGCGGCTGGACCTCCACGGCCTGCGCGCCGGCCGCCAAGGAGGCGCTCACGCGGACGGTCCTGAGCCCGTTTTCCCGGAGGATGGAGACGGGGCTCTCCGTCCGTTCCAGGTCCGCGAAGCTGGCGACCGGGATGCGCTGCCCCGCCGAGTTGCGGACGTAGACCCGCTCGAGGTCCGGGAAGGCGGACCGGTCCTGGGGCCGCAAGGCTACCTCGATGGGATATTCCGTCCCCCGTTCCCGGTAGACGCCCGCCGATACGCCCGCGGTGGTGGCCCTGAGTTCCGCCGCGGCGCTCTCGGAACCCACCGCGAGGTCGGCCGCGCGGGCGCGGTTTATGACGATGGACAACTCGGAGATGCTCGCCGCGACGTTCGTCTGCGGCTCCGTGATCTCGCTGAACTGCTCGCGCATGAGCGAAACGAGGCTCTGGGAGGTCGCCTGGACCGCCTCGTAGTCCTTTCCGCGCACGATGATCTCAATCGGGTTCGTGCCCGAGAGGGCCTGGCCGCGGTTGGACCTGACCGAAAGCCGCAGGCCGGGGATGTCCGCAGCCGCCCGCCGCGCGGCCGCCGCCACGTTCTCCGGGCTCGTCCTCCTGCCGCCGACGGGGGGCAGGCGCACCGTGAGTTGGGCCGAATTCGAATTGGAGACCGAACCTCCCCCGATCGTGAGGATGAAGTCCTGGGCGTCCGGTATCTCCGCCGCGAGACGCTCCGTCACCCGGAGGGCGGCGTCGCGGGTCGTCTCCAGGAGGGTGCCCTCGCGGAGCTGGAGGCGCAGGTTGACCGTATCCTCCGCGGAAGCGGGGGCGAAGATGAAGGGGATGCGCGGAGCGTAGGCCACGGAGGCCGCCATGGCCGCGACGACGAGGCCGATCACGAGGAGGCGATGGGAGAGCGCGAAGCCGATCCCCCGGGCATAGACCGACTCCAAGGCGACGAGGAACCGCTCGACGAGCGTATCCACGGGTTTGAGGAGGGCGAGGCGGCGGCGACGCTCCTCTTCGCTCGGCAATGGCAGGAAGGTGCTGGCCAGGGTCGGAACCAGCGTCCCCGCGACCACGAGCGAGGCGGTGATGGAGGCGATGACCGTGAAGGCGATGTCGCCGATGATGTAGCTGAAATCCCCGAGCCCTCTGCGGAAGATGAAGAGGGGCGCGAAGACGCAGATGGTCGTGAGCGCCGAGCCCGCGATCGCCTCGATCATCTCCGCGGTGCCGATGATGGCGGCCGTCTCCGCGTCCTCGCCGCCGGATCGATGCCGACCGATGTTCTCGAGCACGACGATGGAGGAGTCCACGATCATGCCGATGCCGAGGATGAGGCCGGAAAGGGAGATCGTATTGAGGGAGAGCCCTCCGATCGCCATGGTCAGGGCGGTGGCGAGGAGGGAGATGGGGATGGAGACCGCGATGGCGAGGACGGCGCGCACGTTGCGCAGGAAGAAGAAGAGGACCGCGAGCGTGAGGAGGCCTCCCGTCAGGAGGGACGACATCACCTCGTTCAGGCTCGCCTTGATGGTCGTCGTCGCGTCGTCCAGGACGCGGAGCTCCGTCCCCGCGGGGAGAGTCGGCCGGATCGCCTCCAGCTTGGCGCGCACGCCCTCGGCCACCCGCACGCTGTTCACGCCGCTCTCCTTGAGGATGGCTACGTAGACGCCGGGGACCCCGTTCATGAGGACGATCCGCGTCTCCTCGTCCCCCTCCAGCCGTACCGAGGCGACTTCCGCGAGCCGTATCGGACGGGGACCGGCGGCCGAGAGGCGCTCTCCCGCGGAGGAGGAGGCGTAGCCGACGACGACGTCCTCGATATCCTTTACGGAGGAGAAGCTCCCGACGGTGCGGACGAGGTAGCGCCGGCCGCCCTGGGGTATGGACCCGCCCGCCGCGTCCCCGTTCTGGGCCTTGATGCGGGAGGCGATTTCCGTGAGGGTGAGGCCGAAGGACTCCATGGCCGTCCGGTCCACCTCGATCTTGACGACGACCTCCCGGCCGCCGCGCACGTCGGCTTGGCCGACGCCGTCCACCTGCTCCAGCTCCGATTGGATCGTATCCACGCCGATGCGGCGGAGTTCCTCGGAGGACAGGTTTCCCGTGAGCGCGATGTTCATGATCGGCCAGGAGTCCGGGTTGAAGCGTCGCATCCGGGGAGTGGAGGCCTCGTCGGGCAGGCGGTTCGCGACCGCGCCGAGCACGTCGCGCACGTCGTTGGAGGCGCGGGTCAGGTCCGCGTTCACGAAGAAGTTGAGGATGATGCGGCTCGAGCCCTCCGAGGAGGTGGAGGTGAGCTTCTCCAGCCCGCCTATGCCCGAAAGTTCCTTTTCCAGGAGAGCGGTGATCTGGGTCTCCACCTCCGCGGGACCGGCGTCCTCGTAATCGGTGAACACGGCGATGACCGGC
The DNA here is from genome assembly GCA_023406985.1 of Spirochaetota bacterium. Taxonomy (GTDB): domain Bacteria; phylum Spirochaetota; class Spirochaetia; order Treponematales; family Breznakiellaceae; genus JAEXTK01. The sequence continues at coordinate 982 of JAEXTK010000160.1, read as the reverse complement.
CGCTCGGTGCTCGGGAACAGGTCTATGGGAATGACGGCCAGGGCGCCCGCGCCGATGCCCGCCATGACCACGAAGATCATGAGGACGCTGACGGGCCTGCGCACGACCGTTCTGGCGAACGACATGGATACCTCCGCTACTGGACGGTCACCCGCGAGCCGTCGCGGATGAGATTCTGGCCGCGGACGATCACGAGCTCTCCCTCTTCCAGGCCCGATAGGATTTCCGCTTCGGCGTCCGCGAAGAGACCGACCCGGACGCTCCGCTCGGCGGCGACGCCGTCCGCCACCACGTAGACCACGTCTTGTCCCCCTCGGCGAACGATGGCGTCCACCGGCACGAGGAGGGCGGAGGCGGAGCGGGAGAGCGTGAGGGTCACCTCCGCGAACATACCCGGCTGGATGCCGGAGGCGGCCGAAGGAAGCCGGAAGAACACGCGTTTGGACCGCGTCGCCGGATCGAGGATGGGGTCCGCGCTCCGGCCCCGCGCTTCGAAGGTTCGGTTCCCGAGGGCTCCGAACCGCAGCTGCGCCCGCGAGCCCACGCCGACGGCCGCGGCGTAGCGCTCGGGGACGGATACCGCGACGTCCAATTCATCCAGGGAAGCTATCTCGACGATCGCCGTCGTGGTGGACGCGGCGAAGCCCGGATCGACCAGGTGGGTCGTCACCGTGCCCGCGATGGGGGAGCGGACGGGACTCGGCTCGAAGCGGGAACCCGGCCGCGAAGGATCGACGTACGCGACGATATCGCCGGCGGACACGCGGGTGCCGACCGGAACCAACCCCTCCATGAGCTTGCCGCCCGTATCCGGGTACGCCCTGAGCGAACGCGCCGCCCGGACTTCTCCGCTGAGCTTCGCGACCGCCTCGACGGAGCCCCGCCGCACGGCCGCCGCGGCCACCGTGGTCGCGACGCCGCGGCCTCCGTTTCCTCCCGCCTGGCCGGGGGCGGCCGCGGACCCGGTCGCGCCGCCGGAGCC
>JAEXTK010000144.1 GCA_023406985.1 Spirochaetota bacterium | reverse complement strand
ATTACCGGAATCACGGGCCAGGAATCGCTCCCCCCGGCGTTGCCTCCTGGCCGTTCAGGCCCTATACTATCCTCGCGACACCCTATGCGAGGAGGACTCCGTGGCCGACCTTTCTACTACCTACCTGGGACTCAAGCTCGAAAATCCGATCGTCGTCGCTTCGAGCGGCCTGACCGCCGGCGTCGAAGGCGTCAAGAAGGCGGCGGCCGCGGGAGCGGGCGCCGTTACCCTCAAGTCGCTCTTCGAGGAGCAGCTGAGGGCCGACCTGAAGTCGACCGCGAGCACCCTGGATACCGCGCACTCCGAGGCCGGGGCCTTCCTGGAATCCATGGGCGTGCACGGCGGCGCGGGGGAATACCTCGACCTCATCCGTTCCTCCGTGGCGGCGGTGAAAATCCCCGTCATCGCGAGCGTCAACTGCCAGGAAAGCGAGCTGTGGGTGGACTTCGCCGAGCAGATCGAAGCCGCGGGCGCCGCTGCCATCGAACTCAACGTGGCCGTCATGCCGCGCTCCGCTTCCCAGGCTTCCAAGGAGCTCGAAGACCGGACGGTGGACGTGGTCCGCAACGTCGCGGTCCGCTGCACGCTCCCCATCGCCGTCAAGATCGGACCGTATTTCACCAACCCCGCGAACCTCGTGGAGCGCCTCGCCGGCGCCGGCGCGAAGGCTACCGTGCTCTTCAATCGATTCTACCGCCTGGACATCGACCTGGACGAGATGAAGGTGACCGCCGGCCCCGTCCGGAGCGAGGAGGACGAATACCACGAGAGCCTGCGCTGGATCGCGAACCTCTACGGCGCGGTAAAGGGCGACCTCATCGGCGGTACGGGCGTCCATTCGGGCGAAACCGCGCTGAAATTCATCGCCGCGGGCGCCTGCGGCGTCCAAGTCTGCTCCGCGCTCTACCGGGGCGGGTGGGCCGCGCTTTCGCGCATGGTCGCCGACATGGGCTCGCGCCTCGACGCGCTCGGCATCCCCTCGGTGGCCGCGCTCCGCGGCAAGCTCGCCCGGAGATCCGGCGTTGCGGGCGACGCGTACGAGCGCCTGCAATACGTGAAGGCGCTCACCGGCATCTCCTGATTCGATTTTCCGTCCGTTTGCGATAATCGTTTGAACCATCGGTGAGGGTATCGTGCGCGTATCGAACAGGGTCTTTTTGTCCTTACTCGGGACGAACGCCGTGGGCTGCATGGTGTACGTCGGCGTCCTTTCGGTCATCTACGGCCGGTTCCTCGCGACCAAAACGGCCCTGCTCACGGCGGTGGGTCTCATCTTCGTCGTATTCGTTCCGCTCGCGCTCTTCCTGCGCCGTACCGCCCGGCCGCTCGACGCCCTGGAGCGGGGAGGGGTCCAGGACGTGGCGGCGATCGACGCGGCCCATTACCGCGTGTCCCTCCACGGCATCCTGACCCAGAACGTCGCCATCTTCTTCGCGTTCCTCGCCGCGTTCTCCGCCATGGAAGGCGACCCCCTGCTCTTCATGAAGCTCGATTTCTGGCGCGAACTCCTCGTCCTCCAATCGGTGTTCATGATCACCGGCATCGTGCATACCGTCGCGGTCGACCTGTTCGTCGCCAAGGCCCGCGACCGCGGCGGCATCTCGTCGTACTCGGGCGGCAGGCGATTCACCATCGGGGCCAAGATCTGCGTCATGGGCATCGCCCTCGTCCTCTCCGCCGTCGCGTACATGACCGCGATCGGCCAGATCAGCGTCCTGGAAATCTACAAGGACCTCAAGATCGCGACTACGCGGGTGAGCTACCGGAGCCTCCCGGATCGGGCCGCGAAGATCGAAGCCATGCGCGGCATGGTGGACAATACCGACGCGCTCATCGCGGAGATGAAGGCCTACAACGACGCCCTCCGCGCGGAGATAGAGGCCGATTCCTCCGCCCCGCTCTCCGACGAGTACGTGAAGAATTTCTTCAACGAGAAGATCGCCCCTTCGCCGCTCGTCAAATTCCTGGAGCAGAAGTCGGACGCGGTCGTCCGCAGGTCGTTCATCTACCTCGCCTTCCTGTTGCCCGTATCCCTCGGCGTGCTCACCATGTTCGCCTACTCCCTCTCCTACCGCTTCCGGAGCCTCCGGAGACGGACCGCGGAGATGGCCGCCGGCGGGAAGGACCTCGCGGCGCGCCTCTCCGTCACCGGCCTGGACGACATCGGCAACATCGCCGACGACTTCAACCGCATCCTGGACGTCCGCGCCAAGGAAACGGTGGAGATCCGCGACGCGACCGGCCACGCCAACGAGTCCTGGCGCACGCTCCGCGATTCGGTCCGGGACGTGGCGGAGCGGGTGTCGCGCCTCGCCGTCGCCGCCGACGAGGCGCGGCTGCGCGCGAACGACCAGCGCTCGCTCACGGCCGACGCGGGAGAGGAGGTTCGATCCCTGCGGGAAGCGGGGCGCGACCTGGACGGCACCGTCCTCCAGCTCGACGCGGCCATAGAGGAGCTCTCAAAGTTCCTCATGGACACCCTCAAGACCGTCTCCTCCGTCCGGGATTCCAGCAGCCGGAATTCGGAAATCCTGACCAAGCTCGGCGCGGATTCCCGCCGGGGCGCCAAGGCGGTCGCGGCCTCGGGAGATTCGCTCGAGGAGATCCGCGAGGCCTCGCGCAAGGTGGGGGAACTCGTCGGCGCGGTCGCCGACGTGGCGGAGCGGACGAACCTCCTCGCCATGAACGCCTCCATAGAGGCCGCCCACGCGGGAGCGGCGGGCCGGGGCTTCGCCGTCGTGGCCCACGAGATCCGGTCGCTCGCGGCGTCCGCCTCCGCCATCGCGGCCCAGGTGGCGGAGCGCAACCGCGCCATGGAGGAGACGATCAACCGCGGCGTCGCCCTTTCGCACGAGGTCGCCGAGACCTTCAAGACGATCCAGGCGGGAACCGAGGGCGCGGAGAACGCGACGGCGGTGATCAACGGGGCCATGGACGGCCAGGACGAGCGGACCGGAGCGACGCAGCGGGCCATCCGCGAATTGGTCGCCTCGTCGGGAAAGGTGCGGGAGCTCGCGCAGCTCCAGCTCTCCCGGAGCGACGGCCTGGGCAGGTTCACCGAGACGGTGGTGGATTCCTCGCAGGCGGCCTACGGCGCGGCGGATGAGCAGAGCCGGCTCGCGTCGGAGATCGACGCAGCCGCCAAGGGCATGGAAGAGGCCGCGTCCGTGGCCGCGCGGCTCGTCGGCCGGGTCAAGGAACTCGCCGACTCCTATAAGCTGGGCTAGTCAGCCCCGCTCCAGGCGCGGATCTCCCGGACGAAGGCGGCGCCGTAGCGTTCCGCCTTGTGGGCGCCGACGCCGAAGACGCCTTCCAGATCTTCTTCGGACCGCGGCTTGCGGCGGGCCAGCTCGCGGAGCGTACGGTCGGGGAAGACCACGTAGGGCGGCACGCCCGACGCGTCCGCGAGCTTCTTGCGGAGCGCCCGCAATCGCTCGAAGAGTTCCGTCTCGGCGGGCGAGGCATCCGCCGCGGCTTCCGGTCTCTTCCCTCCGGCCGACGCGCCGGAGCGACCCGGCGCCCTCCGCTGCAGAGCGGCGCCGCCCGACCCCCTCGTACCCTCGATCGGCCGCGTCAGGAAGGTCCCCCCCGCGAAGAAGGCCTTGGCCTTGGACGTAGCCGCGAGTACGCCGTAGGGCGGCTCGCTCCTGAGGTACCCCGCGGCCACGAGGCGCCGCGCAAGTTCCATCCATCCGGCTCGATTGAGCTCCGTCCCGATGCCGTAGACGGAGAGGCCGCCGTGGCCGTACCGCTCGATCTTTTCCGTATTCGAGCCGAGGAGGACGTCGGTCGCGTGGGCGGCGCCGAAGCGGTTGCCGAGCCTGACGACGCACGAGAGGAACTTCTGGGCCGGTACGGTGAGGTCGACGAGGTCGTCCGGGTCGCGGAGGCAGTTGTCGCAGGCGGCGCAATTCGCCGTGGGATACCGTTCGCCGAAATGGCTGAGGATGAAGGCGCGGCGGCAGCCCTCCGTCTCCGCGTAGGCGGCCATCTTCTCCAGGCGGTCCAGGGCGAGCGCGGCGGCGTCCGCGGAGGTTCCGTCCGCGGACGGAAGGTCCGAGTCCTCATTGCGGAAATCCTCGACCTCGGCCCCGTCCAGTTCCAGGAAGCGCTTGAGTTTGAGGAGGTCGCCGCGGCCGTAGAGGAGCAGGCATTCCGCCTCCAGCCCGTCGCGGCCGGCGCGGCCGATTTCCTGGTAGTAGCCCTCGAGGTCCTTCGGCAGGTCCCAGTGGACGATCCAGCGGACGTCGGGCTTGTCGATGCCCATCCCGAACGCGACCGTCGCCGCGATCGCGCGGACGTCGTCGCGGATGAAGGCCTCCTGGTTCGCGTCGCGGACTTCTTTTTCCAGGCCCGCGTGGTAGGGGAGGGCGCTGACGCCGTGGCTCGAAAGGAGGGCGGCGATGTCCTCGGCGCTCTTGCGGGAGAGGCAGTAGACGATGCCCGAACCGCCTTTGGACGCGCGTTCGGCGACGAAGGCGAGCAGCTTTCGCTTGGCGTCGGTCTTCGGTTCCACGAGGAGCTTCAGGCCGGGCCGGTCGAAGCTGGCGACGAAGACGGCCGGATCGCGGAGCATGAGGCTCGACGCGATATCGGCGCGGACGCGCGAGGTCGCCGTGGCGGTCACCGCGAGGACGGCCGCCTCGGGGAAGCGGATGCGGAGCTCGGCTATCTTGCGGTAGTCGGGGCGGAAATCGTGGCCCCATTGCGAGATGCAGTGCGCTTCGTCCACCACGATGCGGCAGGGCGGCCGGGCGGCCAGGAGGGGGGCGATCCTGCCGGAAGCGAGGGCTTCGGGCGCGGCGTAGAGCAGTTTGGCCTCCCCGGAGCGGACCTTGGCCGCCGCGGCGCGGTAGGCCTCCTCGTCGAGCGAGCTGTTGAGGACCGCGGCGGGGATGCCGAGGGCGGTGAGGGAGGCGAGCTGGTCCCGCATGAGCGCGATGAGGGGGGAGACGACGAGCACGAGGCCATCCAGGACGAGGGCCGGGAGCTGGTAGCAGAGGCTCTTGCCCCCGCCGGTCGGCAGTACGGCCAGGACGTCGCGGCCATCCAGGGTCGCCTCCACGATTTCCCGCTGGAGGGGACGGAAGGAATCGAAGCCGAAGACCGTCTTCAATAATTCTTCGGCCTGGGCGAAGCGGCTCGCGGACATGGAGGGCATTCTATCGGGTAGGAAGGAAAAGGGGGAGAGGGTGGCGCCCCTAAAACGAAAAGGGCGCCGGCGCGTGCCGGGGCCCATCCTATCGGCGGTCCTCTACCCCCGCGCCCCGTGAAGCCGAACGCTCCCCCGGCCGCTTCCCGAGCCTGAGGGCGCGCGCCTTACGCCCCGCCACGAGGACCGGATAGTCCTCCGCGATGGCCCACGCCGCGCCGGAGCGGGCGAGGGCCTCCTCCAGCGGCGCCTCGCGGCCGACCAGGAGGACGAGGCGGCATCCTTCCGCGGCCACGCGGTCGGCCTCGCGGAGGAAATCGGCGTAGAGGCCGAGGAGGGCGGCCTCGTCGAGCTTCTCGTAGAGGCCCCAGGGCGGATCGGTGACGATGGCCGTGAAGAAGGAGGGCTGGAAGCGCGAGAGGTCGCGCGCGTCCAGGATCTTGGGGAAGATGGTACGGCGCTTGCGCGAGAAGGACGCCGACGCGCGTTCCTCGGCCTTGAGCGCCTCCTTGAAGGCCTCCATGCAGGCGGCGTCCGCGTCGCCCGCGAAGATCATCGCGTAGTCTCCCATCCGCGCGCGTTCCAAGGGAAGGGCGCCGGAGCCCGTGAAGGGATCCAGGAAGACGTCGTCGCCCCGCGGCGCCGAGAGCTCGCAGAGGAGGCGGGCGGTGGAACGGGGGAGGGCGCCTCGCTTCCGGTCGTCCGCCCGTTCGCCCCGGGCCGGGGCGAGGAATTGGGCGGAGCCGTCCTCCCGGATCGATACCTGGAGTTCCAGGTCCGGCCGCTCGGAGTCGGGCCTGAGCCCCGTGACCGCGGCGACGCTCCGTTCCAGGGCGAGGCGCGCGTCTTTCGGGACGGGACTCGGCGAGCCCCGGAGGAAGGACCTGAGCGCGAAACGGGAGGCGCGCCTGCCCGAAAACGCGGGGGAGGTCGCCGCCCGCCGGAGCGCCGCCGCGGCGGCTCCGCCGCCGGAGCGCGCCGCGAAGGCGCGATAGGCCGCCTCCAGGCTCCGCCCTTCGACGCTGTCCACCACCAGGGAGAGGGCCTGGAAGTAGGGCGCCGGCCGCGGGGGAAAATCCGAGCGGAAGATGACCGTGCTCTCGTCGCCGCCCAGGACCTTCCCGTAGTCCCGCTCCGCGAGACGATCGATCAGGGGGCGAAAGCCTGCGGGGAAAGAAGCGCGATAGAGCGCGGAGTCCTGGTGCTGCATCCCTGCGACTATCCGCTCGTCGCGCATCCTTCGTCAAGCCGTATAGAATCGGCTCCCTTCCGCCGATATGGTATGTAGCATGAACATCCGACGGAGCCTCCGACTCATCGTCCTCCTCGCCATGGCGTTGACCGCATCCTCCCTCGCGACGGCCGAGGACCGCATATACGTGCTCAAGAAAGGGGACACCCTGTACGGCATCGCCCGAACCTACGGCGTCCCGTACGAGGAGCTCATCGCCGCGAACGGGATCGCGGACGCGAACAAGATCAAGGTAGGGCAGAAGATCCGGATACCCGGGGAAAAGACGGTCGTCAAACACCGGGTGGAGAAGGGCGAGACCTTCTACGGGATCGCGCGGCAATACGGCGTCGCGCTCTCCGCGTTGTTCCAGGCCAACGGCTTGGACGCGAAGTCGGTGCTCAAGGTGGGCGATACCCTACTCATCCCCGGGACCGTCGCGAAGGCCGCGCCCGCGGGCGATCCGCAGGCCGCGCCGAAGACGCCGGCCGCCGTTCCGGCCGCGCCGACCGCGGTACCTGCCCCGGCGATCGCGGTTGATCCCCGGCCGACGGTGGCCAAGAAGACCGATCCAGAAGTCGCGTGGCCGATACGCGCCAAAAACGTCGCGTACATGACCGGCAAGCTGTACGGCGTCGTGATTACGGGCGAGCAGGCGGAGGAGGTGCGGAGCCTCTCTTCCGGCACCGTCGTATCGGCGGGGCCGTACCGGGGCTTCGGCCGCGTCGCCATCGTGCAGTCGAGCGACGGCCACGCGTACGTGTACGGCGGCTGCGAGCGCCTCGCGGTCAAGGAAGGCGACCGGATCGCGAGCGGGGCGACGGTCGGGTCCCTCGGCGTCGACGCGCTTTCCCAGCGTCCGCAGCTCTATTTCTTGGTGTATAAAGACAACGTTCCCATGGATCCGGCGCTCGCGCCGCGATCATGAATATTGCTTCCGATTCCTGAAATATGTATCTTTAGGCCGGAATTGCGCTAACAAGGGTGGTATACAGTGTCGACCATGAGGGCTCAGGCCGAAAATGTGCGAAGCGATGCGGGACGGGTCGGCGGTGCTCACGGACGGACGCCGGGAGAAGGCGTCAAGGACGGCGCCAAAGACAGCGTAAAACCGGTTAAGCCGCGCGTAAAAAAGAGCACGACGGGGCCCTTCGTAAAACCTCCGAAGAAGATGAAGCCCGCCAAGGAGACCGATCCCCTGGCGCTCTACCTCAAGCAAATATCCCGGTTTCCCTTGCTCACCGTGCAGGACGAACAAGCCATCGGCCAGCAAATCGTGGTCACGCGCGAAAAGCTCAAGGACCTGGATGAGGGCTTCGCGGGGAAACGGGCCGACGAAGGGTACGCGAAGGATCGCCTGGTCCTGGAAAACCTGCTCATGCACTATAAGAACCGCATGATCAACGCCAACCTCCGCCTCGTCGTCTCCATAGCCAAGAATTACCAGCACCGCGGCCTCTCGCTCCTCGATCTCATCGACGAGGGCAACATCGGCCTCATCGAGGCGGTGGAACGCTTCGACTATACCCGCGGCTGCCGATTCTCCACCTACGGGACGTGGTGGATCCGTCAGGCCATCATCAAGAGCCTCGCGGACAAGGGACGCGTCATCCGCATCCCGATCCACATGCTCAATACCATCAAGAAGTGTTATTTCGTCGCCAAGCAGCTCACCCAGGACCTCGGCCGCGATCCGCTGCCTGAGGAATTGGCGGATTACCTGGGTTTCCCGGTCTCCAAGGTGAAGGAGATCATGAAGCTATCCCAGGAGACGACGAGCCTGGACACCACGGTGGACGACGACAACGTCACCCGCCTCTCGGACCTCATCAAGGACGAGACGTTGGAGGAGCCCTTCGAGGTGGTGTTCTCCATGACCTTGCAGGATACCCTCACGGACGTGCTCTCCCAGCTCTCGGAACGGGAGATGAAGATCATCCAGCTCCGCTTCGGGCTGACCGGCGAAGGTCCGCTCACGCTCGAGGAGACGGGCAAGCTGCTCGGCATCACCCGGGAGCGGGTCCGGCAGATCCAGGAGAAGGCGATCGTCAAGCTGCGCGCGCTCAAGCAGCTCACCGATTACCACGATCCGAGCTGAGGTCAGCCGAAGGTCGGCACTTCCATCCCCGCCGACTTTTCGGCGCACTTGATGAACACTTCCATGCAGACGCGGGCGTCGTCCTCGGCCCGGTGCGCTTCCAGGGCGTTCACGCCGAGGAATTTGGCCAAGTCCTGCAGGTTGTACTTCCAGCGGTTGGGGAAGGCTTCCTTCGCGTAGATGCGCGTGTCCACGACGCGGTTGGGGAGCGCGCCGAAGGGCGGGGTCCAGAATTTTTCCGCCGGCGCTTCGCTCGCTCCGGCGTCCGCGGCCAGGAGCGAGCCCTGGGCCGGATCCTCGGCCTTGGCTTTCCGCGCCTTCTCCCACCGCTCGGCGAGCGAAGCGTCCACGAAGCTGCAGTCGAAGGGGGCGTTGTGCGCCACGAGGGCCGCGCCGGCGATGAAGCGGATGAAGTCGGGCAGGACCTCGTCCAATGACGGCTTCCCCGCGAGCATGGCGTCGGTGATGCCGTTGATCTTGGAGGCCTCCGCGGGCATCGGTATGCCCGGGTTTATGAGCACGGAGAAGCGGCCGATGGGACCCCGCCTATCGAATTTGACGGCGCCGATCTCCACGATGCGCTCTTTTTTGGGGTCGAGCCCCGTGGTTTCCAGGTCGAAGGCGACGAAGACCGCCGCCGGTCCCTGCGGTTCGCCGTCCGCGGGGGCAGGCGCGGGAGCATCGGCCGCGGCAGACCCCGGCACGGCGCCCGCCGTGCCGGCGGAGTTACGTCCGATGAAGGCTTCGGTCGCCCAGTCGTAGGTGGCCATCGGCAAGCGGCCTAGGCGCCGATGACGGCGCGGAGGTCCGCCTCGATCGCCTTGAGCTTGGCGCCGACCTCGGCTTTCGCGGCGGCCAGTCCCGACTTCCCGACTTCGGCGCAGCAGGTGGCGTAGAACTTGATCTTGGGTTCGGTGCCGCTCGGCCGCGCGCTCACGACCGTTCCGTCGGCCAGGAAGAACTGCAGCACGTCGCTCTTCGCGAAGTCGACGGGCTCGGACTTCCCTGGTTTTCCCGGATACTTCCAGACCGACTCCAGGACGTCGCGCACCTTCACCACCTCGATCCCGCCGAGCTTGGCCGGCGGATTCTTCCGGTATTCGTCCATGATGCCCTTCATGATCGACCCGCCCTCGGGACCCTGGAAGTACTTGGAGATGCCGATCTCCTGCCAGTAGCCGTGGGCGAGGTAGAGGTCGTCCAGGCGATCGAGCAGGCTCTTGCCCTTGCTCCGCCAGTAGAGGGTCATCTCGGCGGTGAGGGCGGCGGCGGACACGCCGTCCTTGTCCCGCACCTCCTGCTCCACGAGGTAGCCGTAGCTTTCCTCGGTGCCGAAGACGACCGTGTACCCCTTTCCGTCCGTCTCGCACCTGCGCCAGACGTCGGCGATCCACTTGAAGCCCGTGAGGCACTCGAAGCATTCGGCGCCGTAACCCGCGGCGACGCGCTTCTGCAGGCCCGTGGTGACGATGGAGTTGATCATCGCCGGCTTCTTGGGCAGCTTCCCGAGCTCCTTGAGCGAGAGGAAGATGTAGTCGGCCAGGAGGGCGCCGAGCTGGTTGCCCGTCACGAGGGTAAAGCCGCCCTCCTTGTCGGGCACGGCGATGCCGAGGCGGTCCGCGTCGGGGTCGGTGGCCATGACCACGTCCGCCTTTTCCTTCGCGCCCAGCTCCAGCGCCATTTTGAGGGCGGCGGCCTCTTCGGGGTTGGGGAAGGAGACCGTCGGGAAGTTGCCGTCCGGCTCGCGCTGCTCCGGTACGGTGATGACGCCGAGCCCGAGGCTGCCGAGCACGCCTTCCACGTGGCGCGCGCCCGTGCCGTGGAGCGGGGGGTAGACGATCTTGACGTCCTTGGCCTTCTCCTTGATGAGGGCGGGCCGGAAGAGGCGCGAACGGACCATGTCGGCGTAGGGGACGTCGATCTCTTCGTCGATGAGCACCAGGAGGCCAGCCGCGAGGGCCGCCGCCTTGTCCAGCTTCTCGATCTTGGTGACGGCGTTCACCTCGGCGATGATGAGCGCGTCGTGCGGCTCGATGACCTGGGCCCCGTCGTTCCAGTAGGCCTTGTAGCCGTTGTACTGGGGCGGGTTGTGGCTCGCGGTCACCACGACGCCCGTATCGCAGCCGAGCTTCCTGATGGCGAAGGAGAGCTCGGGCGTGGGGCGGAGCGAGGAGAAAAGGTAGGCCTTGATGCCGTTCGCCGCGAAGACGAGGGCGGTGGCCTCGGCGAATTCGGGGGAATACCGCCGGCTATCGTAGGCGATCGCGGCGGACAAGCCGCCGGCTACTTTGGCCTTGTCGGGGAACGCCTTCTTGAGGTAGGTCGCGAGGCCTTGGGTCGCGCGGGCGACCACGTAGGAGTTCATGCGGTTGTAGCCGCCGCCGATGACGCCGCGGAGGCCTCCGGTGCCGAACTCCAGGTCGCGGTAGAAGCGATCCTCGAGCTCCTTCCAGTCCTCGGCGGCCAAAAGCTTCTCGGCTTCCGCGCGGAACGCGGCGTCCCCTTCCTTGGAAATATAGTCCCGCGCGCGCGCGCGTATCGTGTCGTGGTCCATGGCGTTCCTCCGGAAGAGGAGTATAGACCGGGCGGGGAGGCCGGGGCAAGCGCGGCCGCCCCCTTTTCACGGCCGTTCGGGAACACGTCTTCGCTTGCGGAAGGCCGTCGGCGGTAGTATCTTAAATGTCGACTCAGCGCAGGATTGGAGGTCGTGAACCTATGGTCGAGATCCTCGATGCGAGTTCGTATTCCAGCGTTGTCGGCTTCGCGATAATCGTCGTCTCCCTCTGCGGCCTCGCCTACCTTTTGGAGGACCGGACGCGGGACGGAGCGCCCCCCGCGCCCTCCGCGGCGCCGGCCTCGGCGGCTCCGGAGGCCGCGGATGAAGCCGCGGTGATCGCCGCCATCACGGCGGCCGTCGCCGAATACCGCAACGCCAACCCCTGAGCGCGCGAAACGAAACGCCTGCCCGGGCCCCTATCCTCACCGACGCTCCGCCGTTATTTCGATAAAAAAAGATCGCCCGGCGGTTCTTCGCCTTGAATAAACCAACGTATTCCTGGTATGGTGCACGTGATTCATTTTTCCCAATACTCGTCTGGAGGCCGTATGACGATAGCCGAGATGTTCGGTCAGAGCGGTGTACTCGCGCTGCTCGGGATGGCCGTAGTGTTTTCCTTCCTCTTCATCCTGATCATTTTCATGAACCTCGTAGCGCGTCTCATCCGCTCGTTCGGATGGGATTCCGATGTACGCTCGCCGAACGATGCTCCCGCCGTGGTGGGTGCTTCGGAAGATAGCGCCGCCGTTGTCGCGGCGGTGACCGCCGCGGTTAATACTTACCGCAAAAATAACGCATAAGGGAGAACTCCATAATGGCCAAGGTACAGCTTACCGATCTCGTACTCCGCGACGCCCATCAGTCCCTCCTCGCGACCCGTATGACCACCGCGGACATGTTGCCTATCTGCCCGAAGCTCGACAAGGTCGGCTACTTCGCCCTTGAAGCCTGGGGCGGCGCCACCTTCGACAGCTGCATCCGCTTCATCAACGAAGATCCGTGGGAGCGCCTCCGCCAGCTCAAGAAGGCCCTGCCCAACACCAAGATCATGATGCTCCTTCGCGGGCAGAACCTCCTCGGCTACCGTCACTACGCCGACGACGTCGTCGCCAAGTTCGTCGAAGCCGCCGCCAAGAACGGCGTGGACGTCTTCCGCATTTTCGACGCGGTGAACGATCCCCGCAACTTCAAGGCCGCCACCGAGGCCGCCAAGAAGACCGGTAAGCACGTCCAGGCGACCATCTCCTACGCCACCACGCCCTTCCACACCATTCCGAAGTACGTCGAGCTCGCCAAGGAACTCGCGGCCGAAGGCGCGGATTCCCTCTGCATCAAGGACATGGCCGGACTCCTCAAGCCCTTCGACGCCTACGAACTCGTGAGGGCCATCAAGAAGGCCGTCGACCTCCCGATCGAGGTGCACTCCCACGCCACCACCGGCATGTCGGTGGCGACCCTGACCAAGGCCGCCGAAGCCGGCGCCGAGATCCTCGACACCGTCATCTCCACGCTCGCCATGGGCACGAGCCACAGCCCCACCGAGACCATGGTCGAGATCTTCAAGGGAACCTCCTACGATACCGGCCTGGACACGAACCTCCTTCTGGAATGCGCCGAATACTTCCGCGAGGTCCGCAAGAACTACAAGAAGTTCGAGTCCAGCTTCCTCGGCGCCGATACCCGCATCCTGGTTTCCCAGGTCCCCGGCGGCATGCTCTCCAACCTGGAGAGCCAGCTCAAGGAACAGGGCGCGGCCGACAAGATGGACGCCGTGCTCAAGGAGATCGCCGTGGTCCAGAAGGACTTCGGCTATCCGCCCCTCGTCACCCCCACGAGCCAGATCGTCGGAACCCAGGCCGTGTTCAACGTCCTCTTCGGCCGCTACGCCAAGCTCACCGGCGAGTCCATGGACCTGTTGGTCGGCAAGTACGGCACCTGCCCCGCGCCCAAGAACCAGGAAGCCGTCAAGAAGGCCCTCGAGGCCCTCAAGATGGAGAAGGAAATCACCCACCGCCCCGCGGACGATATCCCCAACGAGTTCGCCAAGCTCGAGGAGGAGACCAAGAAGCTCCTCGGGACCGAGAAGGTCGCGGTGGAGGACGTCCTCACCTACGCCATGTTCCCGAAGGTCGCGCCGGACTTCTTCAAGAAGCGGGCGAACGGCCCGGTGAAGTTCACCGCCGAGCCGGATGCCCCCAAGGCCGCCGCTCCCGCCCCCGCGGGCGCGAACGTCGCCGCCAAGTACGTCGTGAACGTCAACGGCGCCGACTACAACGTCGTCGTCCGCCCCGAGGGCACCATGGCGGTCACGCCGGCGGCTGCCCCCGCCGCGGCCCCTGCGGCTCCCGCCGCCTCCACGGCGGCTCCCGCCGCGGTCGCGGTCGGCGGCGGCGCCACCATCGGCGCTCCGGTCACCGGCACCATCGTCCGCTACTCGGTCAAGGAA
>JAEXTK010000068.1 GCA_023406985.1 Spirochaetota bacterium | reverse complement strand
ATTTTGCTCGGGGTTCCGGGCAATGGGGGGCGGCTTCCCCCCGCGCCCCCGATTCGAACTATTTACATTTTCGGAAGGCCGGCGACCGCCTTCTTCATGTCCGCGATGAACTGATCGATATTATTCGGGTTCTGGGCGAACAGGTCGAAGATGGGGCCGAAGACGTTCTGGCCGGCGCCGTCGGGGAGCATGCCGAAGAACACGCCGTAGTTGCCGCCGCGGGCGTTGGCTTCCATGAGCGCCTGGCTGAGCTGGCCGGCCGGCTTGAGGGTGACGGACTTGAACGCGGGGATCATGCCGGCCTGGTTGACCATGTAGTCGTGGCCCTCGGGGGTTCCGGCGATGGAGGCGAGGAAGGCCTTGGCCGCCTCGGCGTTCGGGCTCTTCGCGTTCACGCAGTACCAGCTCGGGGCGAAGAGGTAAAGTCCCTTCTCCTCGGTGTCCAGGAAGGCGTGGGGCGCGTAGCCGATCTTGAAGGTGACGCCGAGCTGCTTGAGGTTGGGATCGACCCAGTTGCCCTGGTGCAGGAAGGCGGTCTTGCCCTGGGCGAAGGCGCCGACCTGGTCGTCGTAGCTGCCGTTCAGCAGGATCTTCTTGTCGGCGTACTTGAAGAGGAGCTGGAGGTACTTGGCGTACTGGGCGAAGCGGGCGTCGTCGAGCTCGCCCTTGAGCGCCTTCTGGATCACGCTCGTATCGTCGAACGCGAGGCCGCCGCCCCAGTAGCAGGCCAGGTTATGCTGGGCCGCGACCCACCACATGCCGCCGGCGACCGAGGCCGCCATCGCGACCGGCGCGTCGATGCCGAGCGCGGCCTTCTTGGAATCCAGGAGCTTCAGGGCCTTCTCGTAGGCTGCGCGGGTCGTGAGCGTCGCGGGGTCGATGCCCGCCTTGGCCAGGATGTCGGCGTTGTAGGCCAGTCCGTAGCCTTCGATCGCGACCGGGAAGCCGACGACCTTGCCGTCAACCTTCATGGCCAGATCCGTGTCCTTGACCCACGGCTCGGCGCTCAGGTCGGCGATATAGTCCTTCCAGATCTGGTAGCCGCCGAGGCCTTCGATCATGAAGATGTCCGGCATCTGGTCCGACTGCGCCTTGGCCTTCATGGCCCCGCCGTAGTCGCCGCCGCCGCCGAGGGTCTCCACCTTGACGGTGACGCCGGGATGCGCCGCGGAATACTTCGCGGCGTACGCGTCGAGCGCGTCCTTGATCTCCACCTTGAGCTGGAACATGTTGATCGTCACGTCTTTCGCTTGGGCGCCCTTGGAGCCGCCGGAGCAAGATGCCGTGGTCAGCAGCACGGCGAGGATCGCGCCGATCGCCAAAACGCTTGACACCGCTTTCTTCATTTGCCTTCCTCCATCCTTTTTTTCCCCGTGGTACGGGTAGGTGTTACGTCACACCTAGCGACGAGTATAGCACCGAATTTAAACCGGTCAAGTAAAAAGTGCCGGAGGCGGCGCCGGGCGGTTCGTTCAGGTTCGGACCGGCACCCGCGATCCCTGCCGCGCGGTCTTGCCCGGGTGCAGGGACGCGAAGCCGTCCAGGTATCGCCGCATGTCAGCGAGCCGCCGGATGGCGAGGAGCTCGCGGGAGATCTGCCGCATCTCGTCCAGGGTGAACGAGGCGAGGAGGCGCTTCACGCCTTCCACCTTGGCGGGGCTGACGCTCAGCTTGCGGATGCCGATACCCACGAAGAAGGGCGCGAGCACCGGGTCCGCGGCGACGTCCCCGCACACGGAAAGTTCGGCGCGCTTGGCCCCGCTGAAGCGGGCGATCGCCGAAAACACCCGGAGGACCGAGGGATGGTGGCTCTGGTAGAGGTGGCTCAGGCGCTCGTTCGTGCGGTCCACGGCCAGGAGGTACATGGTGAGGTCGTTCGTCCCGATGGAGAGGAAGTCGGTCTCCGCGGCGATGTCCCCGACGGCCATGGCGGCGGACGGGAGTTCGATCATGGCGCCGATCCGCGCGGCCGCGTTGTGGCCCACGCCCCGTTCCGAGAGGGAGGCGGCGGCGAGGCGGATCTCCTCCTTCGCCTCCAGCACCTCCTCCACGCCGGACACCATCGGCAGCATGATCCCGAGGTCGGCCCCCTCGCCCGCCCGCAGCATGGCGCGCAGTTGTTCCCGGAACATTTCCCGGTTCGCGAGGGAGAAGCGGATGCCGCGGACGCCGAGGAAGGGATTGTTCTCCGCCTCGCTCCGGCCTTGGAGCAGCTTGTCCCCGCCGATATCGGCGGTGCGCAGCACCACCGGTTTCCCGGCCTGGCTCAGGACGATGGATCGATAGATCCGGTATTGCTGCTCTTCGGACAGGTAATCGTTCTTGAGGATGAAGGGGAATTCGCTCCGGTACAGGCCGATCCCCTCCGCCCCCTGGGCGACGGCTTCGGCCGCGTCCTTGAGGATGTTCACGTTCGCGAGGACCTGGACCGCGGTCCCGTCGGCGGTCTTGCCCTTGAGATGATAGGCCAAGGCCTCGCCGCCGCTCCCCGCGCGGCGCCGGGGCGGGCCCTTCCGCGGATGGACATGGAGGACGCCGGCCGTGGCGTCGAGCAGGACCGGAGTCCCCTCCGCGATGGAGAGGATCGACTTGTCGTCGGTGATCATGACCGGTAGGGCGAGGGACCGGGCCAGGATGGCGATGTGCGCGGTCAGCCCGCTGCCGCGGAGCACGAGGCCGTCCGCCCCTTCCAGCGCGAGCCGGTAGAGGTCGGAAGGATAGATGTGCCGCGCGATCACGATCTTCCCCTTATAGGAGAACGCCCCCGCCCCGCCGACGATGTTGTTGATGAGCCGGTAGCCCAGGTCCCGGACGTCCTGGGCCTTTTCCGCCAGGCGAACCTCGGTCATCTCGGCGAAGCGGGCGGCGTATTCGGCGACGACCGCGCGGACCGCCCCCGCGGCCGAATCGCCGGAGCGGATGCGGTTCCGTATCTTGCCGGTGAAACCGCCGTCCTTGATCATGAGCGCGTGGGCGGAGAAGATGAGCGCGACCATCTCGGCGTCGCCTTCCGCGGCGCTCGCCTGGAGGTCGCCGAGCTGACGGACGGAGGCCTCGAGCGCCGATTCGAATAGGGCGAGTTCCGCCGCGGCGTCCCTCGCCGCGGCGTCCCCCGCGCCGGCGGCCCGCGCGGCGAGCGCGTCGATGTCCGCCCAGACCGGCAGGGCGGTCCCGAACGCCTGCCCGTCCGAAGCCTTGATGCCCCGGATCGTCCGCGGCTCGCTTCCCGCGCCCGCGCGGCAGGCGAGGAGCGCGGAGGCTTCGGAGAGGAGGTCGCCGAAGCGCGACGCCGCTGCCATCAGGCCCGCTTCGTCCTCGGCCTCGAATGCCCGGTCTCCCGCGCGCGCGAGGATCAGGACCCCGGTCTGCAGGGGCCCGCGCGCGATGGGGATCACCACCTTGGATCGATAGGGCCGGCTCGCTTCGTCCGCGGGATAGGAGAGCCAAACGACGCGCCGCTCGGTGAAGGCCCGGCCGACCTCGTTCCCCTCCAGGGCGAACCGGCGGGGCGCGGAGTCGGCCGCGCAATTCTCGCCCGGCGAGCCCGTGCCCTTTTCGTAGGCCCCGCAGAGGACGAGTTCGCCCGCCCCCTCGTCGTGGACGAAGACGGCCGCCAAATCCGCGTCCGCGCGGAGGGCGACGACGCCGATCAGGCCCTCCAACTGCTCCTTGCGGCCGGCCTCGTCCACGAACAACGACAGCTTATCGGCTA
>JAEXTK010000010.1 GCA_023406985.1 Spirochaetota bacterium | reverse complement strand
AACCTCGGGAACCGGACCGCGGCGGAGGCTGCGCCGTCGTTCACTCTCCTGATTCCGCCCAAGAAGCCGTCCATGGTCTTGGCCTGCGGCGCCGCGCAGGTTACGGGCGGAGCCTTCGCCTACCGGCCGACGCTTCGTTTCTCGCGTTCCCTGGCTGGGCTCTTCGATCCATCAATCAAGAACGGGCTATATACCATACGCCGGTACGTCGACGGTCTCCTGGACGCGACCATGGCCGTGGGCAAGACCGACGCGCGTTGGTCCACGTCGGACGGCGTCGCGGTCTTCACGGATACGTTGCCGTCGGCGACGTACGCGCACAAGAAGGTCCGATACGAGGTCGAACTCGCGTACGTCGATTGCGCGACCACGGAAACCGTGAAGACGGGCGAGGCGTCGATACCGAACAGTGTTCCCGCGTACGCCTTCCAGGTCCTCGCCGGTCCCTCCCCCGCGACGACGATCGCGACGGTGAGTGCGGGCGGTATCGAATGGGCGGGTTCGGATATCGTCGGGCTGGCTCGCGGCGAAACCCTGCGCTTCGTCGGGATGAGCGCGGACGTGGCGAACGGGAAGGACGCCGACGGGGACGAAGTCTCGTGGAAGGTGACGGCGACGGCTCCGGACGGATCGACCCGATCGTACGCGGCGAGCGGCGGGGAAGCCGTCTTCGATCCGGCGAACCTGTCGGGCCGATGGACGCTCCGTGCCGAAGTGACCGAGCGTTACGCGCTCGGCGGGGAAGCGGCGGCGGTCCATCCGTACCCCGAAATCCCGGTGCTCGTGGACGCGGCGGCGCCGACGCTCGTCGCCGGATTCTGGACCTACTCGACCTCCCGGAAGGAACGCATCGCGGCGCTGGAGGCAAACGGTTCCTCGGGCCCCGTGGTGGCCGTCGAATTGTCCGCGACCGATCCCTCGATTCCGGAAATCTCGGGCGCTGAACGGATCGTGATGTGGAATGCGACGTCGCCCGATTCCGCCCCGCCCGCGACGCTGTACCCGCTCAGCGGAAGCGGCGTCCTGGACGCGACCGCCCTGAGCGCTGCGCAGGTCACCTCGCTCAGGGCGGGGAGCGCGGGACTGAGCCTGAGCGCGAGCGACGGCGCGCTGCGCTCCGCGCTCTGGCCGATGCCCGCCGTACCCGAGAAGACGGTGACGTATATCCGCTCCGCGGCTTTCGACAAAGCGGGCAACGCGACGACCTCGAGCTTCGCCACGAAGGCGGACCGGACCGCCCCGTCGCTCCAATTCGTCGCCGGTTACCGCTTCGACGAGAACCGGGACGCGATGATCGATTGGACCTACGCCGATTCTGACCTCTATCGATACACGGTCGAGGTTGGGGGCGAGACGCGGACGCTGAATCCTGCGGGGGCGACCGTCTCGTTCGCGGTGCCGACGCGGGCCGCGGCGGCGGACGCCCCGTTCGCCGTATCCATCCGGAGCGAGGACCGGGCGGGGAACCTCTCGGCGGCGGCGACGAAAACCGTTCGGGCCTACGTGCCGCTTGCGGCGGTCGCGGGCTCCAGTTCGTGGCGCGTGAAGGAAGACGGCGGGGTAGCCCGCGAGTACTCGTTCGCCGCATCGGGATCGTTCGCCGGCGAGCAACGCCTCGCGTACCAGAACGCGGGCGCCTTCCAAACCGTGGGATCGATGACGGGGAGCGGCGGCGTTTCGAAGATCGTCCATGGAGATCGGCCGGCGCATGGTCGGCACCTCTATCGATTGCAGAGCCTGACGAGCGACGGAGTCGTGTGCGCGGCAACGGAGTTCTGGTACCCGGCGACCGCGGCGGCGGCCAACTTCCCGCCCGCGGCGGCGGAGGCGCGCGGCCCGTCGCCTCTGGCGAAGCCGACGGCGACCTTCGCATGGACGGCTCCCTTCGACGCGGATTTGGACGCGCTCGGCTACGCGGTGTACCTCGCGGACAAGGCGAGCGGCGGCTACGCGCTCCTCCAAGGCGGCCTTCGTGAGGCGCGCCTGGAAGCGGCCGCCGGAACGCTCGCGGACGGCCACGCGTACGCGTGGTACGTGGAAACGACGGACGGGTACGGCGGTTCGTCGCGGTCCGCGGAGGCTTCGTTCACGGTGGACGGCCGGGATCCGGAAATCGTCGCTGCCACGCCGGCCTCCTTGTTCACGAAGGACGCGGCGTTCCCCTTCGAAGTGCGGGAAGCCAACGCGTATACCGTGGAGGCCCAGGCGACGCGGGATGGGAAGACGGTCTCCCTGACGGCCGGGGCCGGAACGGCGGGGAAGTGGACGCTGGACCTTTCTCCTCTCGCGGGAAAGGCTGCGGTCCTCAGGATCGTCGTCCGCGACGCGGCGGGGAACGAGGGCGTCTTCACGAGCGGCCAAATCCGGCTCGACGCGGGCCCTCCCGTGATCACCGGTTTTTCGGTGACGGGAGCGACGGGAACCTACCTCGATTCCTCGGCGGCGATCGGCCGGGTCACCGTCCGCGACGACTATGCGGGCATCAAGGAAATCAAGTACGGGACGGTCGCGGCGCCGGGGGAGGTCCCGGCGACGTGGCGGACGGTGAGCGGACGGGCGAGCGCGCCGGCGGCGGGAGAGAGCGGGGAAGCCGTCTACGAACGGACCTTCGTCATGGATAGCGTGGAGGAGGCGAGGTCGTACCTGGTGCTCCAGGCGGTGGACTGGGCGGGGAACGTCTCCGCCCCGTTCACCGACGGCACGGGCAGGACCATCGATACCTCGCCGCCGGAGGCGTCGCTCGGCGTCACCGGCTTCACCGAAACCGCAGGTGCCCTGTACTGTTCGAACCTCGCGCTCCTCAAGGTCACGTTCACGCACCAGGATCCCGGCAGCGGATCGACCGCGGCGTACGCGCTCGCGGAGGAAGGAACGGACGTCGTATGGAAGACGAGCGTGGCCGCGGCGGTAGCCGCGGGCGCCGTAAGCGGCCGGCGTTACCGCATCCTCGCCAAGGCGACGAACGGCGCGGGGCTCGTTACGGAGAAGTCGAGCGGGGACTTCGTCTTCGATGCGAGTTCTCCGACGGGACTCGCGGCGACGGGACAGGCGGCGATGGCAGGCGGCGTCGGCCGCATCGCGGCGACGGCGGCCGATCCGGAATCGGGGATCGCGCGCATCGGCATCCGCCTCGGGACCGACGCGGACGCCGCGCTCTTGAGCCGCAAGATCGCGGGCAACGTGGACGGGTGGCTTTGGAAACCGACCGGCGAGGCCGCCTTCACGCTACCGCTGCCCGCGGACGCGGCGGGGACCTACCGCGTCCGCATCCGGGCCGAGAACAACGCGGGAGCGGGGACGGAGGTCGCCGCGGGGAATTCCTTCGCGGTCGCGCCTCCTTCGGGGATGGTCGTCCTGGACCGCGGCCCGTACGTGTCCGACAAGGAACCGCTCTGGGGGCGGTGGACCTACTACGGGAGCGAGAAGGTAACCGGCTACCGCTACCGGTCGGTGGACTCGAGCGGGAGCGCGGGGCCGTGGCTCGAGACCGGCGTGCGGGAAGCGTATCTCGATACCACCGTGGAGAGCGGGCTGACGTACGCCATAGAGGCCCAGGCCGTATTCGAGGGGGGCGGCCTTTCGGCGATCGGGCGGAGCGCGGGGGCCCTCGTCGACGGGAGCGCGCCGCTCTTCGACGCGGAGAAGGGGCTTTCGGTCCCCGCGGCCTGCGCCTCGTCCGGCCTGAAGCTGGGCTGGAAGACGGCGGACGACGAATCGGGCATCGCGCGGATCGAGGCGCAGGTTGAGCGGATCAACGGCTCAGGCGGCGTGGACGTCGTTTCCGCATGGTCGGCGTTGCCGACCGCTGCGCGCATGGACGGCTATTCCCTGAACGTGCGGACGGGAAGCGGGGCCGCGGCGCTCCGCGGCGGCGACCGCGTGTACGTGCGCCTCCGGGCGACGAACGGGGCGGGGGAAACGGGCGAGCTGCGGAGCCGCCCGATCCGGATCGACGACACGCCGCCGCCGATCCCGTCGGTCATGGACCAGGGGGAGGCGATGAATACCGCCCAGGCCTTGGAGGCCGATTGGCGCTGGACGCGAGAGGACGCCGAGAGCGGTACGGTCGCCTACGAGTGGGGCGTGACGAAGACTCCGCGCGACCTCGCCTCGGTCGTATGGCACGACGCGGAAGGCGGGACGAGCGCCGTCGCGGGAGCGGCGGACGCGGCGCGGGCGCACCGGGACGTCTGGTACTTCGTGGTCCGCGCGACCAACGGGGCGGGCCTATCGAGCGTGGGAACGAGCGACGGGATCGTGTGCGACGATACGGCGCCCTTCGTCGCGAAGGTCCTGCTCCTCGTCGGCGACGGAGCGGACGACGTCCAATATACGGCGACGAAGGAGAACGTCCGCCTGTACGTGGACGCCGTGGAGGACCTCACCGGCATGACGTACGCGGCCGAGGCGGGCGACTGGGATCCGGCGCTCAAGACTTGGAAGAGACGGGAAGGGGCGACGCCGTACCTATCGGCGGAACCCTACTTCGCGTTCGGGGGACAGGCCCCGCTCGCGGAAGGGAAGATCACGACGTTCCGCGCCGAGTGCAGGAACGAGGCGGGCCTCGCGGAGTACGGTTATTCGGGCGGGGTGGTCTACGACGGGACGAGTCCCGCGATCGGCGCGGTCCGCGGCAATCTGGACGCGGCGGCGGCGCGCTTCGACTGGGACTATACGGCCGCCTCTCCCATCGATCACTTTTCCGTCGCATTGGTGAAGGCGGGCTCCAATCCCGCCGCGGCCGCGTGGATCGACGTGGGGAGCGAGGCCTTCTACGAGCATCCCGTGGCCGGCCTGGCCGACGGCAGCTATCGCCTCTACGTGAGGGCGTACGCGAAGAGCGGAAGAACGAGCGCGGCGTGGGGCCTGAGCGAGCCGATCGTGATGGACCGCACGCCGCCCGCGATGACGACGACCCGATTCCCTGCCTACGCCTCGACCTCGGCGGCGGTGTACGCCGAGGCCGCCGACGCGGAATCGGGCATCCGAGAATGGCAGTACTGCGCGGGGACGATGACGGATCCGTACGCGTATACGGGCGGGTGGGTCGGCGCGTCGAATGGAGGCGCCCTCGACGCGACGATCGCGTTCTCGGCGCTCCAGGGGACGGTGAGCGACCGTTCGCTCCTCTACGTGCGCGTTCGGGCGCGGAACGGCGCCGGCGCGTGGGCGGGGGCGGCGACGAGCGGCGGCATCCTCATCGACAAGACGCCGCCGGCGGCGCCCGCGGCGACCGTCCCCCGGTATAGCCGGAGCGCGAGTTCCCTAGAAGGGATCGCGTTCAATGCGACCGACGACGAGAGCGGGTTCACCGCGTTCAGGATAGGCATAGAGGGCGCGGGCGGGTCGATCCAATGGCGGACGATCGCGGCCGAGCGGGCTCCGGGGAATCTTTCCGTGGCCGCCTTCACGGCCGAAGGCCTCGCGCTCGCGGAGGCCGCCTCCTATACGGTCCTCGTGGGCGCCCGGAACGGCGCGGGCGATTGGTCGGCGAACACGAGGGTCGGGCCGGTCACGGTGGACACGATCGCCCCGACGATCCGGTTCGAGGCGGA
>JAEXTK010000262.1 GCA_023406985.1 Spirochaetota bacterium | reverse complement strand
CGAGCCGACGGGCAACCTCGATTCCCTCATGTCCCTGGAGATCATGGCCCTCTTCCAGGAACTCAACGACGACGGCATCACCGTGGTCATGGTCACCCATGAGATGGACATCGCCGGCTTCGCCAAGCGGAAGATAGCGGTCCGGGACGGCCGCATCCTGTCCGACGCGCCCATTGCGAATAGGGGCCGCGCGAGCGAGGTCCTCGTCGCGACGAGGGAAGACCACGCGGGGTTCCTGGGGGCGGCGGCCGAACGGGGAACCGGCATATGAACCTGCCCGTGCTCGTGCGCATGTCCTTCCGCTCGATACTCCGCAACCGCATGCGGAGCCTCCTCACCACGCTCGGCGTCATCATCGGCGTGAGTTCCGTCATCATCATGGTCGCCGTCGGCGAGGGCTCCCAGGCGAACATCAGGGAGAACATCGCCTCCATGGGGACGAACCTCCTCCAGGTGAGGCCGCCGCGCGGCCGTTTCTCCGCCAACCGGCTCACGGTCGCGGACGTCGCGAAAATCCGGGCGGAGACCACCGCGGTCGCCGCGGTCTCCGGGGCCGTGCGCATGACGGTCACCGCCGCCGGCGGTTCGGGCTATTGGACCACCTCGGCGTACGGCGTCGAACCTTCCTACCCGGAGATACGGAACTGGTCGCTCGCGTCGGGCGATTTCTTCACCGAGCGCGACAACGCCTCCCGGCAGAAGGTCGCGGTGATCGGCGCCACGCTCGCGGACGAACTCTTCCAGGGTTCCGACCCCATCGGGGCGCAGCTCCGCATCAACCGGACGCCTTTCCGGGTCATCGGCGTGCTCGCGAGCAAGGGGAAGACGGGCATGGGCGACGATCAGGACAACGTCGTCATGGTCCCCCTCGACACCGCCCTCGCCCGCCTCCAGCGGAGCGCCTTCCTCAACTCGATAGAGCTGAGCGCGGTCGGCGAGGCGGAGATGACCGCGGCGCAGGAAGAGGTGGACGCGGTACTCCGCGCGGCCCATCGGCTCGCGGAGGGCGACGAGGCCGACTACCAGCTCTTCAACCAAGAGGAGATCATCTCGATGGCCTCGTCCACGGCCAAGAGCCTCACCGTCCTGCTCGCCGCCATCGCGGGGGTGTCCTTGCTGGTCGGGGGCATCGGGATCATGAACATCATGCTCGTGTCGGTCACCGAACGGACGCGGGAGATCGGTATCCGGCTCTCGGTGGGAGCCCGCAGGACGGATATCCTGCGCCAATTCCTCACCGAGGCGGTGGTCTTGAGCCTGCTCGGGGGCCTCCTCGGCATACTGGTCGCCCTGCTGGCCGTTTCCGCCCTCAACGGCCTGTGGAAGATCAGGGCGATCATCGATCCGCTGTTCATCCTGCTTTCGGGCGGCTTCGCCGCGGCCGTGGGGGTCTTCTTCGGCTATTACCCCGCACGGAAGGCCGCGTCGATGAATCCCATCGACGCCTTGAGGACCGAGTGAGGAAAACGATGAAAACCGAACGAAGCGCGGCCGGCCTGCCGGCCCGGAGGCTCGGCGCCGCGATCGTGCTGGCCGCGGCGTGGGCGGTCCCCGTCCGCGCCGAAACCTTGAAGATAGGCGAAGCGCGGCTCGCGGCCCTCGCGGCGAGCGAAACGGTGAAGCAGGCGGAGATCGCCGTCCGGTCCGGCAAGCTCGGCGAGAAAGCGGCCGCGGCCGGCTTCCTCCCCTCCCTCTCCGCGACCGCGGGAGTCGCGGGATCGGCGACCGACGCCGCGATCGCGACCACGAGCCGGGCCGGTCTCTCGGCGAAAGCCACCCTATTCTCGGGCGGAGCCAAGGTCGCGGCCCTGAAGAGCGCGGGAAAGGAGAGCCTCCTGGCGGAGGCCCGCCTCCGCTCCGCGCGCCTCGCGACGCTCGCCGAGCTCGACGCGCGGTTCCTCGGCGCGCTGGAGACGGCGAGCGCGTATGAGGCCGACCGCAAGGGGCTGGCGGCGGCCGAACTGCGCCTCGATCTCGCGGAAGCCAAGCGGCAGGCCGGAGCCCTCTCGGAGACCGAGTACCTTTCCACCCTCTCGGCCCGGGCGTCAGCCAAGACCAAGGCGACGCAGGCCAAATTCGCGGCCGACGCGGCGCGGAGGACGCTCGCCTCGTACCTCGGAAAATCCGTGGAGCCGGTCGCGAGCGAAGATGCCGTCTACGAGAGGATCGTCGCCGCGCTCCGGCCGGCCGCGGAGCGGGACCTCGATGCGCTATCCGACTCGCTGTACGCCAGAGCCGAGGACCGCAATCCGGACCTCGCGCAGCGACGCCTCGCCGTAGATATCGCCGGCCTGGCGACGACGACAGCCCGCGCCGATTTCTTTCCCTCGGTGACCGCGTCCGCGTCCTACTCCGCCTCCATCGCCGACGGCACCGCGGCCGCGGCCGATCCTACCTTCGACCTGACCGCCGTCATTCCGCTCTTCCCGATCTCCGATCGGGGAGCGGCGGTCGGCATCGCCGAGAACGGCGCGGCCGCCTCCCGATCGGCCCTCGCGCAGGAAGCGGAAGAGCTCCGCCTCTCCATTTACACGAAGATCCTCGGCGTGCTGTCGGCGGCGGACCAAATCGAATCGGCGGGGGCGGCGGTGAGCTACGCGGAGCGGAACTACCTGCTCGCGCTGGAGAAATTCAAACTATCCGCGCTCTCCGCCTCCGAACTTTCGGACGCGGAGGCGATGCTGTCCACCGCCCGCCTCCAGGCCATCACGAGCCGCTTTGACCTGTACGCGGCGTCGGGAGAGCTGGCGCGTCTCCTCGGACTGGAGGACGAGTCCGCGCTCGCCGACGCGCTGCCGTAAGCCCGCCGCGGCGAGCGGCCGCGCCTATTCCAGTTTCGATAGAGGGCCCGAATAGGTTCCCGTCAACGTTATCGTCGTCTCGGCGTCATCGATCGGATTCAGATAGAGCGTGTACGCGAGGGTATAGTCGGAGCCGGACCCGGTCACGGTCACGGTGCTCGCTCCCGCTTCCGACGCGGTGTCCAGATCCCCGAGGAAAGAAAAAGCCAGGGTCGACGCCGTGTAGTCGATGCCCACGGTGCCCGCCATGAGCGAACCGTCGGCGGTGGTATAGGTCCCGGCGGCAAGGGAGCCGGTATTGAGGGTAAGGTTGATGAAATCCACGGCCGTGGCGTTGTCGGGAGTTACGGAGTAGAGGTAGAGATCCAGGTCCCCCTCATTAGCCTCGGTCCACCCCTTGGTCAGGCCTTGCGCGGCGTACCCCTGGACGGTGAACGACCCCGCCCCCGACCCCGGATCATCGCCCCCCGGAGCCGGATCATCGTCTCCGCCCGAACCGCCGCAGCCAAAGACCGCCGCGGACAAAAAACACACGAGCATGCCTCGAACGAACCGTTTCATAAGATGTGGCCTCCTGTTTTACAGTGAGGTCACTATCGCCGCGGACAAATCCTCGGTCTACACATTCCGTGGTGTCACCACGAAAGGTGCATCAATCGTTTTCGGTGAGCGTAACCAGTTTGCCCGCCCGTACCGTGAGGACGTCCACCGAGAGGACCGCGTAGAGCCGGAAGAGGGTGGCGACGGTCAGGTCCACCTCGCCGCGCTCGATCTTCCCCACGGTATTCCGGTGCAGGTCCGCGAGTTCCGCGAGATGCTCCTGGGAGTAATCGCGGGCGCACCGGCTCTCCCGTATCAGCCTTCCGATCTCTTTGAGCATGTACTCGTCGGAGTGGGGGCAGAAGCCCCCGAGCTCCTCCCATGAATCCGTTCCGCACACCATGTTGAAGCGGCCGCCCCGAAAGCTCACCTGGTCGGCCCCGATGGTGAGGAGGAGCCGGTTGAGCACGCAAATCTTCGGGTCCGCCGCCCCGTTCTCTATGCGCCAAAGGGTATTGCGGTGCACGTCCAGGATGGCGGCGGTCCGCTCCAAGGACAGGTCCAGGACGCGCCGCCGCTCCTCGATGGCCACGCGCATGGAATCCACGGCATCGATGTAGGAAAACGAAGGGATGCTCTGTTTCATGATACTTCATGATAGCACGCGGCGCGCGGTTAGTGTCCCGAAGATTTGGGAAGGTAGGCGCCCTATTCGCCGGCCGATGGAGTCCGCGGCGTCAGGCCGGCGAGATAGCGGAGTTTCTCGACGTAGACGGCCCGGTTCTCCCTCTGGAAGTCCCTCCGGGAAAAGCCCGCGTACGCGAACGGCGCCCGCCCACCCGCCTTGGCCATCTTCGCGACGATCTTCTCCGGCTCCGTATCGCCGGAAATCGTCCCGAAGGCCGCCTGCGGCAGCCTTCCGCGGTGCGCCTTGAGCCACGTCTTGACGGGCGGCGACATCCGCCAAGCCCAGACGGGCGTCAGGACGAAGACCCGATCGTAGTCGGCGCTTTCATGCTTCGGCGCCTCGATCTTCGGCGTGGACCCGAACATGGCGGCGGCCCCGCCGTTCATGAAGGTCCAATTCCGCGGCTTCCGCTCGACGATCCTCTCCATATCCGCGCCGAAGAGCGCGGCCAAGTCAGCGGCCACGCGCTCCGAGGCGTTCCCCGATGTGTAGTAGACCACCAAGGTCTTCTTGCCGTCCCGTACGGCCCCGATTTCCGCCAGGACCGATTCTTCCCTATCCGCGACTACGCTCGCGCTCGTCACCGCGTCGCTCTCGGCGCCGGCGCTCGCGCAAGATACCGCGAGCGCGGCCGCCGCCGCGAGGACCGCCGCGGGAACGCGACGCGCCATGAGGACCGTCTTCGATTTCATGAGGTTGCTCCTTGGGCGCGTAAGCAAGCCGGTTTTCCGCGCTTCCTTTTTTATGACGCCCCGTCTCCCGATATTCTAGCGTGTTTTATCGATATTACCTGTCCGTCGGAGGACTCCCGCGCGATCGCGGACACCACGACTACGCAACAAACGTGTAGTGCCCGCTTGAAAAAGCCCCGCTTCGGGCTCATACTCCTCCGCATGCGTCCCTTCCAAGTAGTAGCCCCCTTCGAGCCCGCGGGTGACCAGGCTCAGGCGATCGAGGCCCTCGCGGCGGGCGTCCTGGCCGGCGATAAGTACCAGACCCTCAAGGGCGTGACGGGGTCGGGCAAGACCTTCACGATGGCCAAGATCATCGAGAAGACGCAGCTGCCCACCCTCATCGTGAGCCACAACAAGACGCTCGCCGCCCAACTCTTCCGCGAGTTCAAGGAGTTCTTCCCCCACAACGCGGTGGAGTACTTCGTCTCGTACTACGACTACTACCAGCCCGAGGCCTACGTCGCGAGCCGCGACCTCTACATAGAGAAAGACGCGTCCATCAACGAGGAGATCGAGCGGATGCGCCTCTCGGCCACCCGCAGCCTCATGGAGCGCAAGGACGTCATCATCGTGGCCACCGTGTCCTGCATCTACGGTCTCGCGACGCCGGAGGTGTACCGGGAGATGACGGCCACCGTATCGCTCGGCGAGACGATCGATGCGGACGCCCTCATGCGGCGCTTCGTGGAACTCCAGTACGAGCGGAACGACGCCGTCCTGGACCGCGGCCGCTTCCGCCGCCGCGGCGACACGCTGGAGATCTACCCCGCCTACCTGGAGGAGGCCTACCGCATCGAACTGGACTGGGACAAGGTGGAGCGCATCCGCCGCTTCGACCCGATCTCCGGCGCGACCTTGGAAGAGCTGGACCGGGCCCTCATCTACCCCGCCAAGCAGTTCGTCATGCCCGCCGAGATGATCCACCGGGCGCTCGATTCCATAAAGGACGAACTGGAGGAGCGCTACGAGTTCCTCAAGAACACGGGCAAATTCATGGAGGCCGAACGGCTCAAGACCCGCGTGGAGTACGACATCGAGATGCTCACCGAGATGGGCTACTGCCCCGGAATCGAGAACTATTCCGCGCCGCTCTCGGGAAGGGCGAGCGGCGTGGCGCCGGACACCCTCATCGACTATTTCCCCGCGGAGCACCTCACCCTCATCGACGAGAGCCACGTCACGATCTCGCAGATCGGCGCCATGTACAACGGCGACCGCGCGCGGAAGACGAGCCTCGTGGACTACGGGTTCCGCCTCCCCTGCGCCCTGGACAACCGGCCGCTTCGCTACGACGAGTTCGTGTCGCTCATCGACCGGGCCGTCTTCGTGTCCGCGACGCCCTCCAAGCTCGAGGTCGAGCAGTCGACGCGGGTGGTGGAACAGCTCATCCGGCCGACGGGCCTCCTGGACCCCGAGATCGAGGTGCGGCCGAGCGAGGGCCAGATGGAGGACATCTACGGCGAGATCCGCCGCCGCATCGCCGTCGGCGAGCGGTCCCTCGTCCTCACCCTCACCAAGAAGATGGCGGAGGACCTCACCGACTACCTCTCGGGCCTCGGCCTCAAGGTCCGCTACATCCACAGCGAGGTGGAGACCATCGAACGGGTGGAGATCCTCACCCAGCTGCGCACCGGCGACTTCGACGTGCTCGTGGGCATCAACCTGCTGCGCGAGGGCATCGACCTCCCCGAGGTGTCCTTCATCGCCATCCTGGACGCGGACAAGATCGGCTTCCTCCGTTCGGTCACGAGCCTCGTGCAGATCATCGGCCGCGCGGCGCGCAACGCCGCCGGCAAGGTGGTCATGTACGCCGACCGCATGAGCGACGCGATGAAGGAGGCCATCGCCGAGACGGAGCGGAGGCGGAAGGTCCAGCTCGCCTACAACGAGGCGCACGGCATCACGCCGACCACCATCAAGAAGGCCATCGCCGACATCCTCCACCGCCACCAGACCGAGGACAAGATAGCCGCCGAAACCTCCATCGAGGTGCTCAAGAAATCCTACAACGTCCTCGTGCCCGCCCAGCGCAAACAGCTCATCCGCGCCTTGGAGAGCGAGATGCTCGAGCACGCGAAGAAGCTGGAGTTCGAGCAGGCGGCGGCGATCCGGGACGAAATCGAAAGAGTGAAGGGGCTTTCAGTTAAAGGTGATGACTGATCGGTTTTCGGCGGATCGCCGTGCGCGATCCGGAACGAAATCCCTAGTGTCCCGAAGCTTTGGGAAACGTCGCGGGGGACCCCTCCTGGACTCAAACGAAGGCGAGGGCCGCGGCGAGGCCGATGACGAGCGCCGCCACGGTGGTGATCACGAGCTTGAGGGCGGCCCATTTGGCGAGTATGTCCATGGCGAACCTCCCGGGCGGTTCTCCGCCCGAGTCTACGGTACGATTCCTCCGTTAGGCCGCCGCGTGGGCGCCGTTAATTATTCGTGAGCGGGGCCTCCGCGCGCCCGGCGTAGTTTCCCCCGCCCCCTTCCCCTTCGTGGGCTTCCCGTGCTGAAATGCGCGTGCGGGAACCCGCGAAGGAGGAACCATGGCCGGCAGCAGCTTCGGCACGCTTTTCAGGATCAGCACCTTCGGCGAATCCCACGGCGGAGCCGTGGGGGTGGTCGTGGACGGGGCGACGCCCGGCGTCGAACTCTCCGAAGCGGATATCCAGGCCCAATTGGACCGGCGCAAGGGCGGCCAGAGCGCGGCGTCCACGCCGCGGGCAGAGGCCGATATCGCGAATATCCTCTCCGGCGTCTTCGAGGGGAAGACGACCGGGACGCCCATCCTCATCATCCTCTACAACAAGGACGCCCAATCGTCGGCGTATAGCGAGGTGAAAGGCCTTTTCCGCCCCGGCCACGCCGATTTCACCTATCTGGCGAAGTACGGAATCCGGGACTGGCGCGGCTCGGGCAGGGCCTCGGGCCGCGAGACGGCCGGACGCGTGGCCGCAGGCGCCGTGGCCAGGAAGCTCCTGGCAGCCCGCGGCGTTAAAGTCCTCGCCTACACCAAGCGGGCGGCCGGCGTCGAATGCGAAACCTTCGATCCCGACGTCATCGAGAAGAACGGACTCCGCGCCTGCGATGCCGCGGCCGCCGCGCGCATGATGGCGGAGGTGGAGAAGGTGAAGGCCGCGAACGACAGCGTCGGCGGCGTCGTGGAGTGCCGCGTGACCGGCGTTCCCGCAGGACTCGGGGAACCCGTCTTCGACAAGCTCGACGCGGAGTTCGCCAAGGCCATGCTCTCCATCGGCGCGGTCAAGGGTATCGAGTTCGGCATGGGTTTCGCCGCGGCGGACCTGCGGGGCAGCCAGCACAACGACTGGATGGACTCGAACGGTTTCCTCACCAACAACGCGGGCGGCATCCTCGGCGGAATCTCATCCGGCGCGGAGATCATCTTCCGCGTGGTCGTGAAGCCGACCTCGTCCATCGCCGCCCTCCAGCGGACCGTCAACCTCTCGGGCGAGGAGGTGGAAGTCCGCACCGAGGGCAGGCACGATGTCTGCATCTGTCCCCGCATCGTGCCGGTCGTGGAGGCCATGACCTGCCTCGTGCTGGAAGACCACTTCAAGCGCCAGGCCGCCCTCCGCGCCTAGATCGAGGGAGCGTCCCGGTCGCCGAGAGCCAGGGCGCGGCTGCCGTGGCCGCGCCGGCACCCGTCGCGGGCGCGGACGCCGCCGCGTCCGCGAGGTCCGGCGGCCCGCGCGGCGGGTTTCGGTAGATCGCGCAAACGTTTGCTTTTTCCCTTGCGTAATTCGATAAGCTCGTGTACGCTCATGTTAATTGCTTAGAACAACCAACCAGGAGGTCGCCATGCGCAACGGCCGCTTCGATGATGAACGCAAGGAATACGTGATCGAGGATCCGCGGACGCCGGTCAAGTGGATCAACTACGTCGGGACCTTAGCCTACGGCGGTTTCGTGGACCACACCGGCGGCAGCCAGCTCTGCAGCGGCGACCCCGCCTTGGAACGCATCACCAAGTACGTCCCGCAGACGCCCTCCTCCGACTTCAAGGGCGAAACGGCCTACCTCCGCGTGCGGCAACCGGGACAGCCGGCGGCGAACGCGAAGCTCGTCGCGCCGTACTGGCTCCCGATCCTGGACAAGGCGACCAAGTACGAGTGCCGTGTCGGTCTCGGCTACAATCGCTGGACGGTGGAGTCGAACGGCGTCCGCATCGAGACGACGGTCTTCGTCCCTCGGCAGGACGGAAGCGATTCGGGACGCCTCATCCGCGACTACCGGGTCACGAACCTCGGTTCCGCGCCCATCCGCGCCGAGCTCGTACCGGTGGTGGAATTCTCCCACTTCGACGCCCTCAAGCAGCTCACGAACGCCGACTGGGTTCCCCAGACCATGCAGACCCGCGCGAAGACCCTCGCGGACGGCAGGACCGCCCTGGTCCAGTACGCGTTCATGAAGCGCGATAGCGCCGTCAACGTCCTCGTCGCGAGCCTCGGCGCGAGCTCCTGGGAGACGGACCGCGAGCGCTTCCTCGGGGAGAACGGCTACGGCGGCTGGGCGGCCCCGCGCGCTTTGGAGGCGGAGGAACTTTCGAACATGGACGCGTACCGCGGCAACGTGATCGCGGCCCTCCTCCTCCCCCTAGGAGAGATCGCGCCGGGAGAGACCGCCCGCGTGGTGACGGAACTCTTCCGCGCCCGCGGCGTCGCCGCCGTCGCCGACGCGGCCGGAAGCTACGCCGACGCCGGCGCCGCCCGGAAGGCGATGGAAGAGCGCGCCGACCGCGCCTTCGCCGAGCTCGCCGCCTGGTGGAAGACCAAGCTCCAGGTGCTCTCGGTGAAGACTCCCGACCCCGCCATGGACAGCATGGTGAACGTGCACAACCTGCGCCAGTGCCTCACGACCAAGGACTGGTCGCGCTACCTCTCCTTCTATCAGCTCGGCTACGGCAGCGACCGCGGCATCGGCTTCCGCGACAGTTCCCAGGACTGCATGGGCGTCCTTCCGCTCGACGCGAGCGGGGCCCGCTCCCTCATGGAGAAGCTCCTCTCCGTCCAGCGCCGCAATGGATCGGCCTTCCACCAGTTCAATCCGCTCACCATGGAGGCGAGCGTCGGCGATTCCAAGGAATACGAGGATCGGCCGAAGTACTACGGCGATGACCACCTCTGGATCGTCTTGGCGGTCACCGCGTACCTCAAGGAGACCGGCGACTACGCCTTCCTGGACAAGACGATCCCCTACTACGACAAGGATAAGGCGGGGAACGCCCTGGAATCGGGGACGGTCCTGGACCACCTCCGGCGCGCGATCGCCTTCACCTTCGAGGACGTCGGCGCCCACGGCCTCCCGCTCCTCGGCTTCGCGGACTGGAACGACACGGTGAACCTCCCCACGGGCGCGGAGAGCCTCTTCAACGCCAACCTCTACGGCGTGGCCCTCCGCGAGCTCGCCGAGCTCTTCGATTTCCGCGGCCAGGAGCAGGACGCGACCGACTGCCGCGCGAAGTACGCGCAGATGAAATCGATCGTGGAACAGGTCGCCTGGGACGGCGAATGGTTCGTCCGCTGGTTCGACCACGAGGGAAAGCCGGTCGGCTCCAAAGCCAACGAGAAGGGCAAGATCTGGCTCAACGGCCAGAGCTGGCCGGTCCTCTCCGGCTTCGCGGGGGACAAGGCCCGGAGCGCGATGGACGCCGTGGAGAAGTACCTCGCTACGCCCAAGGGCATCAAACTCTCCGCGCCGGGCTACGACGGTTACGATCCTGCCAAGGGCGGCGTCACGACCTACCCGAGCGGCGCCAAGGAGAACGGCGGCATCTTCCTCCACCCGAATCCTTGGGCCGTTATCGCGGAGACCATCCTCGGCGACGGCGACCGTGCGCACTCCTACTACTCCCGCGTGAATCCCGCCACCCGCAACGACCATATCGAAGAGTACGAGTGCGAGCCCTACTGCTACGCCCAGAACATCCTAGCCGACGAGCACCCCCAGTTCGGCCTCGGCCGCAACTCGTGGCTGTCCGGCACCGCGTCCTGGATGTACCAGGCTTCCACCAAGTACATCCTCGGCATCCGGCCCGAGTACGCGGGATTGCGGATCGATCCTTGTGTCCCGAAGCTTTGGGATGGTTTCACCGCGCGGAGGACGGCGCGGGGCGCCGTGTACGAGATCGAGGTGCGCAACCCTTCGCACCGGTCGAAGGGGGTCGCTTCGCTCGTCGTGGACGGGAAGCGGATCGAGGGGAACGTGGTCCCCTGGTTCGAAGCCGGTACCCACCGCGTGGAGGCGGTGCTCGGAGCGTAGTCAGCAGGGAAGGCGCACCGTGAAGACGGTGCCCTTCCCCTCGGCGCTCTCGCAGCGGATGCTTCCGCCCAGGTAGTCCTCCACGAAGAGGCGCGCGGCGTAGGTTCCGAGGCCCCTGCCGCGACCCTTCGTAGTGAAGGACCGCTTGAACAGGTTCGCGAGGACGTCTTCGCTCAGGACCGCCGGGTTGGCGACGCGGATTTCCACCGCGTCCGCTTCCTGGGTACAGGACAGCGTCACGCGTTCCCCGCGGGAACAGGCCTCGATGGCGTTCTTGAGCAGGTTCGCAAGCACCCGCTTCACCAATACCTGATCGCTGTTCATAGCCGTGGGCGGGAACGCGGCCTCCTCAAAGCCGATGCCCCGGGCTTCCGCGATGCGCCGGTAGGTGAGCGTCACGGCGGCGACCGCATCGGCGAGGGAGAAGTATTCCCGATCCACGGCGAGCTGGCCCTGCTCCGCGTCGCGGAGGGCGCGGTGGGCCTGGATCTCCTCGGTCAGCTGGTCCGCCGCTCCCTGCGCCAGATCCAGGTATTCGTCGAAGGACGCCTCGGCCGGATCGAGGAGGCGCAGGAGGGAGG
Organism: Spirochaetota bacterium; assembly: GCA_023406985.1. Lineage (GTDB taxonomy): Bacteria > Spirochaetota > Spirochaetia > Treponematales > Breznakiellaceae > JAEXTK01. The sequence continues at coordinate 6,302 of JAEXTK010000262.1, read as the reverse complement.
ACAGCGCGGTCGCGGTGTTCATGAGGTCGTGCAGGAAGAGGCGCTCGAAGATCTCCCGCCGTTTTTCCGAAGAAATATCGACCACGGTGAACAGGAAGCAGCGCTGGCCGCCGAAGGCCAGGGGCTTGGACCACACGAGCAGGTCGAGCTGTTCGATCCGGTCCCCCGCCGTCCGCTCGAAACGGCACTCCTCGCTCGTGGCCAAGCCCATGGCGGAAGCCGCCGCGCTCTTCGCTATACCGCAGAAACGGCAGAGCCGCGAGGCGCCGCAGCCCCCCGGCGCCTCGGAGGCGTGGACGCAGGAAAAGGCCTCGCCCGGCCGGAGGCCGTACGGCTCGTCCTGCTCGCGGAGCAGGAGGGAACGGCAGCGGTCGTTCATGAAGACGATCTCGCGCGCCGAGTTCAGGGCGAAAACCGCGACGGGAAAATCCGCGAAGAAGGCGAGATCGATCGGGGCGGCGGCCGAGGGGGCATCCTGCGCGGCGGCCGGATCGACGAGGATGTCGGGTTGCGCTTCGATGACCCCTTTCCTCACGATCGATCCTCCCCCTTTTCCCTGCCCAGTTCCAACGCCGCGCGGAGTTTGGCGCGGTACTCCCGTCCCGTCGTCCGTCCTTCAAGGTATTCGGTGACTACCGATCGAACCACCGCGGGAAACACCTTCCAGTACCGCTCGGGCCACGCGCCGAGCTCCGCGCGGAGAGCGGCCTCGTCCTCTTTCCGCATCGTGCCGGTAGAATAGGCGACGAACTGGTCCACCATGGAGGCGACGACGTCGGCGCTCAGCGCGGAGCCGCCTTCCTCCGGCGCGTCGGGCACCCAGGCCGCCAGGAGTTCGTCGATTTGGCCGTCGGTGAGTTCGGGGGCTTCCCTTCGGAGCATGGCGGCGGCCATGTCGCGGACGGTTTCCCGCACCGAGGCCAGGCCCGCGCCCACGCTCGCCTGTCGCGCGACGTTCTTCGCCCAGGCGGTCGGATCGGGAACGCCGGTCGCGCCGAAGAGGGCCAAATCCTTCTTGCGGCGGACGACGGCGGCGGCGACCGCGTCGATCGCCGCTTCGTCGCAGCGGTTCAGGATGTAGTCCAGGACTCGGACGAGCTCGGGGTCGGCCATGGGCGTAGAGTATCCGGAAAAGGGGCCCGTCCGCAAGCGCGCGGCAGCCGCGACGCCGCCGTCCGGTTGACGAGCCGCCCCCGATCGGGTAGAACCGGCCGCATGGAGCTCACCTTCCTCGGCACCGGCACCTCGCACGGAGTTCCCGTCATCGGCTGCCGTTGCCCGGTATGCCGTTCGGATGACCCGCGCGACACGCGGTGGAGGTCCTCCCTCCTCGTGACCGCCGCGGGAGGGGAACGGCTGCTCGTGGACGCCGGCCCCGAATTCCGACTCCAGGCCCTCCGCGCCGGCATCGACCGTCTGGACGCGCTCCTGCTCACCCACGCGCACGCGGACCATATCCACGGGATGGACGACCTCAGGCCCCTCACCGTCGCCGAGCGCCTGCCCGTCTACGGCAACGAGCCCACCATTGCCGAAGTCCGCGAGCGCTTCGCCTACGCGTTCAGGGAAAGCCAACTCGGCGGCGGGAAGCCCCGCTTCGACCTGCGGGTGATCGGAGAGCGGGAGACCGCGGCGGCCGGCGGCCTCGTCGCCGCCCCCCTGCCCGCCAAGCACGGCCGGCTCGACATCCTGGGCTGGCTCTTCACGGAGGGCGCCGTCCGCGCCGCCTACCTCACCGACGTGAGCCGCATCGAACCCGCGGTTCTCTCCCGCCTCGGCGGCCTCGACCTCCTCGTGGTGGGCGCCCTCAGGGAGCGGAGACACGAGACGCACTATTCCTTCGCGGAAGCCCTCGACCTCATCCGCGGCCTCGCTCCGCGGCGCGCCCTGCTCACGCACCTCTGCCATGAACACGCGCATAGGGAAATAGCGGTATATTGTACCGACAGGTCCGCCCCGACGGTCGCTCCGGCCTATGACGGACTCAGCGTCGCGTTGACACAAAAGGAGACGACATGAAAAGGCACCTCCTCGTAGCCGCGGGGATTCTTTCTCTTGGCCTCGGTATCCTGGGGATCTTCCTCCCCCTGCTCCCCACCACCTGCTTCCTGCTCTTTTCTACGTACTGCTTCGCGAAGAGCTCCCCGCGCCTCCATAGTTGGATCCTCAACCACAAATGGCTCGGTCCGCGCATCCGGCTGTACACGGAGCATCGATCCGTCACGAGACGGACCAAGATCGTGGCCCTCTCTACCCTTTGGACCTCCATCCTCCTGAGCGCTTTCCTCATCGGGAACCTCATCGTGGGCGCCATCCTCGTCCTCATCGCGGCGGCGGTGAGCGCGCACCTCCTCCTGCTGAAGACCTGGAAGCCCGAGGCTGCGGCGGAAGCGGACCGGACGCCCGCCTCGGCGTAGAGCGAAAAAAAAACCCGCCTCATCGGCGGGTTTTCATCGGCCTTCTACCTTCCGGAGGGAAGGGAGCGAAACTTAGACTTTCTTGGTGACGTAGTCGCTCTTGAGGCAGCGGGTGCAGATCTTCACGGTGAAGGTGGATCCCTGGACCTCGGTCTTCACCTTGACGAGGTTCGGCTTCCATGTCCGGCGCGAATGGTTCTTCGCATGGCTGATCTTATTGCCGGTGATCGTGTGCTTTCCGCAGATATCGCAAGTCCGTGACATAAAAAACCTTCCTTTCGGATTTATCGTACAAGAGAAGTACGGGACATAATAGCGGATGGATCGAGGCGTGTAAAGCCCCGCCGGCGGCCCGGGAGCCCTTCCCGGCCGCGTTTCGCGCTTGCCGAGGACGGAGAGGAGCCCCATAATGGCTTCCATGAGTATCATGCTGCCGGTAGCTTCCGGCAAGGGCGGCGTCGGAAAAAGCGTACTGGCCGCCAACCTCGCCATCGCGCTCGCGGAACTCGGCAAGACCACGGTCCTCGTGGACCTGGACCTCGGCGGCGCGACCCTGCATACCCTCCTCGGGATCAAGAACCGCCACGCGGGCATCGGCGGCCTCGTGTACCGCACCGAATCGAGCGTGGAGTCGCTCGTGATGGAGACCGAGATTCCCCGCCTCTACTTCATCCCCGGCGACACCTTGCTGCCCGGAACGGCGAACCTGGAGTTCTTCATGAAGCGGAAGATCCTCCGCGGACTCACGCTGCTGCCCGCCGACTACGTGCTCATGGACCTCGGCGCGGGCTCGTCCTACAACACCGTGGACTTCTTCCTGAGTTCCGCCTCGGGTATCGTCGTCACCGTGCCCGAGGTCACCGCGGTCCTCAACGCCTATTCTTTCCTCAAAACCACCCTCTTCCGCGCCCTCTTCCGCTCCTTCCCCGCCAAGAGCGACGAGCGGAGGATGATCGTGGAATTCGCCTCCAAGAAGCTCGAAGGTTCGGGCGATTCCTTCCCCGCGCTCCAGAACCGCCTCGCGCAGGCCTTCCCGGCCACCGCGCCCGCGGCGATCGCCGGACTCGGATCGATTTATCCCCGGGTGGTGCTCAACATGGGGAAATCGAACCGGGACCTCGCGGTGGGGGCGCGCCTCCGCGACATCTCCTCGCGGAACCTCGGCATCGCCATGGAGTATATCGGCTTCATCCCCCGCGACGACGCCGTCCCGCGGTCCGTCGTGGAACGGAAACCGGTGCTCTTGGCCCGTCCGGCCTCGGCGTACGCCACGACGGTCCGCGCCATCGCGCGCCGGATCGCGGAAACGCCCACGCCCGCCGCGCCCCGGCTCTATCAGGACAACGAGGATCTCGTGGCGGTGGCGGAAGAGGGCCTCGCGGTCACCTCGGGCGGGTTGGAGCCCGAGGACGAAGGCCCTACGGATACCGGCGTTTGAAGCCGTCCACGCGGGCGGACGCGGTCTCGTCCAGGCCGGAACGGTCCCCGCGCGCGAGGTACCGGTAGCCGATGCCCGCGATCATGGCGCCGTTGTCGCCGCATAGGTCCAGCGGGGGAAACAGGCACCGCAATTCCGTGTGGCCGGCGAGGCTCGCGCGGAGGTAGGAGTTGGCGGCCACGCCGCCGCCGGCCACCACCGTGGTCAAACCCGTATCCTCCGCCGCCCGGAAGAGGCTCCGGAGCAGGATGTCGACGGCCGTCTTCTGGAAGGAAGCGGCGATGTCCGCGGAGCGCTTCTCCTCGGGATCCGCGGGGGACCCCCTCTTCCGGAACTGTTCCAGCTGGTTCACGGCAGCCGTCTTGAGCCCCGAATAGGAGACGTCGTACCGATGCTCTCCCTTGTGGAGGTTGGGGAGGGGGAATTTGAAGGCGCCGCTATCGCCGTTCTTCGCGAGGCGGTCGATGTAGGCCCCGCCCGGGTACCCGAAGCCGTAATGCTTGGACACCTTGTCGAAGGCTTCGCCCACCGCGTCGTCGATCGTGGTGCCGAGCACCGTGATGTCGTCGAAGCCGTCCACCCGGCAGATGATGCTGTGCCCGCCGGAGACGAGGAGGCCGAGGAAGGGGTAGTCCACCTCTTCGGAAAGGCGCGGGGCGTACAGGTGGGCGAGCATGTGGTTCACCGCGATGAAGGGCAGCCCGCGCGACCACGCGAACGCCTTGCCGAAGCTGAGCCCCACGAGGAGCGAGCCGAGGAGCCCCGGCCGCGAAGTCGCCGCCACCGCGTCCACCCCGTCGCTGCCGAGGCCGGCCTCCGCGAGCGCCTGTTTCACCACCGCGCTGATCCATTCCGTATGCTTGCGGCTCGCGATCTCCGGCACCACGCCGTCGTAGACGGCGTGGAAGGGAATCTGCGTGGCGACTACGTTGGAAAGGATGCGTTTTCCGTCTTCGACGATGGCGGCGGCGCACTCGTCGCAGGACGACTCAATCCCCAAGACCCTCATCTTCGTCCCACGTTCCCATCATGATGCGCGAAATGGTCGAAAGGGAGAATCCCTGCTCTACGAGTTCCGGGTACAATTCCCGGAGGGTATCGGCGAGTTCGGACGACCAGGCGTGGCCGATCATGACGGCCGCGCCTTTCTTCTCGGCCTTCTGGAGGCCTTCTTGCACGAAGCGGATCATCGCCGCCTTTTCCTGGATGTTGTCTACGAACACGTCGCGCTCCCGGATGCGGATTCCCATCCCTGCCGCCACGGCAGGGACCACGGTATCGGCGGTAGTCCTTGAATCAAGATAGTATAGACCGTTGTCGCGGCAGAATGCGAGTACCGTCTCCATCATCTTCCGGTCTTCGGTCGTTTTGGATCCTTGGTGATTGTTCATGCCCACGATGGGGCCGATCTCCGCGACGTTCTTCGCCAGTACGGCGCGGATGGTCGCGGCGTCCATCCCCTCTTCCAGGGCCCCCGGTCCCGGATACTGGCCCCCCAGGGCCTCCATCGGCTGGTGGAGGATCACTTCTTTCCCCGCCGCCCGCGCCCGCCGCGCCGCTTCCGCCGAATGCGGCAAACCCGGCAACACGGCGATGGTGAGCGGCCAATCCAAGGCCAGGAACGGCTCCAGCTCGCGGAGATTGTTCCCCGCGTCATCGATGACGAAGGCCACCTGCCCCTTGCGGCGCGGCCGGGGCCGCTCGACGGGAGCCTTCGGCCGGAGCGGGGCGGCCGCGACCGGCTCCTTCCGCGGAGCGGGACCCGGCTCTTTCCGCGGCTTCGCCGTCGGCGCCGGCTTCCCCTCAACCGTCTTCGGAGGCGCCGCAACCGGAGCCGCGGCTACGGGAGTTCCCGCCATGGGTTCCGGAGCGGGAGCCACCAGCGGCGCATCCGCCGCGCGCGGCTCCGGCGCGGATCGTTCCGCCGGCGCCGCTGAAGCCGGCGTCCGCGTCGACTCCGTGACCGAAATTGGCGCCGCTTCCGGCGGCCTTCGTTCTCCCGCTGCCTTCGATTCCAGGGGAGTGGCCGATTCCTGAGCGACCGATTGCCTTGAGGGTTCGGAAACGTTTCGGGGGGCCGAAATGACGACGATCGCGGTCGCGATGACCACCGCGCCGCAAACGAGGGCGCCCACGAGGGCCGCAGCCTGCGCGCCGTCCTCTCTCGTCGGCCGGCGCCCCGCGCCCCGCTTACGCGGAGCGCGCTTCCGCGCGTTCTTCGGTCCCTCGCTTCTCGCCTTCACTGCCCTCAAAATACTCCGGAGGCGCGGGCCAGGTCAATATGCCGTCCATGGCAATGCAGAAGCGCGGCATTTGACGCGCTTCTGCGCCGTTGCTGTGCGCGCACATACGACGCTACGCGCCGGGTTCCGATAAGTATAGATCGAGGCGCGGCCGTTCGGCCGCGCGGCGGAATCCATGTGGGCGTCCTGAAGGGGTGGGGAAAA
>JAEXTK010000228.1 GCA_023406985.1 Spirochaetota bacterium | reverse complement strand
GCGCAACCGGCGCCCGCGCCGGCCGCGCCCCCGGTCAAGATATCGGCCGCCGTCACGGCGACGCTCGTGAAGTTCACCGCGAAGGCCGAGACGATCATCGCGCCGCCCGCGCCGATCAAGGCCGAATCGATGAAGAAGCTGGAGAAGCTTCCCGAGACCCTCTCCGCGGTTCCCGCTCCGAAGGCGGAGGCCGCCCCGGCGGCGGAACCCGTACCGGTCGCGGCTCCCGCGGAGACCGCTCCCGCGGCGGCTCCGGCGGAGAAGCCGGCGCCCGCCCCGCTCATGGTCAAGTTCGCCGTGGCGCCCGCCGATTTCGTCGGCGGCGTCGTCGCTTCCGGTAGCCGTTTCCACGTCGCCGACGTCCAGGGCCGCCTCTACGCGTTCGCGGCGGACGGGAGCGGTAAGAAGACTTTCAAGGGCGACGGGGCGAGCAACGAGAATTCGCGCCCCGTCCCGATCGGCGAGACCGTGTACTACGCGGGGTCGGCCGCGCTCGTCGCCTTCGACGCGGCATCGGGCGCGCAGCTGTTCGCGCGTCCCCTGGACTCGGCGAACTCGGGCTTCTTCGGCCGTCGCCCAGCCGTGGCCGGCGACAAGCTGTTCTCGTCCTCGGACGCGGGCTTGGACGTCTACAATCCCAAGACCGGCGAAAAGATCGGCTCGGTGGCCTTGAGCGAAGGCTCCGACATGACCCCCGCCGTTTCCGGCGGCTCGGTCTACATCGTGACCCGGAGCGGAGCCTTCTGCGAAGTCTCCGCGAGCAGCCTGCAAGTGGTCTCCACCGTGGACACCAAAGCCGTGGAACCCATCGCCTCCGCTCCGCTCATCGCGGGCGACCGCGCCTACTTCGCGGATCGGAAGGGGACCGCCTTCTGCGTGGACCTCGCCGCCAAGGCGGTGGCGTGGAAGCGTCCGCTGGAGGCGGGCAAGACGATCGGCGTCTTCGACGATCCGGTCGCGGCCGGAAAGTCCATCCTCTTCTTCGGGAAGAACGCCATCTATGCGCTGGCCGCCGCCGACGGGACGCCCGCCTTCGCCCCCGTGCGCAACGCGGCGGGCGCTCCCTGCGTCACCGGCTCCACCGTCTGGTACGGCGGGAAAGATAATGCCGTCGTCGCCCTCGACGGAACGACCGGCAAGGTCCTGGCCAAACTCGAGAGCGGCGGCCCGATCGTCGGGCGCCCCGCCGCCGCGGGCAACAGCGTCGCCTTCCCCCTGGCGTCCGGCTCCGTGGGCGTCGTGGACGCCGGCCGAACCCTCGCCGAAGGAGGAGCGCGCTGATGAAGAACAAATTCCTAAAAGTGGCGATCCTGGCCTGCTGCGCCTCCGTTTCGGCGTTCGCGGCGGGCCCGGTCTCCAAACCCCGCCTGGCCGTGTTCGCGTTCTCCAACGAGACCGGCAATCCGGTCTACGACGCGGTCTGCACGACCGCGGGCCGCAGCCTGCTCCTGACGCTGCGCCAGCTCTCCCTCTACGACCTGGAGACGGTTCCCCGGACCATCGGGCGGGAAACGGTGCAACTCCAGGCCGCGGCCATGGAACAGCGCGCCGACTACCTCATGTTCGGCGCCGTCACGGCGCAGGGCCGGAACCTCGTGTTCCGCTTCGGCCTTTTCGACCGGGCCAAGGGCACGACCTCGGTCATGCAGCAGTCCGACCCGGTGAGCGCCCTCGACCTCTTCGAGGCGATCGACGAGGTCATCGCGCAGGCCCTGGACGCGGTCACGGGCAGCCACATCGGCTTCGGCCGGGTGGAGCTCGCGAATGCCGGCGAGAAGGGCACCTACCGCGTGCTCCTGGACGGCATCGACGCCGGAACGGACGTCAAGGAACTGTCCCGCGTCCTCGTCGGGCCGCACTCCATAACGGTGGTCCAGCGGCGCATGCTGGAAGAGTCGGAGATCGCCCGCGCGAGCTTCAACCTCGCCGAGGGCGATACCTACACGTTCGCTTTTTCGATTCCCTACCTGACCGACCCGGAGAAGGCGAAGATCGAAGGGATCGAGCGCGATATCCGCGGCCGCTGGCAGAGCGCGGCGGTCGCCGCCGAGATCGACGCGAAGGTGGCCGAATTCGCCTCCCTGCTCCGCGACGTGTCGTACAGCCCGCGGCTCGCGGATTACCAAAACCGGGCCAAGCAGCTCCAGGCCGAGTGGGAGATCCTCAAGAACCGCTTCGCCATCGAAGGTCGCGCCTGGAATCCCGAATCGACCCTGCTGGACCCGAGCATCGTGGCCTACCTCACCGCGCAGGCCTACCTCGACCCGGCGGCCCTGAAGACGGGGGCCGAGTCGAACGCGTCGCTCCTCGCGACGCTCTTGGAGCTCGCGGCCGGAAAGGCCATGTCCGAGGGCGAGTACGACAAGGGCGTGTCGCTCATCGGCGGCGTCCTGGACTTCGCCCGCTACCTCCCCGAGGAGCGGAAAACCGAATACGCGTTCGCCGTCGCGACGCTCAAGGCGCTCGTGGAGAAGCGGACGGAGGATCCCGGAAAGTTCCTGGAAAACCTGGAATCGGTGTTCGGCGCCCAGATGTCCGCGGGCAAGAAACTCTACGAATTGCAGGACAGGGCGAAGGGAGCGGGAAAAGCCGTCGTCCTATCCTCGGACTCCGGGGCCGCCATCGGCATCGCGGGCGGGGCGGGGGAGGCGGGGCCGGTCGTGGTCGACGCAGCCAAGGCCGTGTCGGTCACGGTCGCCAAGGAAGGCGAGGAACCCACCGCCACCGAGCTTTCGATCCCCGACGGGCGCAAGCTCGCGTTCCTGGACGGCAGCTTCCGGGCCTTCGGCCGTACCGAGCAGGAAGTCGCCTCCACCTACGTGGGCTGGGCCGGCGTGGAATGGGGCACGATCTCCTTCAACGCGCTGCCGACCAAGGCAGAAGTGTTCTTGGACGGATCCGCCGTGAAGATCGTCCGGGAACAGAATATCCCGAAGACGGGTCGTCTGCCGCCTCGGCGCTACAATGTGCTCATCCGCTCTCATAATCAGGAGTACAAAACGAGAGCCGCCGTGAACGCCGGCGCGGACGCCCGCGTGGACCTGCCGTACGACTACCTCGCTAAGGTCTACGGCGCCGAGCGGAAGAGCCTCAAGGGCTCGCGGGGCCGCAAGGCCCTCGGCGGCCTCTTTTTCCTCGGCCTCGGCGGCGCCGGCGCTTATTTCGCCTACGACGCGTACATGGAAGGCCAAGGCATCTACGACGAGTATCAAGCGGCCACTGCGGTTGAAGATATCGAGCGCTCACGTGACGATCTCGAGGCCCTGACCGGTAAGGTCCTCATCAGCGGGGTAATCGGCGGAATGGGACTGATCATCGGCACTTCGATGCTCGCGACCATACCGAGCAAAACGAAGGTGGCGCGGGGCGTGGCTGAGATCGACGCCGAGCTCGCGCGCCTGCGCCGACTCCAGGGGGTGACCGAATGAAGCGCTCCATCGCCGTTTTCGGCATCGTAACGATGCTCTTCGCCGCCCTTTTCGTCTCCTGCGGCGACAGCCTCTGGGGGGATTACGACAATCCGAATGATCCAGACAAACCCGATTCTCCGGATGGCTATACCTACCAGCTTAGGGTAACCGTACCCGTAGGAGGCGGGACGGTCCTATCGCCACCTAGCGGTACAATATGGGTCGACGAAGGCGACACCGTGAGCATACAGGTTGCGCCGAGTATGGGCTATACGTTCGGCAACTGGTCGGTCATGTCGGGCAACTGCGACATATACAATGAGTATAACCCCCAGACATGGGTAACGGTATGGGGCCCTGCAGTCATCGAGGCGAACTTCGTCCCGCCAATGCAGCCGCCGCAAGGGATGTGGGCCAGTAACATAATCGATTCTTCCGGCGACTTCGTCTGGGTTAGGGTCCCCACCTTAATTGGGAATACGTACAATATTTCCTGGGATGACAGCTACGAGGGTTCGGGTATGTATACCGGTGATGTAGCGGTCACCGTTTTTGATGAAAACAACAATGACATCGGGGGCGGAGCAACTGATAGCGGCTATCTTACTCCCCTGACTATCACCGCTACTACTACCTTTACCTACATTCGGGTGACGGCGTACACGGCCGGTTCCTTTGCTGTTCAATATAACTAGTGGTAGCGGAGGAAAGATTTTCGCGCACTCGAAGGCCCTGAAGCTGCACCTGAAAGGGAGCTTCAAGGCCTTCGGCTGCCGTAGCGAAAGCATTGCCCCTGGAATTGGTCGTTCTTTCATTTCATCGCCCATAAGCTAAAGAGGTGTTCGATGAAGCGCAGTAGAAGGCTCGTAACCCCTCCGTTCGTATCGATCCGCTACGCGGCGGTACTCCTCGCGATCGTCCTTCCGGCGTCTTCATTCGCCGCCCCCGCCTCCCGACCGCGTCTCGCCCTGTATGCGCTCAGCAACGAGACCGGCAACACCGTGTACGACTCGGCTTGCGCGGGCGCTGAGCGGAGCCTGGCGATCACGCTCCGGCAACTCGGTCTCTACGACTTGGAGAGCCAGCCTCGATCGATCGGCCGCAGCGATGAGGAACTGCGCGCCGCCGCCGTGGAACAGAACGCCGACTTCGTGATGTTCGGCGGTATCGGCGCCGTGCAGGGAAAACGACTCGTATTCCGCCTTGGCCTTTTCGACCGCGCAAAAGGGAGAACGACGCTGTTCCGGGAATCCGACGGCGTATCCGCACTGGAGCTGTTCGAAGCGATAGACGGCGTCGTCTCGAAAGTCCTCGATGGCATCACCGGTGGCCATATCGCCTTCGGTTCGGTGAGCTTGAGGAACACCGGCGAAGCGGGATCCTACCGCGTCCTGCTGGATGGCATCGACGCTGGAGACGACTTAACGGAATTGCCGCGCGTGCTTACGGGTAGGCATACCCTGTCCATTCTCCAAAGGCGTATGCTGGGCCCGGCGGAAGTCGCTCGGTCAAGTTTTACTATCGAGGAAGGAGAGAACCGGGAGATCACGTTTTCCATCCCGTACCTGACCGAAGCCGAGAAAACGAAGCTGGAGACAATCGAAACGGAGCTCCGCGGGGAGTGGGAGCGGCCTGGCGTCGCCGCAAAGACCGAGTCGAGAGTCGTCGCGTACGCGGCCCTACTCAAGGACGTGGCCTACAGTCCGCGTCTTGCTGAATACCAGGTCCAGGCGCGCCAACTTGAAGCGGAGTGGGCGCTCCTCAAGAACCGATTCGAGATCGAGGAAAATGTCTGGACCCCTGATTCGCTCCTTCTCGACCCGAGCATGGTCGTGTACTTGACCGCCAAGAATTATCCCGATCCCGAATCCCTCAGGCGGGGAGCCGAATCGAACGCATCCCTCCTCGCGACTCTTCATGAAATTGCCGCGGGAGAGGCCATGGCAAACGGCCGTTATGAAGCGGGGGTACAATTCCTAGAATCCATCTTGGATTTCTCTCGATACCTCCCCTCGACGCGGAAAGCGGAGTACGCATTCGCCGTAGCGAAGATAAAAGATCTCGTTGCCCTGAAAGCGACAGACCCAGGGAAATTCCGGTACGATCTTGAGACGGTATTCGGGCCCCAGATGCAAGCAGGAGTAAAGCTGCGGTCGCTTGAGGCCGAGGCCAAGCGGGGAGGACTGGCGGTGCTCATCTCGAGCGACAATGGAGCCCGGTTATCCTTCGGAACGGCCCTACCGCAGAGCGGGCCACTGCTCGTGAAGCCGGGTGATTCGCTATCAGTGCTCCTATCTCGAGAGGATTCCTCTTCGACGGTGAAGTTGGCGGTGCCCGAGGGTCGCCGAGTCGCCTTCTTGGATGGAGGCTTTAGCTCCTTCGGGCGGACGAAGTCCGAAATCGAGCCCATGATTCCGCTTAGGTTCATTGGGATGCCGAAGGAATACACGGTGTTCGTCAACGGAGAGAATGCCGGAGTAACGCCGCTGGAACAGGCGTGGGTACATGCGGGGCCATTGTCTGTGCGCTTCGAGAAGAAAGGAGAAGGAACAAAGGTCATACAGACGTTCGCAGAAAGCGGTAAGGAGAACGTGATTGTTTGGGGGGAGGCGGCTGAGATCCCGATACGTTTAGCGCGCAGGACCATCCCGCTCGCGGAGGCAGGGGAGGCGGACGCATGGGAAGGTATCGAACCTCTTCTGGAAGGTAATTTCCAGCATTCCTATCCCCCCCTTTCGGATCCGGAGTATGCCGTCTCCCGCGTGTATCTGTGCCGCGACGGTAGATATCTTTATTCTCGGGTCGATTTCGCGAAGATCAACCCGTTTTCAAAGCCCCCCAAAGATGCGCACCTGAGCGTAACGCTGAAAACCTCGCTTCGGTTTGAACCGACGAAATCCCTCGACTTTCACTTGATCAAAAGGAATGACGAGAAAAAAGGTGATGTCGACGGTTGGCAGGAACTCTATGACATAAGGAGTTGGAGTGGGATGGACGGAAGCCGATTGAAGCCGATCGTCCATCTGGGGCCATCCAGCATCATACAGAAATTCCCTCTGAGCAATTTACGCAAATATTGCAAGGGAGTGGTTCCCATCACCTTCTCCCTCGCGTCCTCCCCCACGGGAACCAGATGGTCCAGCGGAACGGTCGTTACGCCGCCCCGGTATATCGAATTCCCAGATTGACAATCTCTCAGGTATACGTCGCCCGCAGATGCCGCACTTGGAGCGCCGCCTCCAGTTCCGAGGCGGAGGGCGCCGCGCCGGCGGACCCGTCCGGTCCCCGCTTCGGCAGGTAGCGCACGGTGCGCGTCTCGCCGCCCGCGAGCGTGAGGAAGTTGTCCTCCCACCTTCCGCCGAGGCCCGGCGCGTCGAGCGCGACGTAGAAGGCGGGCGCCGCGGCGCGGAGGCGTACGGCGAGCCCTCGGCCGTGCGCGCCGGCGCCGACGGTTCCGCCTGCCCCTTCAATCTCCACGACTTCGAATTTGAGCTCCGGCTCCCGCAGGGCGCAGCGTTTGGGTTCGCAGAGGAACAGCTCCGTCCGGAGCGCCGCAGCGACCGGGCCGGCGCTCGCAGACGAGCCGGCGGCATGCGCCGCCTCGGGCTCGGCGGAGGCCGGCGCGAATTCCGCGACCAAGAAGGCTTCGTCCGGCGCGGCGGGCAGGTCGGCGAGGGCGCAGGTCCAGGCCTCCGTCGGCGCTTCCGCGGCCGCGACGAAGGACGCCGTCGCCCGCATCGCCTCCGAGCCGTCGAACCGCAAGAGCCGGACCGTCAGCGTGCCCGACGCGGCCCGCGCCGTGTCGTTGAGCGCGTAGACCGCGACCCGCTCGTCCTTCCGGTAGGCGACGAGGGCGAGCGGCGCGAAGAAGCGCGCGGCCGCGTAGTGGAGGAGCTTCCACTTGCCGGAATATTCGATGGATGACCATGAGGCCACCGGCCAGCAATCGTCGAGCTGCCAGAAGAGGGCGCCCATGCAGACGGGGCGCCGCGACCGCCAGTACTCCACGGCCGTCTTGATGGCGAGGGCCTGCTGGACCTGGCTCAGGTAGAGCATGTTCGCAAAGCCCTCGGGGAAACGGAAGTAGCGCGAGAAGTTCTCGATGATGATGGAGTTGCCGCGCGGATTCTTCTGGTGGTGCTCCATGACGGGGGAGGTGAGGTTCCGCTCGTCCGCGGGGCAATAGGACGCGACGCCCTCCTCCGAGGGGAAGGACTGGTAGCCGAACTCGGAGCAGAAGCGCGGCGTGACGCCGTAGTAGGCCTCGAAGGGCTTCCCCTCGTGCCAAACGCTCCAGAAGTGCATGTCGCCCCGGTTGTCCGCGTGCCAGTTGTCCGAGAAGTCGGCCGGTCCGGCGGAAGGCGAGCTCGGCCACCAGACCCGGTCGGGATCGAGGGCGCGCACCGTCGTACCGACGACGCCCTCGTTGAGGCGGTCGTAGTCGATGACGTACCGGTCGCGGAAGGCGCGCGATTCGGGGTACCAGTTGAGGGCGCCGACGTTCTCGTTGTTGCCGCACCAGAGCGCGATGGAGGGATGCTCTTTGAGCCGGAGCACCTGGTGGGCGATCTCCAGCCGGACGTCGTCCAGGAATTCGCGGTTGGTGGGGTACAGCGAGCAGGCGAACATCATGTCTTGCCAGACGAGGATGCCGAGCTCGTCGCAGGCGTCGTAGAAGGCGTCGCTCTCGTACTGGCCGCCGCCCCAGACGCGGACCATGTTCATGTTGGCCGCGACCATGTCTTCCAGTAGTTCCCGGTACCGGCGGGCGGTCTGGCGGCCGGGGAGGGAATCGAAGGGTATCCAGTTGGCGCCCTTGGCCCAGACGTCCCGGCCGTTGACGCGGAAGGCGAGGGAGCGGCCGACCCGGTCCTCTTCCGCGACCACGGCCAGGTCCCGGAAGCCGAGCCGCTTGGACGCGCGGGCGGCGGCCCCGTCGGCGCCCGTCACGGCGACGGCCAGCGTATAGAGCGGCTGGTCGCCGTAGCCCGCCGGCCACCACAGTTGGGGATCGGCGACTTCGAGCTCGACCTCCAAGAGGTTGGATCCCGGATTGACCACCACCGCGGACCGGCGGCTTTTCGCCGCGATCGACCCGTCGCTCGCGCGGAGCTCGGCGGTGAAGTCCACCGTGGCGCTCTTGCCTTCCGCCTGCGGCTCTTCGGCGGTCCGGTCGATGGACCTCCGGTCGATGGACCTCCGGTCCACCGGGACGAAGTATTCCAGCGCGACCGGGACGCGCCACGCGGAGGCGCCCGCACGCTCCGCGGCGCCCGCACGCTCCGCGGCGCCCGCACGCTC
>JAEXTK010000101.1 GCA_023406985.1 Spirochaetota bacterium | reverse complement strand
ATGAGGCTGTGCATCGTCGAATGGAACCGGACGTTGTGGGCCAGGAGGGCCCGGTCGTCCCGGTCGGTGACGAGCACGATGACCGCGGGGGATATCCGCGGATACTCGCGCCTGCCGCAGGAGGGGCAGAGCCGCGCGACCTCGTCCGGGGCGTCGCCGTAGGGATTCCCGCAGCGGCCGCAATAGACGGTCTCGGCTCGCCAATGGGCGAGGTGGCAGGCGCGGAAGAGCCGATGGGCGCCGACCGGCCCTCCGGCGGCGGCCGCCGCGGCCAGGAGCGCCGCCCGCGCGCCGACCTGCCGCCAGCCCGCGGGGATGGCCGCGTCCGGGTTTTCGCGGTACAGGCGCAGCTTCGCGCTGCCGTCGCAGAGGGGTACGTCGAGCTGGAAACCGTCGGGAGACGCTTCGGGAAGCAGGGCCGGATCGAACCCGGATGCGGCCTCGGCATCGGAAAGGGCGGCGGGAACGAGCAGGTCCGCGCCGCGGAAGCGGAAGGCGGCTGCGGGAACGGCGTCATCGATCATGGCCGCCATGATACGCCGGCGGGGAGCGGGAGGGTCAAGGGCGGAGACCGGCGACGCGCGATATTCCTCGGCCATCGCGGAAATAATTATTACTTTAAGTCGTATGAAAGGATCGGCATCGAACGAGACGGCGATTTTCGGCGGCGGTTGCTTCTGGTGCGTGGAGGCCGTGTTCAAGCGCATCGAGGGGGTGATCTCCGCGGTCTCCGGCTACGCGGGCGGCTCGCGGGACGACCCGACCTACGACCAGGTCTGCACGGGGCGGACCGGTCACGCGGAGGTCGTGATGGTCACCTTCGACCCCGGCCGCGTCGATTATCCGAGCCTGCTCGATGTCTTTTTCTCCGCCCACGATCCCACCACCGCGGATCGGCAGGGGGCCGACGTCGGCACGCAGTACCGGTCCATCATCCTCTACTCGGGCGAGGCGCAGCGGAGCGCGGCCGCGGCGAAGATCGCGGAAATCGACGCCTCGGGCCGGTACGGAGCCAAGATCGTCACCGAGGTCGTGCCGCTCGGGAAATTCTGGCCCGCCGAGGAATACCATCAGGACTATTACGACACCCACCCCTTCGCGGGGTACTGCAGGGTCGTCATCGCCCCGAAACTCAAGAAGGCGGGCCTCAGCGTCGATGCCCTCGTAAAATAGGGGGCGCCGCCGATTACCGCGAAAGGATGCGCCTCACGGCGTAGGAGGCCAAGAGGTGGCCCGCCGCCTGGGGCACGAAGGGAGCCGATCCCTGGCTCCTGCGCGGCCTGCCGGGCAAGTCCGGCCGGGGCGGCACCGGATCGCCGGGCGCGGCGGGTTTCTCGTCCGACCAGGCGCAGGGCACCGCGGCGGTTTCCGCCACGCCGAACCGCCTGAGGCGCTGCCGCACCGCTCGCGCAAGCGGACAGCCCACGGCTTCCCAGATCGATCCCATACGGATACGCGAAGGATCCAGTCTCCCCCCCATGCCCATGCTGGAGGCGAACGGCAGGCCGGCGCGGCTGAGGGCCGCGATCAGGTTGGCCTTTGCATTGAGCGAATCGATGCAATCGAGGTAGAAGTCGCAGCCTGGCGGTATCGCGTCGGCCGCGCCCGCGCCGCTCACGAAGAGGGGCCGCGCGTCCACTTCCGCCTCGGGGTTGATGTCCCGCGCGACTTCGGCGAAGGCCAGGGCCTTCGGCATGCCGAGGAAGCGGCGGTACCCGAACGCGAGCCGGTTCAGGTTCGATTCCCCAACCTCGTCGAAGTCGCAGGCCACGATGCGTCCGACGCCCGCGCGCGCGAGGTCCACGGCCGCGGCCGCCCCCACGCCCCCGAGCCCGAATACGCAGACGCGAGAAGCCGCGAGCTTCTCCATCCCTGCGTCCCCGACCAGGAGGGTCGTGCGCTCCCTAAAACCGCTCGCCATACGCCCTCCTGAAATTGCGGTCGCCGATCTCCTCCAGGCCGCGCGGATCCGCCGCTCCCGAGCCCGCCGCTTCCCGAAGACGGGCCGCGGCCGCGATGACGTCCCGGAGATCGCGCCACGAGGAGCGGTCCCTGCCGCGGAGCGGCTGGTAGGGCGCGTCCGTCTCAAAGAGGAGACGATCCGCGCTCAGGAGCGCGCACGCCTCCATGGCCCGCTTGTGGTTGAGCAGCAGCACGGTGCCGAAGGAGAAAAATGCGTTGACGCCGTTCTTGAGCAGAGCGCCGGCCTCGGCCAGGGTGCCGGAATAGGAGTGGAACACGACCGCGGGGAGTCCGCGGAGCTCGCGGCGGTACGCGAAAGCCTTGTGCATCGCGCGCCGTAGGTGGAGGACCATCGGGAGGCTCGCGTCCCGCGCGAGCTCCAGCTGGGCGCGGAACAGCGCTTCCTGCTCCTCCTCCGTTTCCCTGAACGAGGTCCCGCCCCCCGCGAATAAGTCGAAGCCCGCCTCCCCGACGGCGCGGATGCGTTTCTCGGCGACGAGGCGACGCAGGAACGCGAGGGAAGCGGCCGCCCTTCCTTCCGGCTCCCCGGCCGCGGAGGGAAGCTGCGGGTGGACGCCGAAGCAGAGGACCACTTCCGGTCCGCCGTCCCGCTCGGCGTCGGCGGCGAGGCCCTCGTTGAAGAGGAATTCTTCCTCGTGCCAAGCGCTCGCGGCGCACGCGACGCCGAGCTCTCGCCGTTCCGTCTCCGCGGAGCCGTCCCTGCGGGCCAAATCGAAGGGGTGCGCGTGCGCGTCTGAAGCCATCTTGAGTCGTTCCGCTCCTCGGGCCCATAGTATCCGGCCACCAAGAAGCGTCAAGCCTCTTTCCACCGAGCGCATTTTCGGGTTACAACCTTTCGGAAAGGAGTCAAACCGTGAAGAGAACCACCGTCCTCTTTTCCCTCTCCGCCGTTGCCCTTGCGTTCCTTCTCGCCGCCTGCGGCAAGAAGGCGGAATCCAACGTCCTGACCATCGGCCTGCAGGCCCCCGTTTCCGGACAGTACGCCGCCGAAGGCCAGTGGGCGCGCCAATGCGCCGAGACCGCCGCAGCCCTCATCAACGCGAAGGGAGGGATCGCCGGGAAGCAGATCAAGATCGAGCTCGCCGACGACATGGGCACGCCTAAAGACTCTGCCCTCGCCGCCCAGAAGCTCATCTCCAAGGGCGTGAAGCTCGTCGTCGGATCCTACGGCTCGGGCATCACGATTCCCGCCGCCGACCTCTACGACGCCAAGGGCGTGGTCTCCGTCGGCTACGGCTGTACGGCCGTCCGCCTCACCATGGAGAAGCAGCGCCCCTCCTTCTTCCGCACCTGCGGCCGCGACGACACCCAGTCGGCGTTCTTCGCCACCGTCGTGGAGAAGCTCGGCGCCAAGCGCGTGGCGATCATGCACGACAACTCCGACTACGGCAAAGGCGTGGCCGAGGACGCGAAGAAATTCCTCGAACCCCTCCTCTCCGCGGGTAAGGCCGAACTCGTCTACTACGACGCCATCACCCCCGGCGAGACCGACTACACCGCGGCCGTCCAGAAGCTCAAGACCCTCTCCCCCGATCTCTGGTTCTATACCTCTTACTACAGCGAGGCGGGCCTCCTCATCAAGCAGGCCCGCCAGGCGGGGCTCAACTGCCGCTTCGTCGGCTCCAACGCGGTCCCGAACCCCGAGTTCGTCAAGATCGCGGGTAACGAGGCCGTCGCCGGTTCCCTCATGCTCAACGAGCCCATGCCCCAGTTCCTCTCCACCCCCGAGGCGTCGGAGTTCCTGGACGCGTACAAGAAGGCCTACGGCGAGCTCCCCGGCTCCATCTGGGCGGTCTACGCCGCGGACGGCGTGAACGCCCTCGCCGCCGCCGTCGCGGCCGCGGGCACCGACAGCGACACCGCCAAGGTGGTCGCCGCCATGCGGAGCCTCTCTGGCGTGAAGGGCATCACCGGCGAGCTCATGTTCGACGAGCGCGGCGACCGCAAGAACGTGCCCTACCAGCTGTACGCCTACGACGCCGCGGGAGAACTTTCCCCCTACGCGTTGCAGTAAGGGGACCGAAGGAGCTGCGAAAAGCTTCAGTTTTTCGCAGCCTACTAAACAAGGCCGCAAATCCGAAGGATTTGCGACGTAGTTTTCGGGACCTACCGGGGCCCGAAAACTACGAGGAGTCCGTATCGATGTTTACTTTCCTAGCGCAGCTCCTGAACGGACTCACCATCGGCTCGTTCTACGCCCTCGTGGCCCTCGGGTACTCGATGGTCTTCGGCGTCATGAAGCTCATCAACTTCGCGCACGGAGACCTCTTCACCCTGGGGGCCTACCTGGGCTATTCCTGCCTCATCGGATCGGCGAGCGCGCTCACCGCCTGGGGCGGTCCGTGGGCGGGCATCGCGCTCGCCCTCGTCGTCTCCGGCGTCGGCGTCGCCGTCGCGGGGTTGGCCGTGGAGAACCTCGCGTACCGGCCGGTCTACCGCGCGGGGCGACTGCCGCTCGTGGTCTCCGCCCTCGGCATCTCCATCGTCATCCAGAACGCCGTCATGGTGGGCTGGGGCCCGCGCTACCAGTCCTTCCCCGCCGCCCTCGTGCCCCAGGGCGCCCTGAGCGCGGGCGATTTCCGCATCACCTCGCTCCAGATCTTCATCCTCGTCCTCTCCCTCGTGCTCATGGCCGCGGTCTGGTTCGTCATCGAGAAGACGAGTTTCGGCATCGCCATCCGCGCCGCGGCCCAGGACCGCGAGACGGCCACGCTCCTCGGCATCAACTACCGCACCGTGGTCCGCTTCATCTTCATCATCGGCCCCGGCCTCGGCGGCATCGCGGGGGTGATGGTGGGCGCCCATTACGGCCGCATCTCCTTCACGATGGGCTGGGTGTACGCGCTCAAGGCCTTCACCGCCACCATCATGGGCGGCATCGGCAACATACCCGGAGCCATGATCGGAGGACTCCTCCTCGGCGTCCTTGAAAATATGTTCTCCTACTACGTCTCCGATTCCTGGAGCGACGTGTTCGTCACCCTGGTCCTCATCGTCGTCCTCGTATTCAGGCCCACGGGACTCCTCGGCGAGCGTCGTGCCGACAAGGTTTGAAATGAAACTGAAGCTGATCAAAGCGCTCGCGCCCCTGCTGCTCGTCGTAGCCTTTCCCCTGTTCCCGGCGATCAACGACTATTGGATCGACGTCGGTTTCCTCGTCGGCATCTACGTGATGCTCGGCCTCTCGCTCAACATCGTGCTCGGCGAGGTGGGCCTCTTCGACCTGGGCCACACGGCCTTCTACGCCATCGGCGCCTACGCCACGGCCATCCTCAACACCCGGCTCGACGTGCCGGTGCTCATCCTCCTGCCCGTTTCCGCCCTGGCCGCCGCGGCCTTCGCCTGGCTCGTGACGAGCCCGGTCATCCACCTCAAGGGCGACTACCTCTGCATCGTGACCATCGGCATCGGCGAGATCGTCCGCCTCGTGGCCGAGCGCGATCCGGGCGGCTTCACCCGCGGCGCCAACGGCATCACGGGGATAGACTCCGCCGCCATCGGCCCCCTCCGCTTCGATTCCTCCATGGCTTCCTACTACGGCATCTGGCTCGTCCTGGCGTTCACGATGATCGGCCTCACGCGCCTCCAGACGTCCCGCCAGGGCCGGGCCTGGAACTACATCCGCGAGGACGAGATCGCCGCGGGGGCCATGGGCGTGGACGTCCGTTCCTCCAAGCGCCTCGCCTTCGTGCTCGGCGCGGGCCTCGCGGGCGTCGCCGGCAACCTCTACGCCGCAAAATTCCAGGTGATCGCCCCCACGGGCTTCACCTTCATGGAGTCCACCCTCCTCTTCTGCATCGTCCTCCTCGGCGGCCTCGGCTCCATACCCGGCACCGTGCTCGGCGCGGCCGCCGTCGTCATCTTCCCCGAAATCTTCCGCGACGCCGCCCAGTACCGCATGCTCCTCTTCGGAGCGGCGCTGGCCGCCATGATGATCTTCAAGCCCGAGGGCCTCCTCCCCCGCAAGCGGTCCGGCCTCGGCCTCAAAGGTCTCGGCATCAAGCTCTCCGCCGACCTCCTCGCGCGGCTCGAGAGCGGGGAGAAGCCGAAGAGCCTCAAACGGCCGCGGGGCAAGCTCCGGGCCGAGGCGAAGGCGGCCGGGATCGACGCGAGCGCGGGAACCGCCGAAGCGCGGGTCGGAAAATCCGGCGACGGCGGGGACCTCCTCCGCGTGGAGGCCCTCTCCCTCCGTTTCGGCGGACTCTCCGCCCTGGAAAAGGTGAGCCTGACGGTGAAGACCGGTTCCATCACCGCCCTCATCGGACCGAACGGGGCGGGCAAGACGAGCCTCTTCAACGTGATCTCCGGCATCTACAAGCCCGCGGAAGGCAAGATCGTCTTCGCCGGAAAGGACATCACGGGCAAGAAGACCCACGCGATCGTGCGCGCGGGCATCGCGCGGACCTTCCAGAATATCCGGCTTTTCCCCTCCCTCTCCTGTTTGGAGAACGTCATGTGCGGCCCCCACGTGCACGCGTCCAAGGGCGTCTGGCCGGCCGTTCTCCGGCTCCCCTCCCAGCGCAGGGAGGAGGCGCGCATCCTGGAGATCGCCTCCTGGCGATTGCGCCAGATGGGCCTCTGGGAAAGCCGGGACGAGCTGGCCAAGAACCTGCCGTACGGCAAGCAGCGGCTCTTGGAGATCGCCCGCGCCCTCGCGACGGAGCCGGAGCTCCTCGTGCTGGACGAACCGAGCTCGGGCCTCAACGACCGCGAATCGGCCGAACTCATGGTCCTGCTCAGGTCCATCCGCGACGAGGGCGTCACCCTCCTCCTCATCGAGCACGACATGAACGTCGTCATGGGCATCTCCGACGAGGTCGTCGTGCTCGCCGAGGGCGAGCTCATCGCCTCCGGCCCGCCCGCGGTCATCTACGAACATCCCGCCGTGGTGGAAGCGTATCTCGGAGGCAACGAATGAGCGGCGCCCTGAAAATCCGTTCGCTGTCGGTGCGCTACGGCGCCGTGCAGGCGCTCAAGTCCATCGACCTCGACCTCGCGGAAGGCGAGATCGTCGCGGTCCTCGGCGCCAACGGGGCGGGAAAATCGACCCTGCTCAAGACGATCTCCGGCATCGAGAAGGCGGAATCGGGCTCCATCGAATACGCGGGGACGGACCTTCTCTCCGTGCCGGCCCACAACCTCGTGCGGCTCGGCATCGCCCACGTGCCGGAGGGCCGGCGCGTCTTCGCCACGCTTTCCGTGGAAGAGAATCTCCGGCTGGGCGTCCACGCCCTCCGCGACCGGAGCGCGGGCGCGGAATACGAGAAGACGCGCGCATACTGCTTCGCGCTGTTTCCCATCCTCAAGGAACGCAGGAAACAGCTCGCGGGTACGCTCTCCGGCGGCGAACAGCAGATGCTCGCCATAGCGCGGGCGCTCGTGGCCAAGCCGAAACTGCTCCTCCTGGACGAGCCCTCCCTGGGCCTCGCGCCCATCGTCATGAAGGAGATATTCAAGACGATCGCGGCGATCCGGAAGGAGGAGGGCCTCTCCATCCTCCTCGTGGAACAGAACGCCCGCCAGGCCTTGGCGGTGGCGGACCGCGCGCTCATCCTCGAGCTCGGCTCCGTCGTCATGGCCGGGAAGGCCGCCGACCTCGCCGGCGACGAGAACCTGAAGGCCGCCTACCTCGGCGGGCACGCCGTCAAGGCGCGCGCCTAGTCCGCGGGAGCGTCCCTGATCCGGCCGTACTCGCCGCGATAGAGCCGGTAGTTCTCCTCGTCGAAGCAGACGAAGAGGACTTCGGCGATGGAAGGCGCGTGGGATAGAGAATCGAGGACCGCGGAAAACGCGATCGGGGCCGCCTTCTCCTTGGGGTAGCCGTACACGCCCGTGGAGATGTTCGGGAAGGCGACGGTGGCGAGCCCCGCGTGCACGGCCAGTTCCAGGCTCTTCCGGTAGCAGGAGGCGAGGAGCTGCGCCTCCCCTTCCCCGCCGCCGCGCCAGATGGGCCCGACGGCGTGGATCACCTTCTTGCAGGGCAGCATGCCCCCTCCCGTCATGACGGCGCTTCCCGTGGGGCAGCCGCCTTCCCGTTCCCGGATCGCGCGGCACTCTTCGGCCAGGACGCTGCCCGCCGCGCGATGTATGGCGCCGTCCACGCCGCCGCCGCCGAGGAGGCCGGAATTGGCCGCGTTCACGATCGCGTCCACCGCGAGTTTCGTGATGTCGGCGCGCACTATGCGGACGCGGCTCAGTGCGGTTTCCATAGCGCCAGTATACCACCGCCGAGCCGGGGAGCCGCAAGTTTCGGTAAATGAGTCCCCTCCCGCGGCCGATAATCGGGGCATGGGAGGAAACCATGAAGCGTTACTGCGTTAAGTGCGAACCCGGCCGCGTGGAATTCCTCGACGTGCTCAGGGAGTCCGATTCGGGCTATCAGGTGCGCGTCGTCCGGGTCAAGGATGGTTGGGAGAAGGTCGTGGAGCAGTCGATGCCGAAGGCGCTCTTCGAAACCTGCCTCAAGACCGGCTACATTTACGAAATGAAGGAAGCGGCCACCTCGGTCGCGTGAACGCCCGAGCTCCGCAGGGCCCAAGGCCGACGGCGACGATGCCGTCGGCCGTTTTTCGCTTGAGCCCCACCCTTCGGGGTTCCCCGCCCCGGCGGCGAAAGCCTATTCCTCCAAAGACCTGATCTCCGGAAGATCCGCCGGGGAAGCGCCCCCGAACGCGGCTTCCGCGCGGGGCCGCGTCCTCGCGCGCCTCACTTCACCTCGATCTTGGACATTTCCTTGTTCGCCAGGCGCACGCCGCCGGCCTTGAGCCCCTTCACGAGGAAATCCTGGGCCTTGAAGACCTCCTTGGTCACCTTGAGGCGCGGCTTCGGCTTGTAGTGCACGGTGAAGTTGAACTTGTCCCGGCCGTCGATGTGGAGGAGCTCGCCGCCTTCCGGCACGAGCGAATATTCCTTGTTCATGATCCAGCCTTCCACGCTGCAACGCTTGATGAGCGGGTAGCCCGTCTCCGTATCCTTGTAGAGGACGGTGAAGACCACCGACGCGAGCGCGTCCTTGTCCGCCACGCCGATCCACCAGGCGCCCACGTCCACGAAGGCCTTGTCCGGCGCGTCCATGACGATGTAGGTACCGTTTTTCCTGATCACGAGGACGCGGTCGAAGGACGAGACCTCGGCGACGACTTCTCCTCCCGCGATCGCGGTTCCCAGGTAACCGGTGGCGGAGTCATAGCGCAGCTCCAGGTCCTTCTTCGCCACTTCCTTTACTTCCACCTTTTCGAAGCGGCCCACCTTGGTTCGCCGGGCGCCGCGGCCGAGTTCCTCGTTCGCCTTGATCTTGGCGATGACGCCGTCCAGGAAGGCGGTCGCGTACGCCACGATGTCCTTGAGGTGGAGGGCGATCTCCTTGAGGCGGGCTTCCATCTCCTTCATCTCGGCCCGGGCCTTGTTGATGTCGTAGAGCGAGATGCGCCGGATCGGGATCTTGAGCAGCCGCTCCACGTCCTCCTCGGACACGCCGCGCGGACCGATCTCGGCGGCGAAGGGCTTGAAGCCCGCGAGCACCGCGGCGATGACCGTCTCCGCGGTCTTCATCTCCTCGATCTTCTTGTAGATCCGCTCCTCGATGAAGATGCGTTCGAGGGTCCGCTGGTGTATCTTGTCCTTGAGTTCCGCCCGCTCGAGCTCCAGTTCCTTGGTGAGGATGGATACGAGCTGCTTCGCGTGGTGCTGGATGACCTCGGTCACGGTCATGACCACGGGCAGCCCGTCCTTGATCACGAGGAGGTTGACGGAGATGGACTGTTCGCACTCGGTGAAGGCGAAGAGCGCGTCCACCGTCTCCTCGGAATACACGCCGCGGGCGAGCTTGATCTCTATCTCGACGTTCTCGGTCGTGAAGTCGCTGATGGACTGGATCTTGACCCGCCCGGCCTTGGCCGCGGTCTCCACGCTCTCGATGAGGCTCTCGGTGGTGGAGCCGAAGGGCAGTTCCCGGATGACGATGCGCTTGGGGTCCGACACGTCGAGCTTCGCCCGAACGAGGACCTTGCCGTTCCCGTCCCGGTAATCGGAAACGTCCACGAGGCCGGCGGTCGGGAAGTCCGGGTAGAGCTGGAACTTCTTGCCCGCGAGGCACGCCTTCTCGGCTTCAAGGATTTCCAGGATGTTGTGCGGGAGGATCTTGGTGGACATGCCGACCGCGATGCCCTCGGCGCCGATGGCCAGGACCACCGGGATCTTCGCGGGGAAGACGACCGGTTCCTTGTTGCGCCCGTCGTAGGAATCGACGTAGGGCGTGAGCTTGGGATTGTAGAAGAGGTCCTTCGCGAGGCTCGTGGCGCGGCACTCGATGTATCGGGTCGCGGAGGCTTCGTCGCCGGTGAAGATATTGCCGAAGTTCCCCTGCCGCTCGATGAAGAGGTCCTTGTTCGCGAGGACCACGAGGGCCGAGCCGATGGACGCGTCGCCGTGCGGGTGGTACTTCATGCAGGCGCCGACGACGTTCGCCACCTTGTGGAATTTCCCGTCGTCCATCTCGAAGAGGGTGTGGAGGATGCGCCGCTGGACCGGCTTGAGGCCGTCCTCCAGGTCCGGGATGGCCCGGTCCTTGATGACGTAGGACGCGTATTCCAGGAAGTTGCGGTCGAAGAGCGTTTTTACGTAAGCCATGGCACGGTCCTTCAGTTCACGTCGGCGACGAGGTTCTTCATGATGTACTCGCGGCGTTCGGGGGTGTTCTTACCCATGTAGAACTCGAGCACCTGCGGCACGGCCTTGAGCTGGTTGATCGTCACCGGCACGAGGCGCATATCCGGTCCGATGAACTGGCCGAATTCCTTGGGGTTGATCTCGCCGAGGCCCTTGAAGCGCGTCACCTCGCTCTGGCTCCCGAGCTTCTTCACCGCCTCGTCCCGCTCCTTCTCCGAATAGCAATAGACCGTTTCCTTCTTGGTCCGCACGCGGAACAGCGGCGTCTCCAGGATGAAGACCCTGCCGCCGGTCACGAGCTCCTCGAAGAAGGACAGGAAGAAGGTGAGGAGGAGGTTCCGGATATGGAAGCCGTCGAAGTCGGCGTCGGTGGCGATGACGATCTTGCCGTAGCGGAGCCCCGAGACGTCGTTCTCTATCCCGAGGGCCATCATCATGTTGTAGAGTTCCTCGTTCTTGTAGATGGCGGTCCGCTTCTTGCCCTGCATGTTCTCCACCTTGCCGCGCATGGAGAAGATGGCCTGGGTCATCACGTCGCGGGAACTCACCATGGAACCCGCGGCCGAGTCGCCCTCGGTCATGAAGATCATGGAATCGGCGCCCTTCTCCCCGTCGTCCAGGTGGTACTTGCAGTCCTTGAGCTTGGGTATCTTGAGGGCGATCTTCTTCGCCGCCTCCCGGGCTTCCTTCTTGACGACGTTGAGCTCGGTGCGGAGCTTCTCGTTCGCCTCGATCTTCTGCTCGAGCAGATTGGCGGCTTCGGTATTCTTGTGGAGCCAATCCTCCACGGCGGCCTTCACCTCCTGGAGGACCCAGGCGCGGATGTCGGCGTTGCCGAGCTTGTTCTTCGTCTGGCTCTCGAAGACGGGGTTCTTGAGCTTGACGGCCACCGCGGCCGCCGTCCCTTCGCGCACGTCCTCGCTCTTGTAGTCCTTCTTGTAGAAGGCCTGGATGCCTTTGAGGAAGCCCTCCTTGAAGGCGGAGAGGTGGGTGCCGCCGTCGGAGGTGAACTGGCCGTTCACGAAGGAGAAATACTCCTCGCCGTAGTCGTTCGTGTGGGTGAAGGAGAACTCGATCCGCTCGCCCTTGTAATAGCCGATCGGATAGATGGTGGCCTCGCCGGCTTCGTCCTTGAGCAGGTCGAGGAGGCCGTTCTCCGACTTGTAGTCTTGGCCGTTGAAGCGGAGGGTGAGCCCCGCGTTGAGGTAGGCGTAGTTCCAGACCCTGCGCTCGATGAACTCCGGATTGAAGCGGTAGTCCCCGAATATTTCCCGGTCGGGGGTGAACTCCACGTACGTGCCGTCTTTGGCCGTCGCCTTGCCGACCTGCTTGGTCTTGCCCTTCCGTTCGCTCACGAGTTTTCCGCGCTCGAAGACGGCTTCCGCGAATTCGCCCGAGCGGACCGCCACCACGCGGAAATGGGAGGAGAGGGCGTTGACGGCCTTCGTGCCGACGCCGTTGAGGCCGACCGAGAACTGGAAGACGTCGTCGTTGTACTTCGCGCCGGTATTGATGATGGAGACGCACTCGACGAGCTTGCCGAGGGGGATGCCGCGGCCGTAGTCGCGCACCTTCACGGTTCCTTCCGCGACCTCGATCTCGATCTTGGCGCCGTTTCCCATGATGAATTCGTCGATGCCGTTATCGACGACTTCTTTGAGCAGTATGTAGATACCGTCGTCGGGATTGGAGCCGTCGCCGAGCCGGCCGATATACATGCCGGTCCTGAGGCGGATGTGTTCGAGGGAAGAGAGGGTTTTGATCTTGGATTCGTCGTAGACAGCCGCGGCCGATCTTTTGGATGCCATGCGGCAATGATAGCACGAAGCGACCCTCTTCGTGAACCGTGGGGAGGTTAGCCCTCGCCGCGCGCGGCCTCCAGGCCGGCGATTTCCCGTTCGGCGTCGGAAATGCGCTGGCCCATATCCTCCACGGCCCGCTTGCTCGCGGCGATGCGCCGCTCATGGTCCGCGACCGCGGATCGGAGCCGCGCGACCTCCGCGTAGAGGGCGTCGATCCGTATGGATGCTTCGAGTTTGCGGATTTGTTTCTCCGCGGAGGCGATGGAGGCGGCCGCGGAACGGGCAGCGGAACGGTGGGCGGCGACGGCGCCCTCGGAGAGGAACGCCGCGGCGAAGGCGACGAACGGGTCCTTCGCGTGGGGGGCGGAAGACGCTTCGCCCGCGGCCGCGAGGAGCCGCTCGCCCACGTCCCTGCGGAGCCGGGCGAGGCTCCCCTCCCCCTCTTCCGCGGCCTTTTCCAGGCGCTGGACGGCGCGGCGGGGGCTGCCCGCGACGGACTGGAGCCGATCGGTCAATTCCTTCAGTTCGGTCCTCACGGCGGCCAACGCCGCCTCCGCGCGGGCGATCGCCTCGCCCTGCGCCGTCAGCGCCTCGCTCGCCGCGCGGACCGCCTCGTCCTCCGAAGCGAGCGCCTCGCCCCTGATGGCGGCGCCCGCCTCCGCGAGGATCCGCTGGCCCTCCGCGCGCCGCGACGTCTGGGAAGAACGCAGGAACACGGT
This sequence comes from Spirochaetota bacterium, assembly GCA_023406985.1. GTDB lineage: Bacteria > Spirochaetota > Spirochaetia > Treponematales > Breznakiellaceae > JAEXTK01. The sequence continues at coordinate 60,467 of JAEXTK010000101.1, read as the reverse complement.
CCGCGCGCTCCGCCCCAAGTGGGCGATGAGGCCGCCCTCCCCGGTCGAGTTTTCCAGCTCGGCGATGCGCGCTTCCAGATCCTCGATGCGGCCGGCGACCGCGTCGATGCGGAGGCGGAACGGCTCGAAGCCGGCGGGGGCTTCCGCCGAAGCGAGGGCCGCCTCGCCGAGGCGGGTCTGGGATTCGACGAGAGACCGGCGCAGGGCGTCCAGTTCCTTCTTGCCGCCGCGTTCGGCGAGCCGCGCCTCTTGGAAGCGCTCCATATCGCGGGCGACCGCCTGCGCCTCGGTCCGCGCCTCCGCGATATCGCGGGCGAGGCGCGCGGCTTCGTTCACCGCATCGGCAAGGACGCTCTCCGCGCGCGCGTCGGACAGCGCGGCGGTTCCCAACGCCTCCTTCGCCGCGTCGAGCGAACGGACGTAGGTCTCCATACGCTTCTGCAGGTCGGCTATGTCTCGTCTACGTTCGTCCATTCCTCAACTATACGCGCGGACAATTTTCTTGACAATCCTTTCCGCCGGCCTCATCATGGACGACATACTCCCCAAGGAGAAGCCACCATGAGCTACACCACGGATCTCATCAAGAACGTATCGTTAGCGGGGCACGGCGGAACCGGGAAAACGACGCTCCTAGAGCGTCTTCTTTTTGCCGGCGGAGCGATTTCAAAACCCGAAACGATCGAATCCGGCAAGACGGTCGGGGACTCGAGCCCCGAAGAGATCGATCGCAAGATATCGATTTATGCGGCTCTCGCCCATGTGGATTGGAAAGGCGAGAAGATCAATTTCTTGGACGCGCCGGGATCTTCCGACTTCGTCGGGGACCTCATCCTGGCCATCCGGTCCGCGGAATTCGCGCTCGTGTTGGTCGACGGCCGCGCCGGCGTCCAGATAGAGACGGTCAAGCTCTGGCGCGCGCTCGAGCAGCGCAGCAAGCCGCGGGGCATTTACGTCAGCAAGCTCGACGACGAGCGGGCGAGCTTCGACACCGCGCTCGCCGACATCAAGGAAAAATTCAAGGTCGAACCCGTGCCGTTCACCCTGCCCATGGGAGCCGGGGCCGCGTTCAAGGGCGTGATCGACGTCCTCAACGAAAAGGCGTATTTCGTCCAGCCGGACGGCCTGGAGAAAGAGGGTCCGATCCCCGCCGAATACGCGGACGCGGTCAGCGAGGCGCGCGAGCGCCTCATCGAGGCGGCGGCGGAAGGCGACGACGAGCTCATGGAGCACTACGTCAATAAGGGCAGCCTCGACGCCGCGGAGATGCACACGGGCCTCATCGAAGCCCTGGCCGAACACAAGTTCGTTCCCGCCTTCTGCGGCATTCCCGTCAAAAACTCCGGACTCGTCCCCTTCCTGGATTTCATTTCCGACATCGGACCGAGTCCCCGATCCGCCGAGGAGCGGAGCCGGGCCGCGGACGGGACCGAAACGGCCGTCCCCATCGATCCCGACAAGCCCTTCGCGGCCTTCGTCGTAAAGACCGCCTTCGACCAATTCTCCGGCAAGCTTTCCTGGCTCAAGGTGGTCAGAGGCAAGCTCACGAGCGACGCGGAAATTTTCAACGTCACGGAGAACAAGAAAGAGAAGGTCGGTAAGATCTATATCTGCCAGGGCAAGAAACTGGAAGAGGTGCGCGAACTGTACGCCGGCGACGTGGGCGTCATCTCCAAGGTCGCCTCCGTCAAGACGAACGATACGCTCTCGGCCGGCGAACCGCTCTCCTTCGTGCCCCTGCGGCTGCCGGAGCCGGTCCACGCCGTCTCCGTGAGCGCCGTGCAGAAGAAGGACGAGGACAAGCTCGGCGAGGCCCTGCTCCGCGCCACGGAAGAGGACCGCACCTTCCGCTACGCCTTCAACGCCGAGACCAAGGAAACCGTCATCTCCGGGATGGGCGAACTCCACGTCAACATCATCCTGGACAAGATCAAGGCGAACCAGAAAATCGAGGTGCAGACCCACGTGCCGCGCGTCGCCTACCGCGAGACCATCGGCAAGAAGGCCCCGGCGGAATACACGCACAAGAAGCAGACCGGCGGCCACGGCCAGTACGCCAAGGTCGCGCTCGAGATCGCGCCCCTGCCCCGCGGCGAAAAGTATAAGTTCGTGAACGCGGTCTTCGGCGGCGCCATTTCCAAGGGTTACATTCCCGGCGTGGAAAAGGGCGTCCTCGAGGGCATGGCCGCGGGCGTGCTCGCGGGCTACCCGGTCGTGGACGTGGAGGTGAAGATCACCGACGGTAAGGAACACCCGGTGGATTCTTCGGAACTCGCGTTCAAGCTCGCCGCGCGGAACGCGTTCCGGGAAGCCATGAAGAACGCGGCTCCCTCGCTCCTCGAACCCATCATGAACCTCACCGTCTTCGTGGAGGACAAGTACCTCGGCGACGTCATGTCCGACCTCTCCGGGAAGCGTGGCCGGATCCAGGGCCAGCAATCCGTCGGCGGCGGCATCGAGGAAATCAAGGCGCAGGCGCCGCAGGCGGAACTCCTGCGCTATTCCATCGACCTCAGGTCCATGACGAGCGGCACCGGTTCCTTCAGCGTGGAGTTCGACCACTACGCTCCGATCACCGGTAAGATCGCCGACGAGATCATCAAGGCCGCGCAGGCGTTCAGGGTGCAGGAGACGGAAGAATAGGCATCCCGTAAGCGAAACGTTGAAGGGGGGAATCGCGGCCCCCGCCGCGGCGCGGCGCGCTCAAGACGCGCGCCCCGCTACGCGGAGTTTTCGCCGCGAGACAAAGGAGGCGGACCGTCCGGGAAACCGGACGGTCTTTTTTTTACGTTCGGTCGCTCATGGGCTCGTAGGGAAGACGGGACTGCACGCACTTGTAGGCGGGGCGAATGATGCGGCCGCCCGAGATGATCTCTTCCATGCGGTGGGCGCACCAGCCGGCCACGCGGCTGATCGCGAAGATGGGCGTATAGAGCTCCCCGGGTATGCCGAGCATCCGGTACACGAACCCTGAATAGAAATCCACGTTCGTGCAGATCGCCTTGTCCGAACCCTTCACCTTCTTGAAGACTTCGGGTACGAGCTTCTCGATGCTGCGGTACAGGCCGAACTCCTCCATGAGGCCCTTCTCCTGGGCCAGTTCGGCGGCCTTGTCGCGGAGGAGCGTCGCGCGCGGATCGGAGATGGTATAGACGGCGTGTCCCTGGCCGTAGATGAGGCCGGATCGGTCGTAGGCCTCGCCCTTGAGGATCTTGACGAGGTAGTCGGCGATCTGGCCTTCGTCGGCCCAGTTCTTCACGCCGGCCTTGACGTCCTCCATCATGCCCATGACCTTGATGTTGGCGCCGCCGTGCTTGAAGCCCTTGAGGGAGCCCACGCCCGCGGCGATGGCCGAATAGGTGTCCGTGTCCGCGGAGGATACGAGGTGCACGGCGAAGGTGGAGTTGTTGCCGCCGCCGTGCTCGGCATGGAGCACGAGCGCGAGATCGAGGATTTCCGCCTCCAGCCGCGTGAACTGACGGTCGGGCCGGATGAGGGACAGCAGGGTCTCCGCCGTGGAGCAGGACGGCGTGGGCGTATGGATGAACAGGCTCTGATGGTCGTAATAGTGCTTCTTGGCCATATAGGCGTAGGCGGCCATGGTCGGAAACCGCGCGATGAGTTCCACGCACTGGCGCAGGACGTTCTCCGGCGAGAGGTCTTCCGGCTTCGGGTCGTAGGCGTAACAGGTGAGCACCGACCGGGCAAGCTTGTTCATGATGTCCGGAGAGGGGACCTTCATGATGGTGTCTTCGGCGAAATTGTCCGGGAGGATGCGCTTCTCCCCGAGCATATCGCAGAAACTCGCGAGGTCTTCCTTGCTCGGCAGTTCGCCGAACATGAGGAGATACACCGACTCCTCATAGCCGTATCGTTTCTCGGCCGCGGCCGCGGCTACGAGCTCTTCCACGTCGATGCCGCGGTAGTAGAGTTTGCCGGGCACGGCGACGCGTTCGCCTTCATCTATGATATACCCATGGACGTCGCCGACGCGCGTGAGGCCTACGAGGACGCCGGTGCCGTCGGCGTTACGGAGTCCGCGCTTTACGTTGTACTTGGCGTAGAGATCCGGTTCGATGGCGTTGTTCGCCATGGTCCTGCCGATATAGTCCTTCTCGGCCATACACCCTCCATGCATAAATATGCGACGATTATGCGCATATTACGAATACTTATGCAATACCCCTCCGACGGCCACCTTTGACGCGCGGTGAGGAAAGCGGCTATACTGAGCGAATCATGGATACGATCCTCATCAAGGACATCCTCGCCCTTCCCGCCGACGGTAGAAAGATCGTCGTCCGCGGCTGGGTCCGGACCAAGCGCGATTCGAAAAACCTCGTCTTCCTCGAGCTGAACGACGGTTCCTGTTTCCGGAGCCTCCAGCTCGCCTTCGACCGGTCCAAGGGCCTTGACGGCGCCACCGAAGCGGCCCTCGCCGCGGCGGTCACCGGGGCTTCCGTGGAGGCCGAGGGCACCCTCGTGCCCTCTCCCGCGGCGGGCCAGGCCTCCGAAATCGCCGCGACCACGGTGGCGGTCATCGGGGACGCCCCGGTCGATACGTACCCGCTCCAGAAGAAGCGGCACTCGTTCGAATTCCTCCGCGAGGTCGGCCACCTCCGCGCCCGCACCAATACCTTCGGCGCGGTCGCCCGCGTGCGGAGCCGCTTGGCCTTCTCCATCCACGAGTTCTTCCAGCACCGCGGTTTCCAGTACCTCCACACGCCCCTCATCACCGCGAGCGACGCCGAGGGCGCCGGCGCGATGTTCCAGGTGACCACCCTGGACCTGGACGCGGTCGCGAAGTCCGGAAAGAGCGTCGATTATTCCAAGGATTTCTTCGGCAAGCGGAGCTACCTCACGGTCTCCGGCCAGCTGGAGGCCGAAACCTATGCCACGGCCCTCTCCCGGGTCTACACCTTCGGCCCCACCTTCCGCGCGGAGAATTCCAACACCACGCGGCACCTCGCCGAGTTCTGGATGGTCGAGCCGGAAGTGGCCTTCAACCACCTAGAAGACAACATGCGGCTCGCGGAGGACTTCCTCAAGCACCTCTTCGCGTGCGCCCTCTCCGACTGCCGCGAGGACCTCGAATTCTTCGACTCCCGAATCCAGCCGGGCATCATCGACACCCTCGCCTCCGTCGTGCAGGCCAAGTTCAGCCACATGACCTACACCGACGCGGTCGCGGAGCTCGAGAAGCACGCGGACCAGTTCGAGTTCAAGCCCTTCTGGGGCTGCGACCTCCAGAGCGAGCACGAGAAATTCCTGACCGAGAAGGTCGCGGGCGGCCCGGTCATCGTCACCGACTACCCCAAAGAGATCAAGGCTTTCTACATGAAGCTCAACGAGGACGGGAAGACGGTGCGCGCCATGGACGTCCTCGTTCCGCGGCTCGGCGAGATCATCGGCGGGTCGGAGCGCGAGGAACGCCTGGACGTCCTGACCAAGCGGCTCACCGACCTCGGCTTGAAGCCCGAAGACTATTGGTGGTACCTGGACCTGCGCCGATTCGGCACGGTCCCCCACGCGGGGTTCGGCCTCGGCTTCGAGCGGCTGATTCTCTACGTCACCGGCATGGCGAACATCCGGGACGTGATCCCGTACCCGCGGGCCGTCGGCCAGGCCGATTTCTAGAGGAAACCTTCCCGCATGAAGTCCCGACCTTCCCTCGTCCTCATCCTCGCCTGCGCGCAGCTGGTCGGCCCGGCGCGCGCCGCGTTCGGCGGGGAGTCCGAGATAGCCGGCCCGGGGGTCGCCTCGCGATCGGCCGTCCTCTTGGACGCCACCACGGGCGCCCTCCTCTACGAGAAGAGCGCCGATACGGTCATTCCCCCCGCCTCGCTGACCAAGCTCATGACCATGCACCTGGTGCTGGAAGACGTCGCCGCCGGTCGCCTCTCCCTGGACGACCGCGTAGCCCTTCCGCGCGAGACCTGGGCCGCGCGGCAGCCCTGGGGGTCCAGCCTCATGTTCCTGGCTCCCGGACAGCGCGTGACGCTCAGGGAGGTCATGCTCGGCATGGCGGTGGCCTCCGGCAACGACGCCGCCGTGGCCGCGGCCATCCATACGGCCGGTTCGGTAGCGGCCTTCGTCGAGCGGATGAACGCGGAGGCCCGCGCCCTCGGCCTCGCCAGGACGCATTTCGTCGATCCCTCAGGTTATTCGGAGTTCAACCTCACCACGGCGCGGGACTTCGCAGCCTTCTGCAAGATCTATCTCGGCCGCCATCCGGAAACCCTCTCGGAATTCCATGCGGTGCGCGAATTCGCCTATCCGCAGTCCTCCAACCTACCCGAATCCTTCCGCGACAAGCCGGGCACCGTCATCCAAAACAACCGCAACCTCCTGCTCGGCGAGGTCGAGGGCGTGGACGGCCTCAAGACGGGGTATACGCCCGAATCGGGTTACAACATCGTGCTCACCGCCCGGAGAGGCGAAACGAGGCTCCTCGCGGTCCTGCTCGGGGGGCCGGGCGCGAATTCCGCGCAGGGCGGACGCGTTCGCGCGGAGGACGGAGGACGCCTCTTGGATTGGGGATTCGCCCACTTCCGGACGATTCGGCCGGTGGTGGAACACCTGGATCCGATACGGGTATGGAAGGGCGCGCGGAACGAGGTAGCCCTCGTCCCCACCGAACCCCTGGAGTTCACCGCGGGGAATGACCGCGCGGATACGGTCACCTGGGAACTCCGCCGGAACCCCGCCCCCATCGCCCCCCTAGCCGCGGGCGACGTCCTCGCGGAGCTCGTCTTCTCCGATCAATTCGGAGAGCTGCGGAGGGTCCCGCTCGCGGCCGCCGCCGAGGTGCGGCCGGGCAACATCTGGAAGCGGGCCCTCGATAGCGTCGCGCTCTTCTTCCTGAGACTCTTCGGTAAGATCTAGAATTCCTCGAAGTCGGCGTCGCTCGAAGGGGAAGACGGCGCCCGCGCCGTCCGCCCCGCGCCGGGCACGATCTTCGTCGTTTCGGTCTTCGCGGCCTGACGCGGCGCGGCCGCCTTCCGCGGCGCCGCGGGCCGGGAAGTTCCCGTTTGCGCGCCTGCGGAACCTCCGAGCTTGAAGAAGGACATGGTCGCGGAAAGCTGCGCGGCCTGGCCGGAAAGTTCTTCCGACATGGAGGCCATCTCTTCGCTCGCCGACGCGTTCTGCTGGATCACCGAGTCCAGCTGCACGAGCGCGGTCCCGATCTGTTCGGTCCCCGCCGTCTGTTCCTTGGACGCGGCGGTGATCTCTTGCACGAGGTCGGCCGTCTTCTTGATATCGGGCACGATGCGGCCGATGATCTCCCCCGCCTTGGTCGCGCTGAGCACCGTGGAGCTCGAGAGCTGGGTGATCTCTTCGGCGGCCTTTTGGGACCTCTCGGCGAGCTTACGGACCTCGGAGGCGACCACCGCGAACCCCTTCCCCGCTTCTCCGGCCCGGGCCGCCTCGATCGCCGCGTTGAGGGCCAGGAGGTTGGTCTGCCGCGCGATCTCGTTGATGATGCCGATCCGATTCGCGATCTCCTTCATGGCGCCGACGGCCTGGCTGACCGCGTTCCCGCCCTCGCCCGCGTCCGCGGAAGCCTTGCGCGAGATCTGTTCGGTCGCGAGGGAATTATCGGTATTCTGCTTGACCGTCGCCGCGAGCTCCTCTACGGAGGCGGAGACTTCCTCGGCGCTCGCGGCCTGCTCGGCCGCGCCGTCGCTCATGCGTTGCGCCGCGGAACTGATCTGCTCCGCGCCGGTGGCCACCTCCGTCACGGCGGTCTGGACCTTGGCCACGAGCTCGCGCAGGCGATAGCCCATCTCGGTCAAGGACTTGTTGATGCCTTGGAGTCGAGTCCCGTCCTGATTGGCCTGGATCTCCAGATAGCCTGCGGAGAAACGTTCCGCCATCGCCGCGATCTCCGCGGGTTCGCCGCCGACCGAGCGCGTGATGGATCGGGTGATGAAGAAGGCCAGGAAGACGCCGACCGAGGCGCCGATGAGGACCAGGATGACCATCATGGCGGTTATGCCGCCCGCGATGGCGTTGCCGTTCTGGTTCGCCCGTTCCGCGAGGTTCTTGTTGTATTCGACGAGGATGCCCATGGCCGCGGAGGCGGTATCGTAGGCGGGCCGCAGCGTCTCCGACAGATACATGTTCGCTTCATAGGAGCGGTGCGCCAGCGCGAATCGCTCGAATTCGGCGTACTTGGCGAGATACTCTCCCCATTTCGTTTCCAGATCGTCCAGGAGGGCGACCTCCTGGGGATCCACCATGGCCGTACGGAACCGCTCGATGCGCTTCTTGAATTCGGCGTCGTACCGCTTGGCATCGTCCGCTCTCTCCTGCAGCTCCGCGTCGGAGAGCACGATGACGAAGCGGTACGCGTTGTTGACGTGGTAGAGGGCGTTGAAATTCGCTTCCGCGATCTGGGTGATGGGCTCGAGGTTTCGCGTATAGATGCGGTTGAGCAGTCCGTCCATGCGGAGGACGTTGACGATGCCCGTGATGCCGATCACGAGAGCGACGGCGACCACCGCCAAGAACCCGAGCGTAAGCTTGACGGCCAACCGCATCTCTTTACCTACCATAATCCCGCCCCCTGACGTACCATAGCAAATGATTCAGCTTTAGCAGCAGTTGGGATAAGTATAAAGGGTACATGAAGGGACGAAAAGGAGAATTGTGGAGGCTACGCAGCTATTTTACATTTCCCGCGGCGCGGGGCGGATCCTAAAAAGAAAGGGCGCGGCGCACCGCAGTCGCGATCACGTCGGGTTCGACGCCCTTGGCGACGAAGGCGAGCGCGCCGAGGGCGAGCGCCCTTTCCACGTAGACCGAATCGGAAAGGGCGCTCAAAACCAGGAACTTCTGCTCGCCTTTGAGCTGCCTCGTCTCGGCGATGAGCGCGAAACCGTCCTTGCGCGGCATATCGATGTCGACGACCGCGAGATCGAAGGAGGCCGAGAGCAGTTGCTCCATGGCATCGACGCCGTCGACCGCTTCGCGGACGTCCTCGATCCCGCAATCCTCCGTGAGAATCTCACGGACCATCTTCCTGGTCAGCCAGTAGTCGTCGACGACGAGCACGCGCATGAAAACTACCCCTGCGTCACCGCGCCGGGCACGGAATCTTCATCCTCCAGGATCTTTTCCAGGTTCAGGATGAATACGAACGATCCGTCTTGCCGCCCGATGCCTTCGATGTAATCCGCCGAGAGGCCCGAACCGATCTTCGGCGCGGCCTCCAGTTCGGAGGAATCCAGTTCCACGACCTCGTGGACCGCGTCCGTCAGCAGTCCGACCATCTTCACCGATTCCGCGGACGCGTTCTCCACGACCACGATGGCCGTCTCCTTTGCGATTACGGTCTCGTCAAGGTTGAACCGCAGCCGGAGGTCCATGACCGGAACCCCGCTCCCGCGTATATCGATGATACCCTTCAAGTACGGAGCCGTACAAGGAATTTTTGTTACCCGGGTCGGCTCAAGGACTTCACGAACCCTTCCGACGGGAAGCGCGTACCGCTCGCCCGCCAACGTCAAGGTCAGAAATTGGTGCTCAAGCAGTTCGGACATGGCAGCCTCCCTTAGAATTGTTCAAAGTCGTCATCCTTGGACGCCGCGGCGCTCGAATCGAGGGTCTCGGCGAGCGCGAGCGCGGTGCGCTCCCGCACGGGCGTCTGAACGCCGGAGGCGGAGGCGATATGGGCAACCTTGACGCTGCGGTTCTTCGCGACCGACGCCTTCGCCGCTCCATCGCCCCCCAATTTGAAGAAGGACATGGTCTCGGTGAGCTGGACGGCTTGGCTGGAGAGTTCCTCCGCCATGGAGGCCATCTCCTCGCTCGCCGAGGCGTTCTGCTGGATCACCGTATCGAGCTGTACCATGGCCTTTCCGATCTGGTCCGTTCCCGCGGTCTGTTCCTTGGAGGCCGCGGTGATTTCCTGCACCAAGTCCGCCGTTTTCTTGATGTCCGGAACGATCCGTCCGATGATCTCGCCGGCCTTGGCCGCGCTTTCCACCGTGGAGCCCGAAAGCTGCGATATTTCTCCGGCCGCCTTCTGTGAACGCTCGGCCAGCTTCCGCACTTCGGAGGCGACCACGGCGAAGCCCTTACCCGCTTCCCCGGCGCGTGCGGCCTCGATCGCCGCGTTGAGGGCCAGGAGGTTCGTCTGGCTCGCGATCTCGTTGATGATGCTGATCTTGTCCGCGATCTCCTTCATGGCCGCGACGGCCTGGGTCACCGCGGCGCCGCCTTCGCCCGCGTCTACCGCGGCTTTCTTGGAGATCTGCTCGGTCGCCTGGGAATTGTCGGTGTTCTGCTTGACCGTCGCCGCCATCTCTTCCACGGAGGCGGAAACCTCTTCGGCGCTCGCCGCCTGTTCGGTGGCGCCCTGGCTCATCTGCTGGGCCGTGGAGCTGATCTGCTCGCTGCCGGCCGCCACCTGGCCGACCGCGGCTTGAACCGTGGCGACGATGTCGCGGAGATGCTTCCCCATCTCGGTGAGGGACTTATTGATGCCCTGGAGTTTCGCGTCGTTCGCGGTCGCGATGTCCAGATGGCCGGCCGCGATGCGCTCGGCCATCGCCGCGATCTCTCCCGGCTCGCCGCCCACGGCCTTGGTGATGGAACGGGTGATGAACACGGCTAAAGCCGCGCCGATGATCGCCCCGATCGCGAGGAGGATCACCATCATGACAATTATCGTTGAGACGACGGAATCCCCCATCGCGTTCGCTTCGGTAGCTTCTTTTTCATTCAACGCGACCAGCTGGTTCATGACGGCGTCTGCAGCTTCATACGCGGGACGAAGATCCGTTTTCATGTACGCGTTGGCTTCTTCGTTCTTGTTAGCCAGGGCGAGTTCGCGGAATTCGCTCACCTTGGAAAGATGGACTTCCCAGAGGGCCTCGAGCTTGGAAAGGAGGGCTTCCTCTTCCTTGCTGGTTACGCCGGTACGGTACTGGTCGATTTTTTCTTTAAAAGCGTCCCTATACTTATTGCCGTTCGCGATGAGCTGATCCATAGCGTCGCGGTCCGTCTCAATGATGAGCCGGTACGCGTTACGGTTGAGGTAAAGGGCTTGAATATTCGCCCCCGATATCTGGGTGATGGGCAGAAGATTCTTGTTGTACATATTGGTGAGCAGTTCATTGACGCGTGAAATATTGACGATGCCCGTGATACCGATTATCGCGGCTATCCCGATGACGGAGAAGAATCCCAAGGCGAGCTTTACGGCCAGTTTCATTTCCTTGCGTTTCGACATAGTGCCTCCTCTGGAGAATTCACCGACGAAAGGTGAGTCGATCCGAGGTTGATCCTAGCGCCGGCGGAAGCGTTTCGATGTAGGAATTGGAATCTGCCGAGAGACTGCTAGTTCCGATTCTTTTGTAGGAATAATCTTACGTGGCGGGGGGCAAGAGCCAGTCGTGAGAGAATGCGTACGCAACGAGCTCGGCGTTGGAACCGAGGCCGAGTTTTTCCATTGCTCGCGTCTTGTAGGTGCTCACGGTCTTGACCGAGAGGTGGAGCTCCTCGCCGATCTCGACGAGATGCCGGCCCGCGGCGCAAAACCTGAGTACGGTAAATTCGCGGTCCGATAGGCGTCCTTCGTCATCACTGCCCCCGTCGAGGCCGAGAACGAGCAATTCGGCGTATTCCGGGCTCACGTATCTCCTGCCGCAAAGTATGCGCCGGACGGCCCCTAAGAACTCGTCGAGCGGACTCGATTTATCCAAATAACCCATAGCGCCGTTCCGATAGGCTCGCTCGGCGAATTCACGTTCCGGATGGACGCTCATGACCAGGAAGCGCGTCTGCGGCCGGAGGGCGAGCACGTCCTTGATGAGGTCTAGGCCGCCTTTTCCCGGCATGGAGATATCGATGATCGCGAGGTCAAAGGAGGAGGAAGTGAGTAGGTCAAAGGCTTCCAGTCCATCCTTGGCCTCTTCGATCTGCTGAATACCAAGTTCGTCCGCGAGTGTTTCGCGGATACCTTTGCGAATGAACGGATGGTCGTCAGCGATGAGTACGCGCATCATTTTTCCCTTTTGCTATACGGAAATTCGGCTCGGATGCGAGTGCCCGAACCGGGAAAGGTATGTAGTTGGAATTCTCCGCCTAAGGCTCGGCAACGCTCGCGCATACCGATGAGGCCGAAGGCTGTTCGGTCCTCGCCGCTCTTGATCGAATCTATGGTGAATCCGACCCCAAAATCCGACACATCGAGTACGCCGAATGCCTCGGAACAGGTGAAGCTTACGCGGATCTCCGCGCTGCGCGAATATTTCAAGGCGTTGCGCACGGCTTCCTGCGCGACCCGGTACACCGCAGTCTTTAATTCCTCGGTCGGAGAAAAATCCGGCGGCAGGGAAGCAGTATACGTGACTTTCGTCGCTTCCCGGCCGTCGGCATCCGAGGCGAGCTTGGCGAGGGCCTCGGAAAGCCCGAGCCTATCCAGCACGCTCGGACGTAAATCCGCTATGAGCCGGCGCATACCGTCAGACAGATCGGCGATGGCCCGCTTCATATCCGAGAACTTTTCTCTTCCTCGCTCATCCAGTGGGCCCAAACGTCGTTCAAGGATGCCGAGCGCCATGCCGAGGCCGGCGATTCCCTGCCCGAACTCGTCGTGGAGTTCGCGGGCTACCCTCGTTCTCTCCGCTTCCCGTTCACTCTCCACGCGCGCGAGGAGCCGGCGGATATCTTCGCTCAGGCTCTCCAGCTCCCGTGTGCGCTCCTTTACCGTCGTTTCCAAGGAATCGCGGGTTTCGGTGAGTTGCGCGATTACGTCGGCGAGCCGTTGGGTAATCGACTTGAACTGGTCCGTCAGGGTCTTGAGTTCTTGGATATCAGGCGATGGCCAGATGGGCGTCTCCCCGGCTTCTATCTTTTCCGGGAGGCTTCCGGTGACCTCGATGAGGGCGCCGGTCCTACGCGCCAGAGAACGCGCCACGTTAATCAGCAATCCGAAAACCGCATAGTAAAACCCGAGGGTCAGCGCGAGGGAAGCGATATAGAAGCGAAAAATACTCCTGAAAAAAGGAACGAAGTCGACGGCGTACCGTAAACGATGACCCCGATATTCGGTTACGGCGAAATACGTCGATGCCCGCCAGCTGTCCGTGGGGTGCATTCTCGCAAGCGGGGCGTAAACGAAGGTCCCCTCCCGCCATGGCAGCGATCCCGGCGGCAGAGTCGTTCCTTCGATCAATTCGTAACGACCCACGGGATCGAGCGAGGAGTTCGCCAAGGCCTTCAAGAGGACCTGGACGGAAACGGACTCGGTACTTGGAACGGACGAAACTAAACGGATTTGCTCCGTTCCGTCCCGAAGGCGGGCGAGGAGACGGTCTTCTACGCCGGATCGTATCCCTGATACCGATCCGATAAGCCCTAGCATGGAAACCGGAAGCAGGAGAAGGCTCACCCTATCCTTGAGGAAATCTCCGAATCCCTTGCACGAAACGGTCCGGGCGCCGAGAAAAGTACCGATCACCCGAGAACCGAACACGATATCGGCAATTTGGGCATTCATGAGTCCGGTGAGCCAGACTTTCCCCAGGGTGATGAGAGTCGTCTCCGGACTGATGCCGAGGGCGAAGGGATAGCCGAATGCGAAAATGGGGATACCGCAGACCGGCCAAAACAGAGCATCTATCGCAAGGATCGCCATCCGGGGGCGGCGACGCTTCAGGACTCCGACGAAAATCGTCTCCAAGAGGCCCACGAGAAAAGGGAACATATTCCCGACCCGATTCGGGACGGTGATCCGCACGAGGCACAGCGCGATCATACCGGGAATCGTTCCGACCCTGGCCGCGATATCTAACACCGCCGCCATGCGGAACGAAAAGAAGGATCCCGGCAACAGTTCGATGGGATGGGCATCCGCCAGCATCGCCACTACCGTCGCCAGGATAAAAAAGATCGAAACGCGAACCGTGCTCGTTATATCGCCGAGACCGCCCCTAGCGCGCATGCTCGGCGAGCGTGGAGACGGGAACAACGGCGTACCCCGACCGCATCAAGGCGTCCAAGAGCACGTCGAGCCGACCGTAGAGATAGTCGTCCCTCCCGCCGGCAGGCACCCCGAGTCGGATCGGAACGATGGAGCCCTTCTTCTTGGCCGCCATGATCGCGTCCACGAGTTCGGAGGCAGACTTGTAGGCGCCGGGGCTGCGCCGGGCATCGACCCGGGTGACCCAGTCCAGGCTATCCACGTCCCTGCCGATGGTGCGGTATCCGACCGAGGCCGCGGCGGCGATGATGTCGGCCGAAGCGGCATAGTACGGCGGATGCCAGAGCAGGGCCAGTTCCGCGCCGGTCGCCCCGAAGTATTCGTCCTCGTTCCGTGCCAGGCCCCTCCGAATGAATTCCCGATCTATGCGATACCGGGCATCGGACAGGTCGATGGGCGCGAAGAACATGGAGGCGGCTTCCTGCCCGGCGTCGGCGATATCCTTGGCCGCGGCGGGATGCCGACGGATGAACTCGCCGTTGAGGAAGAACGTCGCCTTGACGCCGAACCGTTCCAGCGTATCGAGCACGAGCGGAAGGCCCTCGGCGTCGTCCACCAGGTCGAAGACGAGGGCAATCTCGCGGATGCCCCGCCGTCTCCCGTGGGAAAAGAGGCGGTCCAGCGCGATGCCCTCATCGGCGTCGGAACTCGATTCTTCCCCGTACGCGGCCGCTCCCTTGACGATGAGGGAGACGGTCCCGACGTCCTTGATGTTCCGCAGCAGGGGCAGATTCTCGTAGGGGCCCGAAGCCTGTTTTTCCAGGTACGCCCGATAGCGGCCGGAAATAACCGCGGGCGCGCGGACTTCCGCGCTCGGAGCCTCCGTCCAGGCGGAGCCGCCGTCGCTCGCGTACCAGACGCCGAGGGATCGGGCCAGGATGCGGCCGCCCTTCGTCTCATAGCCGTGGGCCTCCGAGGCCGAAAGGCAGATGAGGGTGCGATCCCCGCCGACGTTCCGCTTCTCGATCCTCGCCTCGTCGGCCACGACGAAATCCTCGTCGCCGAGCCAAAGGCAGGCGTAGGCGGCCCGCTTCCCGAGGTCCTGCACGCTCTTCCAATTCACGTAATCGTAGAGGGCCGCGCCGTCCTTTCCCCAGACGAGGGCGCGCGTGCCGTCCGGGGAGAGCGCGGCTTCGGCCCCCGGGGCGGCGGGGAGTTCCAGGAAGGCGAGCGGCGCGTCGGCGGTCGGAGGCCCCGAGAGGCCGAGGCGATAGACCTTGACGGTCCGACCCTCCGAGCGCGGATAGGAGACGAGCACGGTCACGAGGCCGGCGCGCGACCATAGCACCGTGGGAAGGCCGCTGGACCGCGGCAACATGAGATAGGGCAAGGAGGCGGTGCCGTCCTCGCCGTAGTCGTCCACGCCGAGGCGATAGAAGAAGAGATTGCGGCCGCCCTTCGCGAGGAGGACCGAACGGGAATCCGGAGCGACCCAGAAGGTATCGAAGTTGGGATCGAACTCGTAGGGTATCTTGCCCGCCACCGAGCCGATCTCCAGGAAGTCGGCGTACAAGGCGCGGGCGAAAAGCTCGGAGCTCCGCACGCGGTAGACGATGGATCCGTTGATATAAAAGAAATCGCCCGCGCTGCCCCAGCGGACCGAGGCGGCCCGCCCGTCCCCGACGAAACGGTAGCGCTCATCCACGGTGAGCGGACCGGACGTCTCCACGGAACGGAAGTAGAGCTTGCCCATGCGGTCGTAGACGAAGACCTTGGAATCCGGGCTCCAGCTGGCCGGGAAGGTTCGGCCCGGGCGCTCCACCTTCGCGGCCACGGCCGTGCGCGCGCCCGTAGCGGCGTCCACGAGCACGAGGGAGCCGAAGGCCGCGCTCACCGGTTCCACGTACAGGATCCACTTCCCGTCCGGCGAAGCCGCCATGGACTCGGCCCTGCCCCCCATCGGGGCGCCGCCCGCGGCGAAGGAAGGGAACCCGGTGACCGGCTTCGGGAGCCCGCCGCCGACGCTCACCCGCACCGCGCCGAAGGGATTTCGGATCTGGAGCGTCCGCCCGCCCTCCAAGAGATCGACGTGTTCCGGGAAGGCGGTGAGCTGGCGGAGCGAACCGGTCGCGGCGTCCGCCAGGAACAGGACGCTCTGGCGCGGCGCGCCGTCCCCGCCCGAGGCGGCGGAGAACAGGAGGCGATCGTCGGGTGCGAGATCCAAAGCGTCAAAGACGACCCGCGCCGAGATCGGCGTAGCCGATACGAGCGAGAGGATCACGAGTGAGCCGAAGACCGAAGCGCGTAGCCTGGATCGTGCGTTCATAACCTTTCCATTATCGGCGCATCGCGCGCGCGTCTTCAGCGTGCACGACCAAGTCCTCGAGTTCCGCCTCCAGATCGCGGAGGCGGTCTTCCAGAGCTTCCAGGCGCCGCACGGAGCGCGAAGCTTCGGCCGCGGCCAGGCGGTCGAAACTACCGTCCAGAAGCTCCTGGAAGTCGCCCTCGCTCTCCGCGGGCCTGCCGCAACGGGGACAATAGGCGAAATCGCGCTCCAAAGGGCGACCGCAGCCGGAACACCGCCGGGGAAGGCCTTCGATGCTCATAGCAACCTCGCCGCGAGCTCCGCGAGCTCGCTCCGCTCCGTCTTGAGCAGGGTCACGTGGCCGAAGAGCCGTTCCCCCTTGAAGGCGTCGACGAGGTAGGAAAGGCCGTTGGAGTTCGCGTCCAGATACATGTTGTCGATCTGCTCGGGATCGCCCGTCAGCACGACCTTGGAATTCTCCCCCGCCCGGGAGACGATGGTCTTGATCTCGTGCGGCGTCAGGTTCTGCGCCTCGTCCACGACGATGAACTGGTTCGGGAGCGATCGTCCGCGGATGAAGGCGACGGCCTCCACTTCCATGATCCGGTCCCGGAGCAGCTGGTCCACCGACTTCACGTTCGGCCGTTTGTTGTTGAGCGAGAACAGGTGCTCCAGGTTGTCGAAGATGGGTTCCATCCAGGCGGCGAGCTTCGCGGTCTTTTCTCCGGGCAGGAACCCGATGTCCTTGCCGAGCGGCACGATGGGCCGGGAGACGAGGATGCGCGAATAGCGCTTCTCGTCGACCGTCTTGCGGAGGCCCGCGGCCACGGCCAGGAGGGTCTTGCCGGTGCCGGCCCTACCGACCAGGGTCACGCAGCGGATCCGGTCGTCGAGGAGGAGGTCGAGGGCCGCGCGCTGGCGATCGTTGAGCGCCTCCACGCCGAACGCGCTCCGGCGATCCTCATCCACGCTCACGAGCCGCCCCTCGGCCGCGTCCCAGCGGCCGAAGTACGCGCGCTCCCCTCCGCGCTCGCGGACATGGAGGTATTCGTTCCCGAGGAGCCGGTCGCGCCAGGTCGGCGCGGTCGCGGCGAGGAGGGCGTCCATGGTCGCGCCGTCGGCCTCCGCCTCGCGGAAGCCCTGGTAGAGCGTCGCCGCGTCCACCTTCTGCTTCTCGTAGTCCACGGCCTTGAGGCCGAGGGCGGTCGCTTTGACGCGCGCGTTGATATCCTTGGAGACGAAGAAGACGCGGCGGCCGGAGCGCTGGAGGGCCGAAGCCTGCAGGATGATATGGTTGTCGTTCGAATCGAGCGTCAGTTCGGGCGGCGGATCTTCGACCCTATCGAAAATAACCCGCAGGACCGAACCGTTCTCCATCTTCACGCCGGCGCGCACGTCGCCCCCGCGGATCGTCGAATCCAGGAAGCGGATGGCTTCCCGCGCGTTCCGTCCGCGTTGGTCCGTGTAGGTCTTGAGTTTGTCGAGTTCTTCCAGGACCACGAGGGGAATGGCCACCTCGCAATCGCGGAACGAGGAGACCGCCTCCGGATTGTGGATGAGGACGTTGGTATCGATTATGAAGAGCTTCGAACCCTCGTTCGTCATGACGACCTTCAGTGTAAGCCCGGCGGCCGGGTGGCGCAAGGCGTGGACGAGGGGAAGGGTGCGCGGTAATCGGGAGAGTCGGTCAGCGCTCCGCGGCTGCCGGAGGGGGAGCTTCCAAGAGTTCTTCGGAAGGCGTGGACGAGGCGGGTATATCATAGGCGCGGATGAACGTGACGACGGCGATGAGCGCCACGAGAGTGAGTACGAGCTTACGCATGGAACCTCCCGTTCCATCCGGTATGATACCACACCGGATTACTGGCGTACAAGTCTCTATCGACCCAAGAATTGGAGCGGGTCGAGGGCGCGGCCGTTTCGGTAGACGCCGAAATGCAGGTGCGGTCCGGTGCTGTATCCGGTGGAGCCGACGTCCCCGATGCGCTCGCCCTGCCCCACGCGCGCGCCCTTGGCGGTGCGGATCGCGCTCAAGTGGGCGTACATGGTCTGGTAGCCCCCCGAATGGGTGACGATCACGTAGTTGCCGTAGACCGGGCTGACGCCGACCGCGGAAACCTTCCCGTCCTGCGCCGCTTTGACCGGCGTACCGGTGTCCGCGGCGAGGTCGAGCGCGGCGTGGAACCGGCGCGCGCCGGTGAACGGATCGTTGCGCCAACCGAAGCGGGACGTGAGCTTTCCCCGGATCGGGTAAATGAAGAGCTCGCCGAGGGCTTTCTTGAGCTCGTCGGACCGCATGCGCGCTCCGGGCAGGAAGAGGGACTGCCCGGCGGTGATGGTCTCGGTCGCCAGGTCGTTGGCGTCGAGGATCGCGGTGACCGGGATGCCCCACGCGGCGGCGATGCGCCCGAGGGAATCGCCCTTCCGCACCGTATAGGGGATGCCGTCCATATTCGGTATCTTGAGGACGCTCCCTACGCGGAGCCGCTTCACGTTCGTGACGCCGTTGAGGGCGATGAGCGAATCCATGGAGAGCGCCCTGTTCGCGGCTATGCTGGAGATGGAATCGCCGTTCCTCACCGTATAGGTTTCCCAGCTGAAGGTTTCCACGGTATCCAGGAGCTCTCCGTCGCCCGCTTCCAGGGTGGTGGAGCCCGCCGTCGCGGGGTGGAGCCCCGCGTAGGTCTGCATCGCGCGTACGCCGAGCGGGTCGAGGGGCACCGCGGTGCGCGAGAGCGCGCGGCGGCCGTCCGCGAGGAAGAGCGCGAGGAGGACGGCGAAAGCCGCCGCGAGCGCCGCGCTCAGCGCGTACGGCAGGGCGATCCCGACGCGGGGCCGCGCGGCGTAGACGCGGTTGGCGATCGCGGAGAATTTCGGGAAGGAGAACCGGGGCCGGCTCTGCCGCTGAACGTGCGACTGATTCCTCCACGCCGGAACCAGGACGGGGAGAGCGGGGCGATACGTTCGACGCCTGCGGCCGATGCGCTGGACGACCTTGAATTCTTGCATTGCGTATTCTTTATCGACACGACGGGCCGCTACCATTATACTTGCGCGATATGGAATCCAAGGTGGCTTCGTCGCGGACCGGACGCGCCATGCTCGCGGCCTTCGCCGCGGCCCTCATCCTGAAAACCTTCGCGGTGGACTTCATGGTCGCCGAAGGCAGGTCCATGACGCCCACCATCGCGCCGGGGACGATCCTCGTCGTGAACAAGGCCGCCTATGGATTGCATATTCCGTTCTCTACCCGTTATATCTTCCGTTGGAGACTACCGCGGACCGGAGATATCGTCGTGTTTCCGAGCCCCGCCGGGCGCCTCGCGGTCAAGCGGTGCGCCTTCGCGGAGGGCGTCCCGGCGGGCTACTTCTCCGCCTTCGGAGACAATGCGGTGGAATCGTACGATTCGCGCAACTACGGCCCGGTCCCCGTCGACGCGGTGCTCGGTAAGGTGGTGGGGATACGATGAGCCTGTTCGCGTCTTCGGGCGAAAAAAATAAACCGAAACCCAAGATCCGTTTCATCGTATTCGCGTCCCTGTTCGCCTGCGCCGCCCTCGCGGTGCTGTTCCAATACGCGCTCGTCATGCTGTCGCCTTCGACGGCCTCCCCCCGGTCCGAACGGGCCTTGGGCGAGAGAGGGCCCATACTGGACCGCAACGGCCGCATCCTCGCCATGCAGACGCGCCTCGGAAACGTCACGATCTGGCGCCCGGAAGTCGCCGACGGCGCGGCGACCGCGCGGGAACTCGCGCCCCTCCTGCAGATGGACGCGGCCGAGCTCGAGGCGCGCATCCGGCAATCGTCGAGCGATTTCATCTACGCCAAGAAGCGGGTGGACCAGTCGACCATCCGCGCGGTCGAGGAGGGCCGGGCCGCGGGGCGGCTCAAGGGCGTCGGCATCGAACCGGTCGTCGGCCGCGTCTATCCGGAACAGCGGCTCGCGAGCCAGCTCGTCGGCTTCGTCGGCGACGGGAACGAGGGACTCGCCGGCGTCGAATACGCCTTCCAGGCCGACCTCGCCCCCTCGACCTCTTCGGGGTACGGCGACCAAGTCTTCCTCACCATCGACGCGAACGTACAGCACATCCTGGAGGGCGTCGCGCGGAAGGCGCAGGTGGAGAACAAGGCGGAGGCCGTCATGATGATCGCCATGGATCCCCGCAACGGCGATATCCTCGGCTACGCGGCTATGCCCGACTTCGACCCGAACGACATCCGCTCCTCCGCGGAGAGCGATCGCACGGACCGCGCCGCGCTCCTCGCCTATGAACCGGGGTCCGTCTTCAAGATCTTCTCCCTGTCCGCCATGATGGAGCTGGGAGCCATCGATGAATCGTCCAGTTTCTACTGCGACGGCAAATACGAAAAGATCCTCCCCTCGGGCGAACGCATCGTCATCAAGTGCCTGGGCGCCCACGGCCACGTCACGCCGCGGGAGATCATCACCTACTCGTGCAACGCGGGCACCGCCTACGCCGCGGAGCGCGTCGGGACTGCCGCCTTCGCCGAAATGATCCGGGGGTTCGGGTTCGGCGCCAAGACCGACATCGGCATCGCGGGGGAGACCGCCGGCTTCATCCGCCCCGTGGAACGCTGGTCGGGCAGGTCCAAAGCCACCATCGCGATCGGCCAGGAGCTCGCCGTCTCCGCCTTGCAGATGGTGCAGGCCGCCACGGCCGTAGCCAACGACGGCGTGCTCGTGAAACCGCACGTCGTCGCCAAGGTGGTCGCGAGCGACGGCACGGTCAAGAAGAATTATGCCCCCGCCGCGGGCCGGCGTATCCTCTCTCCGGAGACCGCCCGCGCGATGCGGCGCTTCATGGTGGCGGCCGCCTCGGACGCCGGGACGGGACGCCGCGCGAGCGTGGAGGACCTGCCGCTCGCGGTCAAGACCGGTACGGCGCAACTCATCGATCCCGCGACGGGAGCCTATTCGGAAAAGGACTTCATCGCGAGCTGCATGGCGATGATACCCGCCGAGGCGCCGACGCTCGTCCTCTACAACGTGATCGTCAAACCCTCGGGGCCCTCCTACCTCGGCGGAAGGATCGCGGCCCCGCCCATCCGGGAAGCCGCCGATCAACTGGTCGACTACCTCGGCATCCCGCGCGGCCGCAACCCCGTCGCCTCCCATTCCGGGGCGGTGACGGTCGGCGGCGACGATCCCCTGGTGATCGCCGACACCATGCCGGACCTCCGCGGAGTCGCCAAGCGCCGCCTCCTGCCCCTCCTCCTCAGGGATGACCTCAAGGTGGAGATCGTCGGCGAAGGCTGGGTGCGGAGGCAGAGTCCGCCGCCGGGCACGCCCTTGGAGAACGGCTCCGCGGTGCGCCTGGAACTGGAATGAGGGGCACCGACCCCGCGGCGCTCCGCGCGCGCTTTCCCGGCCTGGCCGACCGGATCGCGGAGGCCGGGGACGGACCGCCGGAACTCGCGCTGGAGACCGCCGCGTCGGGCGAGCCCACCCTGCGCGCGGCCGGCGCGCTCGCCCATTCGGCCCGCGATCCGCGGCGCGAAGCCCGGAAGCTCGCGGAGCTTTCCCGCGGGGAGGGGCCGCTCGTCCTCCTCGGCTTCGGCCTCGGCTATACCGCGGAGGCCGCCCTCGAGCTGGACCCCGCGCGCGCCCTCGTCATCGTGGACAAGGACCCCGCGGCGCTCGCGCTGGCCTTCCGCGCGCGGGATCTCTCCTCCCTGATCGGCCGGGAGCGCACGGCGTTCGTAGTCGGCGGTCCGAGCGACGGCGTCCTCGCCGCGCTCGCCGCGTTCGGAGGAGAACCGAGCGTCCTCTCCAACCGGGCGGTGCGCGCCTTGGACGAGGCCTGGTACGGCGAAGTCGAGCGCGCCGTGAAGACCTGGGCCGACAAGGACAAGGTCAACGCGGCGACGCTCGCGAGATTCGGGAAACGGTGGGTGCGCAACCTCGCGGCCAACCTCGATTCCATCCGGGACCGGCCGGGGATCGCGCGCCTCGCGGGCTGCGCGACGGGCCTCCCCGCCCTCGTCGTGGCCGCGGGTCCCTCCCTCGACGAGGTGCTGCCGTCCCTCCGCGACCTATCGCGGAGGTGCGTCGTCGTCGCCGTGGACACCGCCCTCCGCGCGGTCTTGGCGGCCGGCGTGGAGCCGGACTTCACGCTCGTCGTGGATCC
This sequence comes from Spirochaetota bacterium, assembly GCA_023406985.1. Lineage (GTDB taxonomy): Bacteria > Spirochaetota > Spirochaetia > Treponematales > Breznakiellaceae > JAEXTK01. Next base: position 38,080 of record JAEXTK010000101.1, on the reverse strand, counting down.
CCAATTCTGGAACGCGCGCCACCTGGACCGCTGCCGGGCTCCGCGGACCGTACTGGTCACCGAATCCGCGGTCTACCCCTCCGTGCTCCGGCCTATGGGGGGCATCACAGCCCGCGGGATCTTCCTCTGCGCATCGCACTACCCGCTCGGGCGCTTCGTGGAAGACCGCGTCGACGGGAAGGGCATGCTCGGCGCCGGAGGTTCGGTGGCCACGACGGCGTGGGACTTCGCCCGCTTTCTCGGCGCGTCCCCGCTCTGGATCGCCGGCCTCGACCTCGCCTTTCCCGGTCTCAAGACCCACTTCAAGGGGGCCCTCTTCGAGGAACGGGCCCACGGCGATTCCCGCCGCTTCGACCCGGTGGAACTGCGCTCCTTCAAGGCGCTCCGGGACGGCGGTCCCTTCCGCGCCGCGGACGCCTCGGGCGGCGCGGTGCTCACCGACAAGCGGCTCTCCCTCTACGCGGCCTGGTTCGAGTCCCGCTTCCGTCAGCCCGCGGAGGAGCGGCCGCGCAGCCTCTCGCGGCACGGGCTCAGGATCGCGGGGCTCACGGTCGGCACGGCGGAAGAAATTCTCGCTCTGGAGGAACGGAGGCAGGAGATCGAGGCCCGCATAGAGAACGCCCTTGCGGAGGCGGAGCGGGGCTTCCGCGCGCCCGCCGCGGCCGCGGAGCGGGAGGCGCGCTACCGCGCGACGGTCGAGGGGCTGGCCCGGGGCCTCTCCGATCTCGCCGTACTCGCCCGGAACGCCGCCGCCGAATGCGCGGCGGCGCTGGAGGCGCTGGAGGGCGCCGCCCCGGGCGGAGAAGAGCGGATCGCGGCCGCCCTCGCTTTTCTGGACTCGGTGAACGCGGCGGTTTCGCGGAGCGCCGTCAAGGACGTGGCCGGCTTCCTCTTCCCGCCCCTCGCGTCGCTGGAGGCCGAACTCCCGCCCGCGGGCGACGACAAGCTGAAACGCCACTTCGAACTTTCGCGGCTGCTCTACGCGCGCCTCGCGGAATCCGCGGAATACCACGGCGCGGCGCTCGCATCCGCGAAAAAGCAGTAAAGGCGCGGCGCGGCCTTCCGATACTTACTCCATGAGGACATGATCCTCACAAACAAGGCGGTGCGCGCAACGACGTCCAGGCGCACCGCTTTTTTTATGCCCTCATCCGCAGCGGAACGGCTCAGCGCGGCTGCTGCCGGTAATCGGCGAGGAATTCCCCCAAGCGACCGATGGCGTCCGCGATCGTCTCCTTGTCCGGAAGGAACACGATGCGGAAGTGGTCGGGCTCCGGCCAGTTGAACCCCGTCCCCTGGACGAGGAGGATGCGTTTCGCCTTGAGCAGGTCCATGATGAACTGCTCGTCGTCGGTGATGCCGAAACGTTTCATGTCGATCTTCGGGAAACAGTAGAGCGCGCCCTTGGGCATGGTCACCGAGAGGCCGGGGATGGAATTGACGAGCTTCACGCACACGTCCCGCTGCTCCTTGAGCCGGCCGCCGGGGAGCACCAAGTCCTTTATGCTCTGGTAGCCGCCGAGCGCGGTCTGGATGGCGTACTGGGCGGGGACGTTGGCGCAGAGGCGCATATTGGAGAGCATCTCCAGGCCTTCCCGGTATCCCGCGGCGATCTGCTTGTTGCCCGAGAGCACCATCCATCCCGACCGGAAACCCGCGGCCCGGTACGCCTTGGAAAGTCCGTTGAAGCTGATGGTCAGGATATCCGGCGCGAGGGTGGCCATGGGAACGTGGACCGCCCCGTCGTAGGTGATCTTGTCGTAGATCTCGTCGGCGAAGACGATGAGTTCGTGCTCGCGCGCCACGCGGGCGATGTCCTCCAGCAGGGACCGCTCATAGACGGCCCCGTGGGGTTGTTCGGGTTGATGACGACGATGGCCACGGTCCGGTCGGTCACCTTAGCCCGGAGATCGGCGATATCGGGGTTCCAGTCGGACTGCTCATCGCAGCGATAGTGCACGGCGCGGCCCCCCGCGAGATTCACCGCGGCGGTCCAGAGCGGATAGTCGGGCGCGGGGACCAGGACTTCGTCGCCCGCGTCCAGGAGGCCCTGCATCGCCATGACGATGAGTTCGCTGACGCCGTTGCCGATGAAGATATCGTCCACGCCGACATCCATGACGCCCTTCTCCTGGAATTCCTGCATGATGGCCTTGCGCGCGGGGAAAAGCCCCTGCGAATCGCAATAGCCTTGGGCGTTCTGCAGATTGACGATCATGTCGTGGAGTATCTCGTCGGGCGCGTTGAAACCGAAGACCGCGGGATTTCCGATGTTCAGTTTGAGGATACGGAAGCCCTCTCCTTCCAGCCGTTTGGCCTCCTTGAGCACGGGCCCCCGGATATCGTAGCAGACGTCGTCCAGCTTGGCGGATTTTTTAAAGGCTCTCATTTCGTTGCTCCTTCGGCGCCGTAGAGCGCGGACGCCGCCTCGCCTAAGGATTTGGCGAGGACGACGACATGGATATCGGCGCGGGCGCGCTCGACTTCTTTGTCCCACGCGCTCCGGGTAGGCAGCCGCTTGAGCACGCGTTTCCGCGCCGCCTCGGCGGCGGCCGCGAGCTCCTCCGAACGGGGAGCGAGCGCGCGGGCGATCGCGTCGCCGAGGAAGGAGGCGGAGAGCGCGGTCACGAGCGCGTCCTTCGCATGCGCGGAAAGCGGGAGGAGAACGTCGGCGGCGGCCGAGAAATCCCGCGTGAGCAGGAGGGAAAACGCGTAGTACCACTCCACCCATTCGGGGGACTCCGCTTTTCCCGAAGCGCGCCGGGCCGAAAAGAAGGCCACGGAGCCGGCGGGGTCGTTGGCGAGCACGTGCGCGATGCCGAAGACCAGGGCGTTCCTGTCGATCAAGGCGGGTTTGGCGGCGGCCTTGGACTCCAAGGCGGCTACGGCGCGGGTATCCGAAAGCACGAGGTACGTGTTCGCGAGGAGCCGGACCAGCCGCGAATTCCACCGGCCCTTCTTCAGCAGGCGATCCTCAAGGTAGTGCACCAGGGCGGGCCAGTCTTCCCGTTCCAAGAGCGTAAAGAGTTGCCAATTCAGGATGAAGAAACCGTTGATGACGAGCAGTACGACGACGAGCGCGAGCGCGAGCGGCCAGTTGGCGGCCCAGAACGTCCCCGCATATTCCGCGCCGAGGGCGAAGAAGGGCATCGCGAACACGAAAAGGAACGAAATACCCACGACGGCGTTGAACAAGACGAAGATCGATTTGAATTTCAATCGAAGTCTCCCTATAATTGCCGAAAATGATAAAGGAAAGCCGATCGTTGGGTCAACGGGGGACCGTCAGTTGAACGCGCACGCAGTCAAAGATATCAAAGTCGGAAGTTTCTTCACCGAGCCCGTGTACCTGGACGGCCGCTTCGTCATCGCCGCCCCCGAGATGCCGTTCACCGGCGCGCTCGCCAGGGCCCTCCTGGAGTGGGAGTTCCGCGAAGTCCTCTCCGACGGAGAAGCGCGGGCGGAGTACGTCGCTTCGGCGTCCTCCGACGCGTCCACGGAGGGATCGGAGCCCGCGCCGGCAGCCGTCACCGCCTACGACGGCGACCAGGTGAAGCGCGCGGCCGATTTCTATCGATCCTTCCACGACTACGTCGAGAATCTCTTCATCACGTTCGTCACGAAGAACGAGATCAACGCCAAGGAAGTCACGGAGAAAATCAAGGAGCTCTGCGAGAACGTCAAGGAGAACCGCCGATTCCTCCTCCGCGTCCAGGACCCGGGGAAGGACGACAAGAATTACCTGGCCACCCACACGGTGAAGTCCACGATCCTCGCGGTGATACTCGGCTCCTATCTCAAACTCCCCAACCATCGCCTCATCGAATTGGGCACGGCGGCCTTGCTGCACGAGATCGGCATGGTCAAGCTGCCGCCCCAGCTCTATATGACCGATCGGCCCCTCTCGCCGCCCGAGCGTAAAGCCATACTCACCCACCCCGTGCTCAGCTACAATATCCTGCGCTCCCTGCAGTTTCCCCTCGTGGTCTGCGTCGCCACCCTGGAGCATCACGAGCGGGAAAACGGACAGGGCTATCCGCGCCGGCTCACGAGCGAAAAGATCAGCCTCTACGCCAAGATCATTTCGGTCGCCTGCTCCTACGAAGCCCTCACGGGCACCCGTCCCTACAAGAACGCCAAGGACGGCTACGCGGGCATGATCGACCTGCTCAAGAACGTCGGTAAGCAGTACGACGACGTGATCGTCCGCGCCCTCGTGTATTCCCTCTCCATCTATCCGATCGGCCTCTACGTGCTCCTTTCCAACGGCAAGAAGGGGCAGGTGGTGGACGTGAACCCGGAGAATCCCCGCTTCCCCATCGTCCAGATCTTCGGGGACAAGACCCCCGACGGCAAGGACCGGACCCAGGAGACCTCGCAGACGGGCCTCCACATCATCCGTCCCCTCGTCAAGGAAGAGGTCGCCGGCATCGAAGAAAGTTGAGGGAAGGCCGAAGACTCACTTGTCCGCTCGGTCCGTCCGTGTTAGGCTCCTCACCACATGGAAGCCCCCCCTCTACGTGAAATTCTCATCCTCCTCGCCTTGGTGCTCCTGAACGGATTTTTCTCCATGTCGGAGATGGCCATCGTATCCTCGCGCAAGGCGCGCCTCAGGGCCAAGGCGGAGAGCGGACGCAAGTCGTACCGGAGGGCCCTCGACGCGGCCGAAAATCCCGCGCGCTACCTCTCTACCATCCAGATCGGGATCACCCTCATCGGTACGCTCGCGGGCGCCTTCGGCGGCGCCACGATCGCCGATCCGCTCGCGGCGAGCCTCGCGGCCTGGCCGCCGCTCGCCCCTTACGCCTCCGCCGTCGCCGTAGCCATCGTGGTCCTTTCCATAACCTTCCTCTCCATCGTGCTCGGGGAACTCGTGCCCAAGCAGGTAGCGCTCGCGGCGCCCGAAACCGTGGCCGCGACGGTGGTGCCCGCGCTCGAGGTCATCGCGCGCGTATTCAGGCCGATCGTCTCCTTCCTCTCCAAAACCACCGCGCTCATCCTCAAGCTCATCCGCATCAGCGAGAAGCCCGACCAGGCGGTCTCCGAGGAGGAGATCCGCATCGTGCTCCTGGAGGGGGAGAAATCGGGGGCGGTGGAAGAACAGGAACGGAGCATGGTGGAGGGGGTCTTCTACCTCGGCGATCGGCCGGTGGAAACCTTCATGACGCACCGCTCCGACATCGTGTGGCTGGAAGCGGACGCGAGCGCGGAAGAGGCCAAGGCGGCGGCGCTTTTGGGCCGCGATCACGCCTATTTTCCCGTTGCCGAGGGCGGGCTGGACGAGGTCATCGGCGTCGTCTCCGCCTGCGACATACTCTCCGCGCTCCTCCAGGGCAAATGGGCTGGGCTCCGGCCGCTCTTCAAGAAACCCGTCTTCGTCCCGGGGACCATGCCCGCGCTCAAGGCCTTCGAGGCGTTCAAGCGGGAAGAGGCCGAGCTCCTCCTCGTGATGGACGAGTACGGCGGCCTCGCGGGAACGCTCTCCATCCGCGACCTCGTGGAAGAGATCGTCGGGGAGCTCTCCACGAGCGACCACGATGCCGAGGAGATCGTCAAGCGCGAGGACGGCAGCTACCTGGTCGGCGGCTTCGTGAACATCGACGATTTCGCCGAGCTCTTCTCCATAACCCGACTCCTGCCCCTCCCCCGCGAGTACCACACCCTCGCAGGGTTCGTCCTGGAAATCGCGGGCGCGATACCGAGGACGGGCGAGGTCTTCGAATGGGAGGGATTCCGCTTCGAGATCGTGGACATGGACGGGAACCGCATCGACAAGGTCATCGTAAAACCGCCGGCCGCCGACAAGGCGGACGATCCGTCCATCTGCCCCCCGCCTACCGCCGAGCCTGCGGCTCGGCGCCTCAATTATAATCTTCGAGCCAGACGAGCTACCGCCGAGCCGGGGGGTCGGCGCGCCGCCTAAAGCCGCCGCGCCAGCCTAGCCACCGCCGACCCCACCGCCACGCCCGTCGCGATGGAGCCCGCGATGGAGAGCGTGGCGAACCCGGTGGACAGCGTGCCCTCCAGGTCTCCGGAGAGCGAACGGGTCATCATATAGTACATGCCGCCGCCCGGCACGAGCGGGATGAGGGCGCAGACGAGGTAGGTCGTCGTCGGCCGCGCGAGCAGCCGCGCCGCGAGCTCCGAATAGAGCGCGATGGACGCGGAGGCCGCGAAGAAGGCCAACCCCTCGGATTGGGCGAGCCGGGAAACCGCGAGGTACACGAACCACCCGAGGCCGCCGCCGACGGCCGAGACGGGCAGGTCGCGGCCCCGCACGTTCGACACGACGGCGAAGGCCCCGGTGGCCAGGGCCGCCCAGAGGACGCCGAACCACCCGTTCACGGATGCATCCCCCCGAGGAAGGCGACGGTAGCTAAGGCGAAGCCCGCTCCGAGCGAGATCGCCGCCGCGGCCATGAAGGCGTCGGCGAGCCGCGAGACCCCCGCGACGAGGTCGCCGGCGATGGTATCGCGGATGGCGTTCACCGTGGCGAGGCCGGGGACCAGGAGCATGATGGACCCGATGACGGTCTTGTCGAGGTTGACGGCGAGTCCCGCGGATACGGAGATCGAGGCCATGGCCGCGGCCGCGATCCCGCCGACGAGGTTCACGATGAAATCGGGAAACCGGCGGCCGGCGACGGCCGCCGCGGCGGCCTTGACCCCGGCTCCGACCAAGAAGGCCGCAGCCGCGTCCCGGAGCACGCCGCCGAAGAGGAGCGTGAAGAAGGCAGCGCAGGCCCCCGCCGCGGCGAGGGTCGCGGCGAATCGATAGGGTTTTTCGGCGACGAGCGCGTCCAGGATCGCGCGAAAATCCTCGGGGGAAGCCCGCGAGTGCTCCGCCTTGGCCACTTCCTCCGCGATGCGCGCGATGCGGCGAAGATCCACCACTCGCTGGGACACGCGGCGCACGACGGCGCGGCTCGTCGCCGAATCGGCGCCCTCCCCCGGCCGCGCCGCGCGGGAGGCGGAGGCCATGAGCCCCGTCGGCGTCGCGAAACATTCGGCGTCCGCGAGGTCCCAGGCCCTGCAGAGGGCCACGACGGTCGCCTCCGCCCGATACGTCTCGCCGCCCGCTTCCAATACCCGCCTGCCCGTTTCCGCGGCGAGGGCGAGCGGATCTTCCTGCTGCATGCCCCCGTTCTACGCCGCCGCGCGCGCTCCGGTCAAGCCGGTAGGCCGCGCTTGCCGCCTACCGGCCGCGGTGCTATCATGGGCGGACCGGAGGAATCCCAATGAACGCTCTATCCAAGGTTTCACCCACGTTGCTCATGGGCCCCGGCCCTTCGAGCGTGCCGCCCCAGGTCTACCGGGCTCTCGCCCTCCCCACGATCGGGCACCTCGATCCTCGCTTCATCGCCATCATGGACGAGATCAAGTCGATGCTCCGGACGGTCATGGGCACCGCCAACGAGGTCACCGCGCCGATGTCCGGAACGGGCTCCGCGGGCATGGAAGCCGCCTTCGTCAACCTCGTGGAGAAGGGGGACCCGGTCCTCGTGCTCGTGAACGGCGTCTTCGGTAAGCGTATGGTCGATGTGGCCGGACGCCTCGGCGCCGAAGTGGAAGCCCTGGAATTCGAGTGGGGAAAGCCGGTGATGCCGGACCACGCGGCCGAGCGCATCAAAGCGAAGAAATGGTCCATCGTCGCGGTGGTCCACGCCGAGACCTCCACCGGCGTCCGCAATCCGGTAGCCGAGATCGGCCGGCTCGTCCGGGAATCGGGCGCCCTCTACCTCGTGGACGCGGTGACGAGCCTCGGCGGCATTCCCGTGGACGCGGACGCGATCGGCGCCGACGTCTGTTACTCGGGGACCCAGAAATGCCTTTCCTGCCCGCCCGGCCTCGCGCCCCTCACCATGAGCGACCGCGCGATAGCCAAACTCCGCGCGCGGAAGACGAAGGTGCCGAACTGGTACCTCGACCTGTCCATGATCATCGATTATTGGCAGGGCGCCAAGCGGGCCTACCACCATACGGCGCCCATCAACATGCTCTACGCCCTCCACGCCGCGCTCTCGCTCGTGGTGGACGAAGGGCTGAGCGCCGCCTACGCGCGCCACGCGGCCTGCCACGAGCGCCTCGCCGCGGGGCTGGAGAACCTCGGCCTCGGCCTTCTCGTGGAGGAGCCCTACCGCCTCCCCATGCTTAACGCCGTCACGGTGCCCGCCGGCGTGGACGAGGCCGCCGTGCGTAGGCGCCTCCTGGAGACGGACGATATCGAGATCGGGGCGGGCCTCGGGCCGCTCGCCGGCAAAATCTGGCGCATCGGGCTTATGGGCCACACGGCGCGGGAAGAGAACGTGGATCGCGTGCTCTCCGCCCTCGCTGCGGCCCTCGGCCGCTAGCGGAACGGCCGCTCGCGGGCGGCCGCTCCCGCTCGCGGCCGCTTTCGCGCAATCCCGCGGCCGTCAGGCTGAAGGCCGCCGCACGGAGCCGGAAGCCTAGGATTTGCCGTTCTGGGCGGGTTTCGGCGGGCTCACGGTGAGGTACGTGTACCGCTTGAGCCCGGACTCGTACTCGCCGAGGATGCGCATGCCCTCGTTCGGCTTCACCACGTCGGCCTTGATGGCCTGCTCGATCTGGATCTTCATGGAACGGACGAGTTCGGCCGTCGCGTACTCGTTTTCCTCCAGCACTTCCCGGATGGTGTCCCCCTCGATCGTCTCGTCGATGTACCAGCCCGAGTCCTCGTCGCTGTCCAGGAGGACGTGGGCCTCGTCCATGCGGCCGAAGAGGTTGTGCATGTCCCCGAGGGTGTCCTGGTAGGCGCCGGTGAGGAAGAAGCCCACGTAGTAGGGGTTCCCGTCGAACTCGTGGAACCAGAGGTACTCGCGGCCGCCGACGCAGTCGCCGTCGCCGATGAAGGCGTCCACCTTGCCGTCCGAATCGCAGGTGATGTCGACGATCGTACCCTTGGCCGCGGGCTCCTCATTGAGGCGTTGGAGCGGCGTGACCGGGAACAGCTGGTCGAGGGCCCAGGCGTCGGGGAGGGACCGGAACACGGAGAAATTGAGCAGGTACTGGTCCTTGATCGAAGCGACGAGTTCCCGCATCTCCTCGCTCATGCGGATGCGGGTCTCGTAGTGCCCCGCGATCTCCGCGATGATCTCCCAGGAGAGGGATTCCACCACCGCGCGCGCCTGCAGGTCCAAGTACCCCAGGTCGAAGAGGCTCATCGCCTGCTGGCGGTAGAAGACGAGGTCGTGGAAGGCCTCGTCGTAGTGCCCGGCGTCGACCGTCTCCTTCACCTCCAGGATGTCGCGCACCACCTTGGGCGCGTTCTTGGGCACCTGCAGGGACTTCATCGTGTTGAGCTTCGCGATCTTGCCGAAGGCCTCCACCGCGATCATGGAATGGTGCGCCACGAGCGCCCGGCCGCTCTCGGACACGAGCGTCGGGTGGTTCACCCGCTCCTCGTCGCAGACGTCCATGATGCCGTACACGATGCTGTTCGCGTACTCGCGGAGGCTGTAGTTGGCGGAGGAGGTCACCGCGCTCCGGCTCCCGTCGTAGTCCACGCCGAGTCCTCCGCCGACGTCCACGTATTCGATGGGGCAGCCCATGCGCGCGAGCTTCGCGTAGAAGCGGGCGCCCTCGCGGACCGAGCGGGTCACCACCTGGATGTCGGGGATCTGGCTCCCGATGTGGAAATGGAGGAGGCTCACGCAGTCCTTCATCCCGGCCTCGTCCAGGAGCCGGACGGCCTCTAGGAGGTCCACGGTGGAGAGGCCGAATTTGGCCGCGTCGCCCGAGGAGGTGGCCCACTTGCCCGAGCTCCGCGTGGCGAGCTTGATACGGATGCCGACGAGGGGCCGCACGCCGAGGTCCTTGGAGACGTCGATGAGCGATTTGATCTCTTCCAGCTTTTCCGCGACGACCACGACCTTCTTCCCGAGCTTGCGCCCGAGGAGGGCGAAGCGGAGGAATTCGTCGTCCTTGTAGCCGTTGCAGATGAGGAGGCGATCCCCGTCCTTGTGGAGGGAGAGGGCCAGGAGGAGTTCGGGCTTGCTGCCCGCCTCGATGCCGAGGCCGAAGGGGGCCCCCGCGTCCATGAGGGTCTCCACGACCTCCCGCATCTGGTTGACCTTCACCGGGAAGACGCCCCGATAGACGCCCTTATAGCCCGACTCCTCGATGGCCAGCGCGAACGCCTCGTTGATGCGCCGCACCCGGTCTTCCAGGATATCCTGGAAACGTATATGGAGGGGGAGGTGCAGGCCCCGCTGCTTCGCCTCCTCCACCACCTCCGCGATGCGGATGGCGGCGCCGTCCTTGAGGGGGGAGACGGTGATGAACCCTTCCTGGTCCACCGCGAAATAGCCCGACCCCCACTTGGAAACGCCGTAGAGCTTGTCCGAGTCCTTAGCCGACCACGCCATCAATGCACGCCTTCCGCGCCGATGTGGCGGCGCGCGCCGTCGTAGGATAGGAGGGCGCCGTACACGTCCGGCCGCCGGTCCCTGAAGATGCCCCAGGAGGAGCGGGTGATCTCTATCGCGTCCAGATCGAATTCATGGACGAGGACGGTCTCCGCGGTCCGGTCCGCCTGAGCGACGAGGGCTCCCCGCTCGTCGGCGATGAAGCTGGACCCGTAGAACGTGATCTTCGAATCGTCGATGGTCTCGGTCCCGACCCGGTTCGCGACCACGACCGGCACGAGGTTCGCCCCGGCGTGGCCCCGCTGGACCGTCCGCCAGTGTTCCATGGAATCGATGGTGGAATCCTGCGGCTCGGAACCGATGGCCGTGGGGTAGAACAGGAGTTCCGCCCCCTGGAGGACCATCGCGCGCGCGAGCTCCGGATACCACTGGTCCCAACAGATGCCCACGCCGATGGCGCCGAACCGGGTACGCCAGACCTTGGCGCCCAGGTCGCCGGGGTTGAAGTAGTATTTTTCCTCATATCCCGGACCGTCCGGGATATGGCTTTTCCGGTAGACGCCGAGCGTCGAACCGTCCGCGTCGATCACCGCGATGGAGTTGTAGCGGGCGCGCCCGGCCCGCTCGAAGAAGCTCACCGGAATGACGACGCCGAGTTCCTCGGCGACGCGGCGGAAATGGAGGATGGCGGGATTGGCCGCTACCTCCGTCGCCAGGCCGAAATACTCCGGCTTTTCCTTTTGGCAGAAATAGGGCGTCTCGAAGAGCTCCTGGAGGAGGACGATGTTCGCCCCCTCGGCGGCGGCGCGGCGCACGAAGGCCTCGGCCTTCTTGATATTGGCGTCCCGGTCCCAGGAACAGGCCTGTTGGACCGCGGCAACTCGTACCTTCCTCACGCGTTTCCTCCGACGGCCGGGATCTGCTGGGTGATGCAGTGCACGTTGCCGCCTCCCTTGATGATTCTCATGCCGTCTATGGGCACGATCTTGCGGCCCGGATACAGCTCGCGGAGCACGGCGAGGGCACGCTCATCGGATGCGGCCATATCGGCGCCGCCCGAAGAGGCGAAAACCGGCACGACGAGGCCTCCCGATACCGGGTAATAGTTGATGTAGCTGAGCGTGAGCCGCTCGGAGCGGCAGTACCGCGCCGGAGGCTGCTCGATCGTCACGAGGTCCACCCGCCGCCCCGCCGCGTCTTCGGCCTTCATGAGGATGCGGAGGTTCGTCTCGCTGTTCGCGAAATTCGCGTCCGCGCGATCCGCCGTCGCCTGCATGGCGATGAGGCCCGGCCGGACGAAGCAGGCCAGGTTGTCCACGTGCCCGTCCGTCTCGTCGCCGGCGAGGCCGCGATCCAGCCAGATGAAGGCCGTGACGCCGAGGTACTCGCGGAGCAGGGCCTCGATATCGGCCGCGTCGAGGTCGGGATTGCGGTTCTTCGCGAGGAGGCATTCCGCGGTGGTGAGGAGGGTCCCCTCCCCGTCCGTATGTATGGAGCCGCCCTCGAGGACGAGCGGCGCGTCGAACCGGCGGGCGCCGAGGCGTTCGGCGATCACGCCCGCGAGGCGGTCGTCCGCGTCGTACGGCCGGTACTTTTCTCCCCAGGCGTTGAATCGCCAGTTGACGGCGGCGCGCTTCCCCGCCGCGTCCAGGATGAAGGTCGGGCCGCTGTCGCGGAGCCACGAATCGTCGTGCGGCAACTCCCACAGCTCGACGGCCGACGAGAGACGCTTCCGCGCGTCGGCGACCGCATCGTAGCCGCCTTCCGTACCGGGGCGGACGATCATGATCACGCGTTCGAACTCCGAGATCGCGTTCGCGACCTCGACGTATCCGTCCCGCGCCTCCGCGAGGCCATCGAGCCACGCCTCGGCCCTGACGGGCCAGGCCATGAGCGTCCCCTCGCGGTCTGCCCACTCGGCGGGCATCCGGAAACCGCCCGCGCGGGGCGTTTCCGGCTGTTGTTCTTCGACAGTATTCACGGAATTCGTTGTATCGCAAAGAGAGGGTGGGCGCAAGGGACCTTTAGAACACGAAGACCAGATTCACGGCCGCGGTCCCGCTGCCGCTCCGCTCGCGGACGGAGGCCTCGAAGCCGACGCCCATGCTCTCGCAGGCCTCGCCGATGAAGGAGAGGTAGTACCAACCGAGGCCATCGTCGCCGTACGGTCCGGTACCGGTCTCGTAGAATTCCTTGAGGCTCCGGTCGCCCACCGATAGGCGGCCGCGTTCCTCGAAGAGCCGCTTGGAGTCTTCATAGGAACTGGAACCGTCGTAGAGCCCGAGCCGGAGCCGGTACCGCCAACGGCCGAGGGACCAGCGGCGGGCGAGCGACCAGACCATCGCGGAGGCGAGCCCGTTCGGGAGTTTGGACAGGAGTTCGTGGCGCTTGGCCGGATCCTCCAGCTGGGCTCGCAGTTCCGAGGCCGGTACGCCGGCGCCCACGAGGTCGATCAGGGTCGATCGCTCGGCGGCGCTCATGAGTTCCAGCACCATGAGGGCGAGGTAATCCGCCAAATCCACCTTGTCCATCGCGGAAACGAGTTCCTTGCCGATATCTTCCTCTATCGCGCGCCGGGCGTCCGGAGGGCTCCCGAGCAGTACGAAGAAGACGAGCGGATCGAGGCTGTTGAGCAGATCCTGGGAGAACCGGGCGAGCCGCTTCTTGTCGTCGGGGCTCCGCTTCTCGTCGATGGAGATCGTTCGGAGCGCCGGAAGGGCGATCTCGCGCTTGAGCTCGCGGATGGCTTCGGCACGGGGCTCCAGGGCGCGGCGCAGCTCCGCGGGGGAAACCGCGTTCTGGGCGTCCAAGGCCTGATGCGGATGGGTGCGGTTCCACCGCCGGATGACGTCCGAATCCACCGCGCGCGCGGTGGTGGAAGACCGGAAACGTCCGTAGAGCATGGAGAAGACCACGAGGCGCGCGAGGTCGCCGATGTCGTCCTTCACCGAGCCGACGTCGCGGACGGGGAATTCGGCCTTATCGACGAAACCGGAGAGGAGGAGGCGCCGCAGCCACGGGACGTCGACCGTGCGGAGCCTGAAACCGTAGCGGCCTTCCCCGTCGGGGCTATCGAAACGGTGGAGCGTGGTGGAACGCGCGCCGAAAAAGCGTACGCCCGCATCGCCAAGGACTACCCTGGCGCGGAGGTCGAGGCAACGCTTACGCTCCTGCGTGCCGGTGTCCTTCATGGGCTCTGCTGCCTTCTGCTGGGCGGGCGCGGAGCCCGTGGGCGAAACGCCTGACGGCGTGACGTCCGATGCGGATGCCCTCATGATGAATCCTCCGATGCGGATGACGCATTATATCATGACATCGGGCGTTGACAAGGGCGGCCGCGTCATCGCATACATATGCAACTATTTCGTATACGTATACGACATCGGAGGATTCACCCAATGGCTTCACGGATATCGATGAAGAAGGCGATCGTCGAAATCGACGGGGACGAGATGACCCGCGTCCTCTGGGCGCTCGTGAAGGAAAAGCTCATCCACCCCTTCGTGGACCTCAAGACCGAATATTACGACCTCGGGCTCATGAACCGCGACGCCACCGACGACGAGGTCACCGCCGAATCGGCGCGGGCCATCCTCCGCCTCGGCGTCGGCGTCAAGTGCGCGACCATCACCTCCAACGCGGCCCGCAAGGTCGAATACGACCTCAAGGCCCTCCACCCGAGCCCGAACGCGACGATCCGCGCCATCCTGGACGGCACCGTATTCCGCATGCCGATCGTCCTCTCCAACGTCAAGGCCACCGTATCCACCTGGAAGAAACCCATCGTCATCGGCCGCCACGCCTACGGCGACGTCTACAAGAACGCCGAGATGGCCGTTCCCGGCCCCGGCAAGGTGGAGCTCGTCTACACCGCGGCCGACGGCAGCCAAAAGAAGGTGCTCGTCGCCGACATGAACGGTAGCGGCGTGGTCCAAGGGATGCACAACCTCGATGCTTCTATAGAAAGCTTCGCGCGCGCCTGCTTCCTCTACGCGCTCGAGGAGAAGCTCGACGTATGGTTCGCCACCAAGGACACCATCTCCAAGACCTACGACGGACGGTTCAAGGAGATCTTCGGCCGCGTATGGGAAACGGAATTCAAGGAGCGGGGAGAAGCCGCGGGCATCACCTATTTCTACACCCTGATCGATGACGCGGTGGCCCGGGTGGTGAAGAGCGAGGGCGGCTTCCTCTGGGCCTGCAAGAACTACGACGGCGACGTGATGAGCGACATGATCGCGAGCGCCTCCGGCAGCCTCGCCATGATGACGAGCGTCCTCGTCTCCCCCTCGGGCGCCTTCGAGTACGAGGCCGCCCACGGCACGGTCCAGCAGCACTTCTACCGCTGGAAGAAGGGCGAGAAGACGAGCACGAATCCCGTGGCCCTCATCTTCGCCTGGACCGGAGCCTTGGCCAAGCGAGCCGAGCTCGACGGGACGCCGGAGCTCGCCGCCTTCGCCGCGCGGCTCGAGCGGGCCACCATCGCCGCGATCCAGGAAGGCGAGATGACCGCCGACCTGGCCAAGATCGCCGACCCCGCCCCCCGGAAGTCCCTGGACTCCTGGGAGTTCGTGGACGCGATCGCGAAGCGGCTTTCCTGACCGGGACGGCCCTCAGGCGAGCGGTTCCAGGGCCCTGAGGGCCCGCCGCGCGTAGGTGCGCATGGCATGTTCGAGGTCGAATTTCCCGTCCATGAGGCACCAGTGGAAGGCGACGCCGCGGGCGCCGACGAAGAGCCAGTCGCTCGCGGTTTCGCTCGGGAGGTCGGTCGTGAGCTCGCCCGAAGCGACGCCCTCGGCGATGAGCGATGCGAGGACGGTCTGCATCGGCCGGCCCTTCCGCACGAAGAGCTTGTTGCGCGGCGTGTAGATGCGCCGGGACAGGTCCAGGCCCGTCACCTTCTCCACGAAACGGCCGTAGCGCCCCATGTAGTCGACGATCCGGTCCGCCGCCGTCGCTCCGACGAGCGTACCCGCTTCGGCGGGCGTACCTTCGCCCGGGAGCGGACTCGCGGCCCCTGCCCCCGCGCGGGCCTGCGACGTAAGGTGGGCGAAGCGCTCGTCGGCCAGCCTGAAATTCTCCTCGAGCACGGCGTCCTTGGACGCGAAATGATGGTAGAAGGCGCCGACGGAGACGCCGGCGCGGGACACGATTTCCTTGATGCTCGCTTCCTCGAATCCCTTCTCCGTAATGACCGCGATCGCGGCCTCGTAGATCCGGCTTTTCGATTCGATCGCGCGTAATTTCCGGCCGCTCGGCCCCGCTTTTTTCATCCCGACTCCGTGCGGAGAGTATACCCGCGGACGCCCCGGCTGCGAAAGTAGCCGCAGGGGACCGAATACAATCTTTTTATATCCAGAATCGGTTCGGCGAATTGATTCGGCAGAAAAAGCATGATACAAATAGTGCATTATTTCGCGATTTGGGTCCGGCCGGAAAGCGGGACCCGAGGAGGAACAGGTATGCTTAAGAAGCTGATGGCCGTAGTGGCCGTCGCCGCGATCTTCGCGGTCGGAAATCTTTTCGCCGCCGACAAGGCCGCCAAGCCGACCTACGTGGACGGCGTTTACGTCGGGAAGGCCGAGAGCCACGGCGGAGAGATGACCGTCACCGTTACGGTGAAGGGCAAGAAAATCAAGACGGTGGAAGTGAAGTCGGTCGATACGGCCGGCATCTCCGACGTCGCGGTCCAGCAGATCCCGGCCGCCATCGTCAAGAAGCAGAGCGCCGACGTGGACGCCATTTCCGGCGCGTCCGAGACGAGCGAGGCGATCAAGGCCGCCGTCGTGCAGGCCCTCGCGGGCGCGACGGTCTACCCCGTCTCCAAGACGGTCAAGGCCGACGTCATCGTCATCGGCGGCGGCAACGCGGGACTCGCGGCCGCCACGGAGGCCTCCAAGGCCGGAGCCAAGGTCATCCTCCTTGAGAAGATGCCGGCGCTGGGCGGCAACTCCATCCGCTCGGGCGGCGCGTACAACGCGGCCGATCCGGTCCGCCAGCCCAAGCAGGGCATCGAGGATTCGCCGCAGAAGCACTACGAGCAGACCCTCGCCGGCGGCGACAACAAGGGCGACCCGGAGCTCGTGAAGACGCTCACCTCTGGGGCTCCCGAAGGGCTCGTGTGGCTCGAAAGCATGGGAATGCAGTTCGACGACAAGGTCTTCACCGTCCTCGGCGCCCTCTGGCCGCGCAGCCATGCGGCGAAAGATCCGCTGGGCACCGGTTTCATCAAGACGCTCAAGGCGGCCGCCGACAAGAACGGCGTCAAGATCCTGCTTGACACCAAGGCAGAGCAGATCGTGAAGGAGAACGGCCGCGTCGTCGCCGTCATCGCCGCCGACAAGAACGGCGTCCGCACGCGCTACCAGGCCAAGATGGGCGTCGTGCTCGCCTCCGGCGGTTTCTCCGCGAACAAGGAGATGCGCCAGAAATACGATGCCCGCCTCACCCCCAACTTCGGCACCACGAACCACCCCGGCGCCACGGGCGACGGCATCGTCATGGCCGAGAAGATCGGCGTGGCCCTCGTCGGTATGGAATACATCCAGATGCTCCCCCTCGGCGATCCCAAGTCGGGAGCGCTTGACGGCTGGGTCGGCTTCAACGTCGAAGACTACATCTACATCAACAAGGCCGGCCAGCGCTTCGTTTCCGAGGCCGAACGCCGCGACGTCATGACCCAGGCCCTCCTCAAGCAGAAGGACCAGCTCATGTACATCGTCTGCGACGCCCACTCCATGCCGACGCCCCAGACGAAGAACAGCTTCAACCAGACCGCCGAGCAGTGCGTGAAGCAGGGCAGCGCGTTCACCGCGAACACCATCGAGGAACTCGCCGTCCAGATCGGCGTCGATCCCGCGGCCTTCCGCAAGACCGTCGACGAGTACAACGCCGGCGTCGAAGCCAAGAGCGATCCCCTCGGGAAGAAGCTCCTCGGGCAGAAGCTCGATAAGCCGCCGTTCTACGCGAGCCCCCGTATCCCGACCGTCCACCACACCATGGGCGGCGTGAAGATCAACACCAAGGCCCAGGTCATCGGCGTGGACGGAAACGTCATCCCCGGCCTCTTCGCCGCGGGCGAAGTCACCGGCGGCATCCACGGCACGAACCGCCTCGGCGGCAACGCCCTCGCCGACACCATCGTCTTCGGCCGCATCGCCGGAACGAACGTGGTCGCCCTGAAGTAACGATCCTACCGGGAAACCCGGACCGGTCTACGGACCGGGCCGGTTCCCCTCCCGCGGCCCCTCGGAAACGGAAGGCGCCGCGGGGCGCAGACGCGCGCACGCGGCCCGTGGTAGCGTGCCCCCATGGACATCGATACCGACGCGGTTTGGGAGTTCTTCTCCCCGTTCGCCCACCTACCCGGAAAATTCGAATGGTGCAGGATACACAGTCCGACGCACGGGACCTTCGACTGTTTCATCGCGCTCGGAGGCTCGACCGCCCTGCCGCCGGCGGTCTACGTCAACGCGGAGAACGGCGAACGCTTCATGCGCGAGCGCTATCCGGAAAGCGCGACGTATCGCGTCGGGCCGCGGCAGCTCCGCATCCGCGCCTCCGATGACGGCTGCGACGTGCGCGGCACCCTGGCCGCGGACGCGGGGCCCGTGCGCCGGGCCGTCATGCGGCTCCGCGCCGAATCCGCCCAGCTGCCCGCGGCGATTCCCTACGGGGGAAAGGACTTTCCGGTATGGGGCGGCCGTTGGTCCTGCGAAGGCGTGGACCTCGTCCGCGAGGGCCGCTGCGACGGGTCCGTCCGCTTCGCGGACGGCACCGAGACGCGCCTCCGCAAGGAAAGCTGCGCCGTCACCGCGGGGAGTTTCGCCCGCATCGCGCCGCTCGCGCGGCCCCGATAATCCTCTTCAGCGGGCGGCGATCCGGACCGTCCGGCCGGAAGCGAGCAGATCGGCCACGAGGTATTCCTTACTCCGCGTATAGTCGTGCCTGAAGAAGACGGTCAACTTCATCCGCGAGAGGTCGAACACGTAGGAGTAGATCGTCGGATAGGCGCCTTCCTGATGCGCCGCGTCCAGGAGGCGGACGAGATCCGCGGGCACGAGCTTGCCGGTCTCTCCGGAGAGACCTGCCGTTATGCGCTCGTAGCGTTCGCAGGGATACCATCCGAGCGACGTATCCGTGAGGTGGAAGTTGGTCGCGGCGAGGTAAGCGCTTCCTTTGACGATGCGTACCTGGCCGCGGACGTACTCCACGACGCAGGAGGAGCCCTTCCGGTCCGCCAGGAACAGGTGTTCGTTCGCGAGATTGGGGAAATCGTTCTTCTCGATGAAGGCGAGCGCCTCCGCCACGGTCGCGCAGGTCTTGAGGATCTCCACGGTCGCGTCCAGCGGCAAGGGTTTCTTGCCGGGGGTGGACACGAAGCGCTGGGGCGGAACCACCGCCCAATCGAAGCAGAGCCCCTCCGAATTGATGCCGGCTTGGACATAGTCCGGGAGGTACGACGCCCACCCGAAGGCGACGTAGCCGTACGCCCCGTCCCGCGGCGGAACGGTCATGAACGCGGGATCGGTCGCCGTCCAGTCCTCGTTGCCGCAGAAGAAGGTCCCCGCCTCCGTCCGGCAGGAAAAGATGCTGCAGGGTTGGACGGGAACGCCCTGGAGCGCGAGCCCCGCCCCGAGTAGCGCCATCGCGAGTCGATTCCTCATCCGCTCCTCCTCCCTGACGCCGCCCTTCCCCGAAAGCGGGACGGAGGGCCGCGCGCATTTTCCTTGCCCGCGAAAAACGGTCGGGATACACTACAGCCGTTGTCGTAATCGAAGCAAGACACGAACGGTTTCGATCGAGCTGGATAACATGCAGAAGGAAATCGTCGCGGCGACCGATATCCTGGACGCGGAGGGACGATTGGCGGTATCCGGTTGGGCGCGCACGGACCTCTTCCGGTACGACCCTTCCCGGATCCGGACGGGAAAGCTCTCCGTCAAGGCCTGGGACTTCTGGGAACTATACGACGAGGATTACCGCGTCATCCTCAACATCTACGACATAGGGTACGCGGGCGTCGCGCAGTTCGGCTTCACCTCGTTCAAGGAGAACCGGACCGTCGCCAGGAGCATCGTCAAGTTGCTCCCGGCCGGCTCCATCGGCAACCCTCCCGCGCTGCGCTACGACGCCCCATTGGAAGTAACCTCGCCGCGAGGCTGCATGCGCTTCTCCCAAAACGGAGCCTCGGTCGCGCTCGAGTGCGGATTTCCCGAGACCGGGTCCGGCGCGGCCGTCTCCTTCAAGGCGACCTTGACCGTCGATCCCGGGATGGACCGGATGGTCAACGCGATCCCGTTCAGGGACCCGAAGCGGTTCGCCTACGCGATTAAGATGGTTTGCCTTCCCCTCCGGGAGGACGCGGTCCTGGAGGTCGGCGACGAACGCGTCGTCCTCGGCGCGGAGCGCGCCTTCGGGGTGCTCGACTGGACCCGCGCGGTCTTCCCCTATAGGAACCGATGGAAGTGGTGTTCCGCCTCGGGCCGCCTCCGCGGCGTCCCCTTCGGCTTCAATCTCGACTACGGATTCGGGACCGAATCGAGCAAGAACATGCTCTTCCTGGACGGCGTGGGCCACCACCTGGACGAGGTCGCGTACCGGCACGGGGCCGACCTCACGAAGGACCTGGCCATCACGAGCAACGACGATCGGGTCAACCTGATCCTCCACCCCACCTTCGTGGAGCGGCCGGGCACCGACCTCGGCCTCCTGGCCATGAAGGGTCTCGCCACCTACGGGTTCTTCACGGGCAGGGTTGTCCTGGACTCGGGGGAAACCCTGGAAATCCGGGAGAGCGACCGGCTCTTCGGCTGGGCGGAGGACTACTATCAGCGGTGGTGATCCGGGAATAACCGCTTCCTGAAGAGCGCGCGCGCCGGAATGAGGGGGAAGACGGTGAGCGCGGTCGCCGCGAGGGACACCAGGAAGAGGGGCTCGGTCGGCACCAATCCTTCCACCCCGTTCACCGCCCGCTTGGCCCCGAAGGCCGCGATGGCGACCGAGGCGATCGCGGGCCCCGCGATCATCGGTACGCAGGTGGCGAACAAGGCCCGGACGCCCTCGAATTGCCCGCGTTGGCCATCGGGGAACAGATTCTTGAGCCAGGCGGTGAGCGTTTGGATCATGAGGATATAGCCGAGCCCCGCGCAGAAAACGCCGAAGAACAGGGGAACGAGGGACCGGGTGAGCGAGATCACGAGGAGCCCGGCGCAGGTGACCGCGATCGCCGCGAGGATGACGGCCGGGGATTTGCCCCGGTCGATCAGGCGCGCGGCGGGGAAGGTGAAGAGAAGGGCCGCCACGAGGCCGACGCCCTGGATGATGCCGGTCATCGAATAATCGAAGCCGAGGTAGCTCGTGAAATAGATGGTGATGTAGGGAAAGTAGACGTTGAAGCCGATGAAGTAGACCAACATCACCATGAAGACCCAGGCGAGCTCGCGGTTCGCCAGGAGGGTCCGGTAACTGAACACCGAGGCGAACTGGCGCCAGTATCCCGCGCCGTCCCTTTTCGGCGCGAGGGTCGGCTCGTCCTTCAGCAGGACGAGGGTCGCCATCCCCGCGGCGGCCACTACGGCGCCCATGGCGATGAAGAACGGGAAGAAATCGATGGCGTCGATGACGATGCCCGACACCACCGCGCCGAAGATCGTGGCGAGCACGGGCATGGCCGCGAAGGCGCCGCCGATCTTGCCGCGGTTGGCCGCGCTCGAGATGTCCGTGGTCCACGGACAGAACGCGCCGTCGTACCCGAGCGACCCGAAGAAGCTCATGACCGCGTCGGCCGCCACCACGACGGCCGCGAGGAGGAAGAGGGGGCTCTTGGGCAAGAATTGGGTGGCCCCGAAAACGACGGTGAAGAGTCCCCAGAGGACGTACCCCGCGGCGATGAAAGGTTTCCGGCGGCCGACCCTATCGCTCCAGGTGCCGACGAGGAACGCCGAGAGCGTGGTGACCGCGGCGCTGACGCCCACCATCCACGAGACGATGTACGGGCTCGGGGCGATCTTCGCGTACACGAAGGCGTTGAACCACGAGTTCTCCACGTTCCAGCAGATCTGGCCCGCCATGCCGAGCAGCCAGATGAGGGCCCAGTTCTTGAAACCGATTCGGTCCATACCGTATTTTGAGGCCGGCCGGCGCCGGAGTCAACAACCGGAGCGATCGGCCGCGCGCGGGCGCCGCCGATCCGGCCGTGCGCGCCGGCCTACGCCGCCTTCGGGACGCGCACCCACCGGGTGGCGACGAAGTTGACGACGGCGATGAAGACGCCGGTGAGGAAGACCCACTGGTACCCGAAGCGGTCCCAAACGAGGCCGGAGAGGAGCGCGACGGAGATGGAGAAGATGTGGTCGATGGAGATGCCCATGGCCAGGGTGGGCGCGACGTCGGCCGGGGTCTCCGCGGTCTTCTTGAGCCAGACCGATCGCGCCATGCCGAAGGACATGAGCAGGGAGTCGGCCACGTAACAGACGCAGACGACGGCGAAGGCGATATCCTCCGGGAAGAGGAAACGTGCCAGCCCGTAGAAGAGGCAGACGGGGATGAGGATGAAGGCTTCCAGGCCGAGGACGAAACGTTCGCCGAGGCGATCGACGGCCTTGCCGATGAGGGGCTGGAAGACGACGCCCGCGAGCCCGCCCGCGAAGTAGAGGGCGGCCATGACGGAGGTCGGCTTCCCGTAGACGGAAACGATGACCCAGGGCGCGAAGGTGAGGAAGAGCTGCTTGCGCGTGCCGTACAGGATGGAGAGGAGGTAGAAGAGCCCGTACCGCCGCTTGAGGACGAGGCGCGGCTCCTTCCGATCGCGCTTGGGGGCGGACATGAGGGCCAGGGCGAGCGCGCCGCCCCCCAAGACCACCGCGGGGAGGAGGAAGTTGCGTTTGAAGGAGAGGCCGAACATGCCGAAGCCGATGAAGACGGCCGCGCCGCCCGCGAGCTGGGCGAGGTTCTTGACGGCGTTCGCCTTGCCGAGCAGCGTCCCCTCCCCGCCTTCCGCGGCGAGCTCCATGCCGATCGACTGCTGGAGTGGCAGGAAGAGGTGCTGGCCGAGGCTGTAGATGAAGAGCCATCCGGTCATGGCGGAGAAGGTGGGAGAGAAGAGGCCGAGGAGCGCGATGCCGGCCGCCTGGAGGGCGAAGGCGAGCGCGCCGACGCGTCGGCCGGGGAGGAAGGCCAAAAGGGCCGCGACGAAGGCGTTGAGGAAGCCGGGGAGCTCGCGGGGAAGCTCCAGGCTGCTCCGGCTCAGGCCGCCGATGTCCCAGCTCGACTTGAGGAAGTTGTTGAAGGACGAGTCCACCATGGCGCCGGCCGCGCCCATGCAGACGATGGCGATGAAGTATTTGCCGATGTCGGCGCGGGAATGCGTGCGGTTCATGATGTCCTTTCGCGTCAGTTCCTGAAGCTGTGGATGGGGGCGGGTATGCGTCCGCCGCGGGCGATGAAGGCCTCGCTGCCGAAGGGGTTGACCGCCATGATCGGCGCGCCGCCGAGGAGGCCGCCGAATTCGGCCCAGTCGCCCGCCGCCTTGCCGGGGACGGGGATGACGCGGACCGCGGTGGTCTTATTGTTGACCATGCCGATGGCCATCTCGTCCGCGATGATCGCGGAGATGGTCGAGGGGCTCGTGTCGCCGGGGAGCGCGATCATGTCGAGTCCCACCGAGCACACGCAGGTCATGGCTTCGAGCTTGTCGAGCGACAGGGCTCCCGAACGTACCGAGGCGACCATGCCCTCGTCCTCGGAGACCGGGATGAAGGCCCCGGAGAGACCGCCGACCTGGGTGGAGGCCATGACGCCGCCCTTCTTCACCATATCGGTGAGCATGGCGAGCGCGGCGGTGGTGCCGTGCGTTCCCGCCGCGGCGAGCCCCATCTCCTCCAGGATGCGGCCGACGGAATCGCCGACTTCCGGCGTGGGCGCCAGGGAGAGGTCCAGGATGCCGAAAGGCACGCCGAGGCGGCGGGCCGCCTCCATGCCGACGAGCTGTCCCATGCGGGTGATCTTGAAGGCGGTCTTCTTGATGACGTCGGCGATCTCGTCGAAGCTGTCGCCGCGGTGGGACTCCAGGGCCGCCTTGACGACGCCGGGCCCGGAGACGCCGACGTTGAGCGTAGCCTCGCCCTCGCCCGGACCGTGGAAGGCGCCGGCCATGAAGGGGTTGTCCTCGGGCGCGTTGCAGAAGACGACGAGCTTGGCGCAGGCTAGGCCGTCGCGCTCGGCGGTGAGGGCGGCGGCCTCCTTGATCACCTCGCCCATGCGGCGCACCGCGTCCATGTTGATCCCGCTCTTCGTGCTCGCCACGTTGACCGAGGCGCAGACGCGGTCGGTGGACGCGAGGGCCGAGGGGATGGAGGCGAGGAGCCGCTCGTCGCCGCGCGAAAAGCCCTTCTGCACGAGGGCCGAGAAACCGCCCACGAAGTCGATGCCGAGTTCCTTGGCCACTTCGTCCAGGACCACCGCGTAGGGCGTATAGTCCACGTCGTCGGAGGAACCGGCCACGAGGGCGATGGGAGTCACCGAGACGCGCTTGTTGATGATGGGCACGCCGTATTCCACCTCGATGTCGCGGCCCGTCTTGACGAGGGGGCCCGCGACGCGGAGGAGCTTCTCCCGCATGCGGCGGCGCGTTTCGCTGCCGGAGGCCGAGGCGCAATCCAGGAGGGAGACGCCGAGGGTGATGGCGCGGATATCCAGCTTCTGGCGGAGGAACATGTCCACCGTCTCTTTGATCTCGAAGGGCGTGAAGAGCATACGATCCCTAAATCCGGTGCATGGCGCTGAAGACGCGCTCGTGCATGACCGACATGGACACGCCCATGCCGGAACCGAGCGCGTCGAGTTCCGACTTGACGGTCGCCAGGGGTTTGCTGCTCGCGGACAGGTCCACCATCATCATCATGACGAAATTACCCGAAAGTACGGTCTGGCTGATGTCCTCGATATTGATGTTGCGCTCGGCGAGGAAGGCGCTCACCTTGGCGATGATGCCGACCCGGTCGCTGCCGACTACGGTGATGATGGCGTTCATGCGATCTCCTCCAAAACTATCGTGGCGATTGTATCGAATCCGCCATGGCGCGCCAAGCCGCGGGGGAATTGTTGGCGGTCGCGCTATTGACCCCGGATGGGCCCCTCCCTAGAATGCACGGAGGAGTTCAGCATGGATATTCGAAAATGCCAGGAGCGCGGCGCCCAGCTCTTCGCCTCCGGTTACAATTGCGCCCAGGCCACCTGCGCCGCCTTGGCGCCGGCGTTCGGCGTGGACGAGGTGACGGCGCTCAAGGCGGCCGCGATGTTCGGCGGCGGAGTCGCGCGGACCGGCGGGCTCTGCGGCGCGGTTTCGGGAGCCCTCATGGCGCTCGGGTTCCGGTACGCGACGGCGGAGACGAGCGGCGACATCAAAGCGGCCCTCTACGAACGCGGCCGCGCCTTCATGGAAGCCTTCGAACGGGAGAACGGTTCCACGGTCTGCCGCGACTTGATCGGATGCGATCTATCCACGGCTGAAGGCCGCGCGTCCTCGGCCGCGCGGAATACGCATGGCCTCATCTGCACGAAACTCGTACGGGACGCGATCGGACTCGCCCTGGAAGAGCAGTTACAGCCTTAGGAAAGGTACGGAGGGTCGATCAATGGCATCGCTGCGCGTACGCTCCTCGCTCGCGCTCTTCGTCATCACGGCGGTTTCGGCGACGGTCATGCGCCTCATGAACGCCCATTTCATCGTCGGCGACGTCGCTTCCATCCGGGAAGGTCTGCCGATCTTCCTCGCCACCCTCGTGGTCCTCGGCGCCGCGGGCGCGGCGGCCCTCTGGAAGACCGTACTTCCGCTCGACCGGACGGTGGCGGCGATCTCCGCGGGCAAGTCGGTGGACGAAGCGGAACGGCGCGCCGCCCGCAAGATAGCCGGCCGCGTGAGCGCGGTCGTCATCGCCGTCACCGCGGCCGGCTTCCTCCTCGGCCCGATCATCAACATCGCGGTAGTGGCCGCTCAGGGCGGCGCCGCGGACTCGACCGCCGTCTTCCTCACCCTGGCCTTGAGCCTCGCCATCGGCGGCATGTCCGCGCTCCAGACCACGGCCTTCATCGAATCCACGCTCGTCGCGGCCAAGCTGAAACTCGGCATCAGCGCCATGCGACCCGAAGACAAGGAAATTTCCCTCGGCGCGCGGATCATGGTCACCGCCCTCGCGTGCGTCGCCTTCGGCGCCGTGCTTTCCGGGATCGTCGGCTTCGGCTTCTATAGGCGCCTCGGCGCGGATCCCGCGGCCGCGGCCTCAGGCGGCGGTAAATTCATCCTGGAGATCCTCGTCGTTTGGGCCTTCATCGCCCTCTGGTCCGTCTCCATCCTCCGCACGGTCGGCCGCTCCATCGCCCTCAGGGTGAGCGACGTGGACAAGAGGATCAGGGAATTGACCGAGGGAGGGGATCTGACCCATCGCGTCGACCTCTCCCTCTTCGACGAGATCGGCGTCCTCGGCGACGGGATCAACCGCTTCATCGACTCGCTCGTCGCCCTCTTGTCGTCCGTACGCGGAGCGTCCCTTTCGGTGGACGCGGCCGCGGCGAGCCTCGCCGCCGGAGCGCAGAGCGCGGAGGACGCGATCAGGCATTTGGAGAATTCGGCGTCCCGCGTCCGGGAAGCCGCCGCGAAGCAGACGGAGGCGAGCTCCAGCGCGGGGGAAGAGATCGCCGGCGTGGCCGAGGCCGCGCGCGTGGTCGCCGATCAGGTGTCCGACCAGGCGGGCTTCGTGGAAGAGAGCTCCGCGTCCATCACCGAGATGGCGGCGAACATCTCCTCGGTGACCCGGCTCACCGTGAAGGCCGATGAGCTTTCGGCCTCCCTCAAGGCGGTGAGCGCCGAAGGCGAAGCGGCCATCCGCGACACGACCGCCGCCATCCGCGCGGTGGACGAAGCCTCCGCCTCGGTGACGGAAATCGTCAAAGTCATCCAGAAGATCTCGGCCCAGACGAACCTCCTCGCCATGAACGCCGCCATCGAGGCGGCCCACGCGGGGGCGGCGGGCGCGGGTTTCGCCGTGGTCGCCGACGAAGTGCGGACCCTGGCGGAGTCGAGCGCCAAGAGCGCCAAGGAGATCGAGGCGCTCGTCAAGGACATGACGGCCAAGATCGGCGGAGGGGTCCGCCTGGCGGATACCGCGGCGAACGCCTTCCATCGGATCGCCGCAGGAGTGACGGACAACGATGAGCTCGTGCGGACGATCGCCGCCTCCATGGAGGAGCAGCAGATCGGCGCGAGCGAGATACTCTCCTCCATCAACGCGCTCGTGGAGGCCACGACGCGGATCAAGGACCTGTCTCAGGAACAGAAGGATCGATCCGAGCGGATGCGGGAGGCCGTGGAGGGCATCACGTCCTCATCCTCCTTGATCAAGGCGGCGCTTCAGGACGAGGCCGGCGCGACCGAGTCTTTGGAGCGCGTGATCGACCTCATCCGAACCGAGACCGAACGGAACAAGAAATCGGTGGAGGCCCTGAAAGCCACCGTGGCCCGCTTCGAATAGGCGAATTCCCCGCGGGACGGCGGACGGCGGCCGAGCGCATTCCCGCCCGGCGGCCTTCCCGCCCGGCCGCCGGCGTCCGGCCGCCACGCGCGGCGGCAACATGCCTTCCCGAGCGCCGCCGCGCACGGCCGCCCTTCCCTCCTCAACGTTCGTGATCGATGCCGTGCTCGGTGAGAAAGAGATCGAGCACGGTGAGGAACAGGATCACGACCATGGGCCCCAGGATGAGTCCGTTGAACCCGAATACCGAGATCCCGCCGAGGATGGAGAAGAAGATCACCAAGGGGTGGAGCTTGATCCGATCCTTGAGGAAGAAGGGTCGGAGGAAATTGTCGAGGGTCGAGATGAAGATTCCGGAGATCAACAGGAACGCGAGCCCTCCGGCCACGTCCCCCGAGATGATCCGGAAGATACCGATCGGCCCCCATATAGTGCCCGCCCCGATCATCGGAATGAACGAGCAGAACATGAGGAGGATGGAAAACGTGAGCGCTCCTTCCACCTTGAAGAGGAGGAAGACCAGGTACGCCACCAGCCCCTGCACGAAGGCGACGAGGATATAGCCCAGGAAGAGGTTCCGGGTAATCTCCCGGAATTTGGCCACGAGTTGGGCCATATAATCCTTGCGGATGGGGATGGCATTGACCGCGAGGCGGAGCAGGTAGGTGCCGTCGACATAGAAGAAGAAGAGCGAGAAAACCATGAAGGCGAGCCCCACGACGAAAGCCCCGACGTTCTTCGCGATCCGGGTGCTCAACGAGAGGATGCGGCTCGCGCCGCCGGTCAACCCGTCGGCGATCGTCTTTTTGAGATCGATGGAACCGAGATCGATGGCGCCGAAGCTCAGTTCCTTGAGCAGTTGCGAGACGCTGCCGGTTTCCATATCCAAGAAATGGGGATTCGCGTTCAGGAAATTGAGCGCGCTCCGGGTCAGGGAGGCGGTTTGTCGGGCCAGCTGCAGGGCGACGAAGCCGAGCGGAACCACGATGATGACCACCGACCCCACGGAAAAGAGGCCGGCGAGCAGATTCTGGAGAATCTTTCCCCCCGGTTTCGTGAGATCGACCCGACCGATGATCTTGTGGTAGAGCGGGCTGAACAACACGTACAGGAGCGAAGTCCACAGGAGCACCGTGAAGAACGGCGCGAGGATCCGCGCCACCGCGAGGAAGAGCAGCACGAAAAGTGCCGCGAAAAACCAGGTCTGGATGCGTTTCGTTTCCATTTTATGCTCACAATCCCGCGAGGATACGCTCGGCTTCGCTCCGGCGCGGATAGTCCGCGTTGCGCTTGAGCAGGTCCTGGAGCCGCTGCTTGGCCTGGACCGCGTCGCCGAGGCCCGCGTAGGTCTTGCCGAGCTCAAAGAGGGCGTCCCAATTGGAACTCTCGAGCTTCACGAGCTCGAGATACGCGTCCCGCGCCCGCTCCAGCTTGCCCGCGCCGACATAGGCCCGGGCGAGGTTGATGCGTACGGTGCCGTTCTTCGGTTCCATGGCGAGGGCCTTCTCGTAGTGCTCGACGCTCTTTTCCCAGAGTTCCTTGCGCGCGTACGCGGCGCCCAGGTTGTTATTGACCTCGGATGACTTCGGATCGAGGTTGTAGGCCTCGATGAGGTAGTCGAGGGCCTTGTCCGGGAAACCGTTGGCCACGTAGATCGCGCCCAGGTTCGCCCGCGGCTTCACGTAATTCTTGTCCAGGGAGATCGCCTTGGCGTACGCCGCGATGGCCCCGTCGATATCGCCCGCGGCGGAGGATGCGAGGCCGAGCGTATAGCGGAACACGGCGTTAGACTCCTCGGCCGCCACCGCCTTCCGGGCGAAGGCCACCGCCTCGTCGTTCTTCTGGAGGGCCATCTTGACGACCGCCATGTTGTAGTTCGTCACGCCGTCGGCGGCGGACACGGCGAGGGCCTTCGCGAAGGACTGCTCGGCGGCGGCGTAGTCTCCCGAATCGCTCTGGGCGGCGCCCAGCTCGCGGAGGGAGGGAAAATCGTTCGGGGCGAACTTGAGCGCGAGGTTGAACGAGGCGACGGCGCCCTTGAGGTCGCCCTTGGTGACCAGGAGCCGGCCGATCTCGCGGTGGGCGCTCGCGTAGTCGCTCTTGACCGCGACGGCCTTGCGGTAGGCGGCCAGCGCCTCGTCCCTCCGGCCGAGGGCGCGGAGCGTGCCGCCCAGGTTGTACCAGGCCGGCTCGAAGTCGTTCCTGGCCGCGACCGAGGCTTCGAAGGCCTGGCGGGCGTCGGCGTACTTGCGGGCGCTGTAATAGGCCCGCCCGAGCTCGAAGCTGTAGAGGTAGTTCTTAGGGTCGAGCCGGGTCGCTTCCTTGAGTTCGGTCGTCGCGTTGTCCCACTGCTTGAGATCGCCGTTCACCTTCCCGAGGGTATAGTGCGGCAGGGCCTGGGACGGATCGGCCTTGATCGCGTCGCGGGCATACCGTATGGAGTCCTTGAGCGCCTGCTGGCCGTTCGCCCCCTCGCGGTCCTTCGTATAGCCGTCGTAATAGGCGTCGGCGATCTCGGCCATCTTCTGGGCCTGGAAGCGATTCTCCCCCTGCGGTACGCGGGAGACGGCTTCCTCGAACGCGGAGCCGGCGTCGTCGTACTTCTTGTCGGCGAGCGCCTTGCGCCCCTGCACGACGAGGTCGTTGACGAGACGCATCTGGTCCTGAAGTTCCTTGGATTTCCGCGCGAGCTCGTCGGCCTCCGCCTTCTTGCGGGCGGCCTCCGCGGCCGCCGCGGCCTTACGCGCAGCTTCCTCCGCGGCCCGCGCCGCCGCGGCCTCCTCCGCCGCCCGCCGATCCTCCGCGCTCGCGACGTTTTCCGCCGGGGCCGGCGCGCGGCTCGCGACCTTGGATACCGACTCGACGGCCTTCCCGATCTGGCTCAGGGCGGCGGCGACGCCGTCGTCTCCGGAGCGCTTCGAGGCCGCCTCGCGCCCCTCTTCGGCGAGCCGCTTTTCCGCTATGGCCCGATCCCGCAGCGCGCGGGCATCCTGGTCGTCCGCGTCCTGAATGAGCAGCTTGTCCAGGAGGTCGAGGGCGCGCTGATGCTCGCCCGCATCCACGTAGTCTTTGGCGAGCGCGAGGGTATTGCGACGGGAGCGTTCCGCGCCGCCGCCCCCCTTCACCAGGAGTACGGCGGCGGGGACCGCCAACAATAGGAAGAAGGCGCTCGCGGCGACGGCGATCAGCGCCACTTTTTTCTTGTTTTTGGCCTTCCCGCCAGCGTTCGTTTCCGGCATCGTATGCGCCCCTCCCCGGGACTCATCCAATATATCGAATCGGGGCTTCCTACTCCAGTTCGAATTCGCCTTCGTATTGCATCACGTCCTCGGAGCCGGCGGAGAGGCCGCGCGTCTGTTCGGCCGCCTCCTGCAGGGAGGCGGAGACCTCGTTGAGCAGGGCCGTTCGCCGTTCCTCCGCCGCGCGGGTCTCCTCCTCGGCGACGAGCCGTTGCCGTTCTTCCGCAGCGAAGCCCTCGGCGATCGCGGCGAGGAGCCGTTCGATGTCGGGACGTTTGGGCGACGCCGGCTCGAGGGAAAGGTACGTCCGGTAATCGGCGGAGGCATCCTTGAGGGATCCGGTCCGGATGCGGGCGTTCGCGCGGTTGAGGTAGGCGGAGGCGTACGAGGGGTCGCCCGCGATCGCCTGGGTATAGTACTGCTCGGCGAAGGCCGCGGCGTTCTTCTGGAAGTAGACGTTGCCGAGGTTGTAGGCGATGAGCGGTTGCTTTTCGCCCGCCCGCGGCAGGACCTTGCGGAACGTCTGGATCGCGTCGTCCAGGCGGCCGAGCTGTTGATAGGCGAGGCCGAGGTACAGCGCGGCTTGGACGTTCGCCGGGTCCTCCCGGACCGCGGCCTCGAGGCGCGGGGTCGCTTCCGCGGCCTTGTTGCGGAGGAACAGGTTCTCCCCTTCGGCGAAGGCGGACTGCGGGAACGCCGCCTGGACGGGTATCGCGAACGCGGCGAGGGCGATCAGGAGCGCGCCGCGCAAGGGCTTGACGATTTGACAGGGTACCGTAAAATAATTACTCTTCACGATATCGGAGGATATCACGACGAGACGGGAAGCGTCATGACCGGCATAGTCTTTCTCATATTTGTACTCGGAGCTGGCATCGGCGTCTTGGCCTTTTTCCTGGTTAAGTCGGTGGTCGCCCCGAAACGGGTAGAGATGATCGCGAGCCTGCTGAAGCAAGGCAAGGTCCAAGCCGCCTCCAAGGCGGCGAAGGTCATCATCGCGAAGGAACCGCGGAACGCCGTGGCTCATTATCTTCTCGGGCAGGCCTATCTCGCCGACAACAAGGGCGAGCTCGCCCTTATGGAATACAAGACCGTCAACCAGATCGGCATGTTCGGCCCCTCCTTGAACGAGGCTGAATTCCGGAAGAGGATGGCGCAGCTCTTCGTCCGCTTCGGACAAGCCGAAGAAGCCCTCAAGGAATATCTCCTCCTCGTGAAGCTCGAGCCCTTCCAAGCGGATCATTTCTATTGGGCGGGCAAGCTCTTCGCGGATCGCAGCCGCACCGACATGGCCGTGAACTACCTGCGCAAGGCGGTGGAGCTGGATCCGCGGCACGGCAAAGCCCACTACGAGCTCGGCATCATGCTCTATCGCGAGAAGCGGACCATGGAGGCCAAGGCGGAGCTGGACGCCTCGCTCAAGTCGGAACCCGATAATATCCAGGCCTACTATTACCTCGGCAAGCTCCTCAAGGAGTCCCACGATTACGTGGCGGCCCTCCTCGCCTTCGAGAAGGCCCAGCGCGATCCGGAATTCAAGGTGAAGGCCTTGGTGGAGCGCGGCGGCTGCTACATGAGCATGAACGCCATCGACAAGGCCATTCCCGAACTGGAGCGGGCGGTCAAGGCCGCCGCCGACGACGGCACCCAGGAAGCGCTCTACGCGCGCTATTTCCTCGCGATGTGCTTTGAGAAGACGCGGGAGCTGGACAAGGCCATCGAACAGTGGGAACGGATCTACGCGAAGAAGACGGCCTTCCGCGACGTGGCGGAGAAGCTCTCCCACTACCAAGAATTCCGTACCGACGACAAGATGAAGGACTACCTCACCTCGGGCCGCGAGGAGTTCGTGGAACTCTGCAAGGCCCTCGTGGGACAAGGCATGTCCCTCCTGGTCCGGGACATTTCGGAGATACCCAACGGCTGCGACATCATCGCCGTGGAAGGCGATTCGGCGAAGTGGCTCAACGCGCGCAAGATGCCCCGCCTGATCCGCCTCCTCAGGATCCCCGACCTCGTCGACGAGGGGATGGTCCGCCAGCTCCTCGAGGATATGAAGAAGCTCAGCCTGACCCGCGCCGCCATCGTGACGAGCTCGGGCTTCTCGCGGACGGCCCTCGACTTCGCCAATTCGCGGCCCATCGATTTGGTGAACAAGGACCAACTCCAGGAGATCCTGGATAAAGTCGACATCTACGGATCGGCCCGACGTTCATGAAGATACTCTGCGTATCGGATCAGATCGATCCGCTCGTCTACAGCGCCTCCATCAAGGAGCGCTTCTCCGACGTGGATCTCGTGATCAGCGCCGGCGATCTTCCGATGGACTACCTCGGCTTCATCGTGACCTGCCTCAACAAGCCGCTCCTCTTCGTCTTCGGCAACCACAACCTCAATGAGTTCGCGTACTACCGCCCGGGCTATGACGACCGGCTGCGGCGCCAAGATCCGGAGGCGGAAAACGCGGCGACCGCGTCGGGGGCCATCCATATCGGGTCGGCGGTCCGTCGCGAGGCGGGCCTCATTTTCGCGGGCCTCGGCGGCTCCCTCATGTACAACAAGGGGAAGAACCAATTCACCAACTTCCAGATGAACATGGAGATCTTCCGCATGGTGCCCCGGCTGCTGTTCAACAAGCTCTTCCACGGCCGCTTCCTGGACATCCTCGTGACGCACGCTCCCCCCGAGGGCATCCACGACAAGAGCGATCCCTGCCACCGCGGTTTCAAGGCCTTCCTCTGGTTCATGCGGACCTTCAAACCGCGCTACCTGATCCACGGGCACATCCACCTCTACGACCTCAACGACGTGCGCACCACGCGTTACGGCGATACTCTCGTGGTGAACGCGTACAGCCATTATCTCGTCGACACGGGAGATCGCCGATGACCGATATGCTCAACATGCAGGCTTCGGAAGATTTTTCCAAAGCCCGCGGACGCGCCTTCCTTTCGCGGATACACAACTTCCTGGAACCCGACAAGGATCGGCTCCTCTCCTTCAACGACGTCAAGGAAATCCTCAAACCCAAGAACGAAACCTACCGCGGCATGCAGGTGGTCCCCCTCGACCTCATCGTGGGGAGCGAAGGGCGCTATCGAGACTTCAATAAATACTTCCTGCCCAAGGCAGACCACCTGCGCGCCCGGTGGGAGCGCGTGGACGTGGCGCACCTCAAGGACATCATCCTGCCGCCCATCCAACTCTACGAGATCGGCGGGGTCTACTTCGTGCGGGACGGCAACCACCGGGTATCGGTGGCCCGGATCAAGGGGACGGCGTCCATCGACGCCGAGGTGACGAGCCTCTCCAGCGAGATCCAGATCGAGCCCTCCATGAGCGCGGACGAGCTCCGCCAGGCCGTCGTCGACTACGAGAAGAAACTTTTCTACGAAAAGACGCATTTCGGCGAGCTGACCGGATGGCAGGACCTGGACTTCACCGCGGCGGGACGCTACGACGTGATCTACAACCATATCCTGGTGCACAAGTACTATCTCAACGAGCACGCCGCGGGAGAGATCCCGTTCGCGGACGCCCTCGTATCGTGGTACAACAACGTCTACAAGCCCATCATCGATATCATAGAGGAGGACCGCCTCTACGCGCGGTTCCCCGGCCGTACGGCGAGCGACCTCTACGTCTGGATCGTGAAGCACTGGGACTTCCTCAAGAAGAAGTACGGCGTGTACTTCTCCGTGACGGACGCCGCCCGGGACTTCTCGGTGAAGTACGGGAAGGATCGCGGCACTACCCTCAAGGAAAAACTGCGCGCGTTCTTCAAGCGTATCGCGGGCAATAATTAGGATCCGACGTGGCCATACTCTCCATCCAGTCTCACGTCGCCTACGGATACGTGGGGAACCGGGCGGCGACCTTCCCCCTCCAGCGCCTCGGCAACGAGGTCTGGACCGTCAATACGGTAGAATTCTCGAACCACACCGGCTACGACTCGTGGAAGGGCCCCGTGCTCGGCGCCGCGGTCGTGCGCGATCTCGTGGCCGGCATAGAAGAGCGGGGCGTGCTCGGGCGCTGCAGCGCCCTCCTCACCGGATACCTCGGCGACGCCGCGGTGGGGGAAGCCGTACTCGACGCCCTCGCGGCCGTCAGGAGGGCGAATCCCGGCGCGGTCTACTGCTGCGACCCGGTCATGGGCGATTACGGTTCCGGCTTCTTCGTGCGCGAGGGTATTCCCCCCATGCTCCGCGACCGCATCGTGCCGGCCGCCGACATCGTCACGCCCAACCAGTTCGAGCTGGAGGCGCTGACCGGCCTCGACATCCGCGGCATCGAGGACGCGCGGAGAGCGATCGCCGCGTTGCACGAACGGGGATGCCGGGTGGCCCTCGTGACGAGCTACCGGGGCGCCGAATCCGAGGCGAACCACATCGATATGCTCGTCTCGGACCGCGGCGAACTCAGCCGCATACGCACGCCCGAGCTGCCCCTGAACCCGGCGCCGAACGGCGTCGGCGACCTCACCGCGGCCCTCTTCCTGGCCCGCTGGATGGAGACGGGCGACGCCGCCGCGGCCCTGGAACTCACCACGGATTCGGTCTTCGCCGTGTTGGAGCGGACGCTCAGCGCGGGGCGGCGCGAGATGGCCCTCGTGGAAGCCCAGGACGAACTCGCCGCCCCGAAGCGCCGATTCGCCGCGAAACGGGTCTGAAGCGGCGGCATACCCGCCGCGCCGAGCGATCAGTCCACGGACCGATTCATGAACGCGGTCCCATGGTAGGTCCCATCGACCCAGTAGCAATCTTCATGGCCGGCGGCGGTAGTCCGATCCCCACAGGGAATCACCTTGGTTCCCCGCTTCTCAAACCACCATACGCCGCCCGAGGAGGAATCTGGAAAGGACGGTTCCACTAAAATACCGTTTTTCCAGTACATAGGCGTCATGACCCAATTGCCGTTAATGATATCGTATATATACCCACCCAGGTACAGATCGCTTCCGTCCATATACATCCAGCCGGCCCGATAACCGCCGCTCGCCAGGGCTTGACCCCCAAGGTATTGGAATTGGCCGTTTTTCCAAAGACAGGGTCGTTCATAGCTGCCGCCGTCGTTGGGCGTGGAAACAAAGCCGGTGACATAGACGTCATCTCCGGAGACGAGGATGTCCTGCGCAAAACAATTTAGATCGGAAGGAGCGCCGCCGGTAAGGATAGTGCAGGAGCCGTTCCTCCAATAGCACGCGACCCCGACTTCCTCCCAACGCCAGACTCGACCGGTAACCAAGATATCGCCGCCGCTGAAATTGACATCCTCAGCAGTCGCGCCGTTGTCATATCCTGAAGGGATGGCGAGAGTCACCAGATTACCGTTCTTCCAATAACAAGGGCGATTCGAGGAGTCGTCGAGGGAATCGTAGTCACCCGGAATATACCAATCGCTACCGGAGGTTGAAAGACTATAGGCCATGTTGAAAAATTGCGCGCCGGACACGGTGGGAAACGTCGAACCGACGTCATTCGTCCAGCAATACGGTAGGCTGTCGTCGGGAGTACTTACGATTCCGACGATAAACGTCTCGCCATCCGTGACGCGTATCGAGTGAACACCGCCCCAGGTGGCCCCCGAAGGCAGCGGAAGCATGTGCCGCGTTTCATCGATCCAATAGCAGGGAGCGCCATCGACGTCGCCGTACGAGGCATAATGGATCGTCAGGGCGCGAGAAGCGATTTCCGAGTCCGTTTTCCCTGAGCTGATGGCCTTAGCCTTCAGGGTCATGGATCGGGTCACGGGAACGAAGTCGCTATAGACTGCCGAAGATGCGGTCGGTTCCGAGCCGTCCGTGGTGTAGCGGATCGTCGCCCCGGCGGTGGCGCAGCTGATGGTGACCAGCTGCGCCCCATAATAGGTCCCCGCATCGATATCGATGACCGGCGTCGCCGCTTGTTCGCCGTCGTCGTCTCCGACGGGTGAAGAACACGACCAAAGGATGGCAAGACCCGCCAAAAGGGTAAGAGTGAAAGCACATTTCTTTATCATGGTTTTTTCTCCTTGCTAAATGCCGATTTTAAACGGTTTTAGCAAGGAGAAAATGAACAGGAAGATCGAT
Organism: Spirochaetota bacterium; assembly: GCA_023406985.1. Taxonomy (GTDB): domain Bacteria; phylum Spirochaetota; class Spirochaetia; order Treponematales; family Breznakiellaceae; genus JAEXTK01. Next base: position 1,861 of record JAEXTK010000101.1, on the reverse strand, counting down.
TTTAGATCGAATTCAGGATGAGGGCGCATGCGCCGCGGACTCATCGGCGTGGCGGGCTCCGAGGCCCCGCCCGGCCCCGTATCCGGGCGTCGACTACACGATTACCCGCCCGAACGCGCCGCGATCGCCTCGAGCTCTTCCTTCGTGAATTCGTAGCGGCTGCCGCAATTGTGGCAGACGAGTTCCGCGGGATGCGGCCCCTCCGCGATCATGCTGTCCAGTTCGCCGCCCGCCAGGGCGCCGAGGAAGGACGCGAACCGGGAGCGGGAGCAATCGCAATGGAAGACGGCCCGCGTCTCGGCGAGCACGTCCACCTCGAACGCGCCGAACCATTCGGTGAGGAGTTCGGCGCGGCTTTTCCCCTCCGCGAACCAGGTACCGAGCGAGGGCAGCTCGGCGAGCCGGTCCTCGGCGTCCAGGATATCGACCTCGGACGCGCCCGGCATCGCCTGGAGGAAGAGGCCCCCCGCGCCGGCGAGGCGGCCTTCCCGATCGAAGCGCACGCTCGCCGCGATGGCCGTCCGGGTCTGCTCGGAGCGGAGGAAGTATTCCGTCAGGTCCTCGGCGAGGCGGCCGTGCACCAGTTCGATGTGGCCCGTGAAGGGTTCCTCCCCCGCGCTCGTGCGCACCACGCTCATGGTGCCCGAGCCGATGAAAGGTTTGAGGTCGAAACTTTCGAGCGGCTTGTCGAGCCGAATCGACTCGTTGAAGAGGTACCCGCGGACTTCCCCGTTCCAGGAGGCCTCCACGGACAGGCCGCGGAGCGCGCCGGAGCAATCGACGCGGATGGCCGCGCGGTCGCCGTCTTTGAGGGTGGAGGAGACGAGGAGGGCGCAGACGTAGGCCTGGGAAAGGGCGAGCGACTCCACGACGCCGAGGCCGTGGTTCGCCCGGGCTTGGGCGGCCAACGTCGTGCCGGAAAGCAGGGCCCCGCGGACGGCACCGCCCAATAACGAGAAGCGCGTGATGCCGTCGGGCGGCAGGGACTTGAGCCGAGCGGAGAGTTCCCGGTCGGCGATATCGGCGATGATCATGCGGTATGCATAGCCCGCCGCCGTCCATCCGTCAAGCGCCCCGCGCGCCCTTCCTCCCGCCCCCCTCGTGGGCTATACTGTCTCCATGGACGTCGAGCCCTGCCCCCGCTTCTTGGACTTCATCGCGCGGGACGTCGATCGCTTCGCCGTGCTCCGGACCTTGTTGGAGCGGCGCGGCCTTTCCCCGGCCGTCGTGGAACTCGCGGGTTCCCGGCATCTCGTCGTCGCCGCCGGAGGCGAATTGCGGAAGGGCGGTCGACGGCCGACGGTGCTCGTGGCCCATTACGATCGGGCGGAGCGGAGCCCCGGCGCCAACGACAACTCGGCGGCCGTCTTCCAGATCATGGAGACCGCGGCGACGCTCAAAGCCGAAGGCCGCGGGAACTGGCTCGCCATCTTCACCGATCGGGAGGAGCACGCGGAGACGGCGGGCCCCCGCGGTCAAGGATCCTACGCCCTCGCGGAGGGGTTCAGGACCATCGGGCTCGGCCATGCGCGGTTCTTCATCTTCGACGCGTGCGGCCGCGGCGACACGATCGTCGTCTCCACCGCGGTGGATCTGCTCCTCAAGAATGAGGAAGGCTCAGGATCGACGCGGACCCGGTCCGCGGTCGCCGTCCTCCGGCGGCGGGCGTTGGAGGCGGCGCGGGAGCGCTCCATTTCCCGCGTCATGCTCGCGCCGACGCCGTTCTCGGACGACGCGGGCTTCCTGGCCGCGGGCCTCGCGGCCCAAACCGTCACCGTGTTGCCCGAAGGCGAAGCGATCGCGCTCGCTTCCGCGCTCCGTCAGCGGCCGCGCCTCGCGGCGGCCCTGTTGAGCCGGGAAG
>JAEXTK010000049.1 GCA_023406985.1 Spirochaetota bacterium | reverse complement strand
GGAGCCTCCAAGACCAACGCGGGCACCAAGTACTTCTCCGGCACCATCTCATCCTCCAACGCCGACCTCAACTTCGGTACCGCGGGAACCGTCTCCATTCCTCAGAACGCCACCCTCGATCCCGGCGTCGCGACCCTCACCCTGGCCAACGCCGCCATCTCTTCGAGCAGAACCCTCACCCTCGGCACCGGTTCCGCGAGCGTCATCAATACAGCCGCCATCTCCGGCCCGGGCGCGGCACCGGTCGCAAACCTCGTCATCAACACCACCGCCGCGGTCACCGTCGGCGGCGCCGTCGGCACCAACATCGGTACCGTCACCATCACCAACTCCGGCGGCGCCACCTTCCAGTCCTCCGTCAATGCCCAAACCATCGCCCTCACCGACACGACCGGCACCATCCGCTTCGACGGTAACCTCGACGTCACGACGGCCCTCACCACCGCGGCCGCCCCCTACGCCCTCTCCTTTAACCAGGCAGCGGGAGGACAGACTTCCACCATCGCCGGCGCCACTTCCATCCTCAACACCGGCACCCTCACCCTCGGCAATGACGACGCGGACATCATCCTGTTTGTGGGCGGTCTTTCCGCGACCGGCGCTGCAGCCAAGACATTCCACGGTTACCTCCGGACCCGTGCGGCGCCCATCACGCTCGGCGCGATCACATTAAGCGGAAATTTCGCGCTCGATACGACCGATAATGAGAATCCGAGTTATCTCGGCGGCGCGAACATAACCATAGGGGGCGTGACCGATAGCGCGACGAGCGCCCTCCTCGTCAACTCAGGCACCGCCGGAGACTTCATCCAGTCCGGTGGGACCATCGTCGCCGATCGCCTCAGGATCATCGCGAACGGGAACATCGGTTCCTCCTTCGCGTCTCCGCTAAACCTTGACGTGAATTATTTCGAGGCCCGCTCATATTCGAGTACGATCTTCGCCTCGAACGACGGACATCTGACCCTCGGCTTCACGGGCGGGGCCTTCGAAGGACTCATCGACGGAGCCCTCCAGGTTGCCGGAACGAACGCGATCGGCGTCCAGTCCGACGACCTCGATATCGACCAGCGTGTGCGCGGAACCGGCGCGCTAACGCTCCAGCCGAGAGCAGGCGGCTCGACGGTCTCCATCGGGACGACGGGCGGCGCCTTCGCGCTCGACGACGCCGACCTCAATAATCTGACGAACGGATTCGCCTACCGGTTCACCGGCATCACCCTCGGCCGCGACAACTCGGCTGCGGTCACCGTCGACACGGCCACTTTCGACGATCCGGTGACCCTCCTCGGCGGCGCAACGATCACCGTGAACGCGGGAGCGCCGTCCCTCCGCACCAGCGCGACGAGCGGCGCGGGCATCACGATCACCGCCTCAGCCGGAGCCGGCGTCATCGTGAACGGCGGCATCAATGCGGACGGAGCGGGAGGCGTGGACCTCAACTCCGGCGCGGCCTTCTCGCTCGCGAACGGCGTCGCCATCGCTTCGGATTCGGGCGTCATCACCATCGATACGACCGGCGCGAACGACGACATGACCCTCGACGGATCCATCGCCTCAGGCGGCGCGGGTACGGTCACGCTGACCGCTTCGCGCTCGATCATCATGGATGCCGATTCATCGATCGTCACGGCGACCGGCCCCCTCGTGCTGGACGCCGACGCGTCGGGCACGGGCAGCCTCAAGCTGGACGTCGTGCAGAGCACGGGCGGAGCGCAGATCACGCTCCGCGCCGGTACGACCGGTTCGATTACGGAAGCCGACGATACGGCCCTCATCTCAACGGCGGGCCTCCTCTTCATCAACGACGCCGCTGCGGGATCGGCCGTCGGGGCCGGCGGCGCCGGGCAGGCGCTCAATACGAGCGTCGGTTCGATCCGGATCGCGGCGACCGGTAGCGTCTACATCGACGAGGTCGACGCCCTCGCTATCGGCGACGGCACCGCAGGCGTATCCACCTCCGGCGGCCTCATCGACATCGTAGCGGGCGGCGCCGTTACCGTCGTGAACCCCGTCACGACTGGTGCGGGCGGAAATTCGATATCCATTCAAGGGACCGCGATCGATATCGGCGCAAACATCGTCTCGACTTCCTCGAACCAGATCAGCCTCACCGCGACGAGCGGCGCCATCACGCGGAGCGCGGGTACGATCACGACGGCCGCCGGCACGCTCGTCCTTTCCGCGGGAAGCTCGATCGGCGTGGACGCGGGAAGCGACGGCGCCGCCGACGCTTCGTGGATCGTGACCACGGTCGCCACCCTCCGGGCTACGGCCGGAAACGGCGGCATCTTCGTCAACGAGGCGAACGGCCTGGCGCTCGGCAACGGGGCCGGCGGCGTCTCTTCCACGAACGGCGATATCCTCATCACCGCGGGCGGCGCCCTCACCACCGGCAACTCGCTGACCGCATCCGGCACGGGCGCCGACATCGTCCTGAACGCCGGCGGCACCATCACGCTTTCGAACAACGTGGCGGCGGCCGTCGCGGCCACCTTCGACGCGGCGGGAACCATCACGGTGAACGGCGGAACGCTCACCGGAGGAACCGGCCTCGTGCTCTTCAACGACCCGGTCGTCCACTCGGGCGGAACCATCGTCGCGGGCCCCGTCGCCGTAGGGTCGGAGGCGCTCCGCTTCGCCGGCAACTATACCGGGACGGGCGGAACCCTCGTCGGCAACGGGAGCACGAATCCCGATATCGCCTTCCAAGGCAATGTCGTCCTCGGAACGTACGCACACAACGGCGACCGGTTCCGCTTCTACGGGAACGCCGCGCAGTCCTTCACGACGAGCGGCCAGATCCTCTCCGGCGTGCGTGTGGAGAAGAGCGGCGGGTCGATCGGGCTCGCGTCGGATGCGGTCCAGACGGCAGGGGGAATCCTGTCGTTCAATTGCACGGCCCCGGTCGCCTTCAATCTCAACGGCAATTCGTGGACCCTCGGCGCCGCGAGCGACGTCAACTCGAACATTACCCTCAACGTGAACGCGGGCACCCTCGACGGTACGCGGGCTTTGACGGTTTCCGGCACCGGCGTCCTTTCCCACGCCTCGGGGACCCTGGACTTGGCTAGCCTTACCCACACTTCGACCGGGGCTTCCGTTCTGGGCACGGGTCCGATCTCGGTGACCGGCGCGATAGGCGTTTCGGCCGGCTCCCTGACCCAAACGGGGAACAACGGAGCCAACGCGCAACAGGCCGGATCCATCTCCGTCACCGGCGGCAGCCTGGCCTGGGACACGGCGGATGATGGCGGCTCCCTCGCCGTAGCGGGCCAGATCGCGGCGAGCGCGGGCTCGCTCTCCCTGAACGCCAAGACGGTGACCGCGGGAACGATCGCGGTCACCGGATCGGCCGATCTCGACCTCGGGACCGCGGCGATCACGCTCAACGGGGCGAGCGGCGCCAACACGATCAATACCACCGGCTCCATCGTCGACGGCGGCAGCTCCCTCACCATGAACGGAGCGAACGCGAGTCTGGTCTTGGACGCAGACGAGCGAATCGGCGACCTGATCGTGAACGCGACGGGCATTAGCCTTACGGACTCGGGCGCGGCGGTCGACGTCGACCTCTTCACGGTCACCGCCGCGGGCGGCGCAACGATCGTCGCCGGTACCCTGCACGTAAACGGGACGACGGGCATCGCGGGCGCCTTGTCCGCGACGGGAGCCGCATCCCTCACCTCCGGCGGGGCGCTCACCGTGTCCGGCGCGGGCTCAATCTCCATGGCCGCAGGAACCTTGACCGTGAACGCGGGAGGCATGAGCCTGACCGGAACCGGAAGCGTCACCTCAGCCGGGACCGCGACCGACGCGATCGCGGTGACGGGTTCCCTCGCCTGGACCGGCTCCTCGAGCGCCCTCACGATAACGGGAACCGGCGCCCTCAACGTCTCGGGGAACCTCACCATGGACGCGACGTCCTCAGGCGACCTCTCCGCGGGGGCGGGAGGCATCCTGATCGGCGGGAATCTCGTCCAGTCCGCCGCGGGCAACGGCGATATCCTTTCCGCGGGCGACGTCTCCGTCAGCGGCCAACTCACGAGCTTCAGCCTCCTCCGGCTCACGGGCGCGGATCTCACGGTGAGCGGTACCGGCGCGAATACGAACTCGGGTACGATCGAAACGCTGACCTCCGGCACCCAGACTTACGCCGGCACGGTCACGAATATGGGAACCATCACCGGCTACGACCTCGTGACCTTCAATGCCGACGTAAACGGCACGGGCACCATCAATGCCGGTCCCGTCGCCGCGGGAAGCCCTGCGATCCGCTTCGCCGCCGACTACGACGGCTCGGGCGGAACCCTCGTCGGCGACGCGACCGCCCCCCTCACCGGTCCCGATATCGAATTCCAGGGCGACGTCGTGATCGGAACCTTCACCCACAACGGCGATCGCGTCGTGTTCTCGGGAACCGTCCCGGCGACGACGTTCAATTCGAACGGCCAGTATCTCGCCGACGTCCAGGTGAACAAGGTCGACGCGACGGACCTCGTCAGGCTCGTCGGTTCCACCGTCACCCAAAACGGAACCACGCTTGAGATCGGCCGCGGCATCCTCGATTTGGACATATATTACTGGCTCTCAGATCCCCTGCTCACGGCGCCACTGCCGACCGCAGGATCCTTCCTCGGCCGCAGCGGGGCGACGCTGGCGTTCGGGCCGGAAGCTGAGCTCCGCTGCGTCGACTTCACGAGCGAGGCGGGCCACACCGTCGCCAATCCCACGGTTACTCCCGGCGCCGTCATCACCGCCTCGGGCAACGTCGCGATAGCAGGCCCGAACGGCGAGTTTACCGATCCGGATAATTCCACCCTCGTCATGACGGGCACCGCGACCTTGAATGCGGAACCGGAGATCGGCAACCTTTCCGTCGGCGACGACGCGGGAGCCGCCGGTTCCGTCGTCGTCACGCTCGCGCGCGCGCTCCAGCTCGCGGGGTCGGTCCACATCTACAGCGACGGGGTCCTGGACGTCGATCCCGCCGACTATGCCCTCGAGGTTGGCGGCAACTGGACCAACGAGCCGGGCAACCCGGGCTTCGTGGCCCAGGAAGGGACCGTCACCTTCACCGGCGCCGCGGTCGATATCGTGGGCAGCACCACCTGGTACCGCTTCGTCTACGAAATAGCGGGCGGCACGATCCGCTTCTCCAACAACCCGGATCGGCAAACCGTACTCTCCGTCTTCCGCGTCTATTCCGCGGGCACGGACATCACCCTCACCAAGCTGACCGCGAACGGCAACCCCTCGCTGCCGCAGCCGGTTTTCCCCGCCGATGCTGGATTCTTCTGGGACATCTCGGTCCTCCCCGGCGCCGTGATCGAGATGCACAACGTGCAGGTGTTCTACAGCAACGCCGCCACGGATCCGATCATCGCTCCGGACACATCGGTAAAAGTGACCCCTTATTCGCCGAACTTGCCGACGGAGCCTGTGGGCCACTACAACTACAAGTGGCTCCAGGGCCTCGTCATGGTCTATAGCTATACCGAGGACTCGGACCGGAACGGCAGGATCGACCGGATCCGCGTCCAAACGGCCGCGGCCGTCGGCAACGACTTCTCCGGCTTTACGGTGAGCGTGGAAGGCTATGCGGTCACGGGCTACTCGCGGCCGGTCGCGGGATCGAACTTCTATATCCACCTGCAGGAGAAGACGCTTCCGGACACCGAAGCGACACCGAAGTGGACGGTCGTCGGTACCAATACGACGCTCGCCGACGCGGCGACGGGGACCAAGCTCGCATCTGTTTGGGAAGAGCCGATGGAGCCGGTGGATACGGCCCAGCCGCGGATCGACTATACCCTGGCCTTACCGGGCCGGAACCAGGTATTCGTGAGCCTGTCGGAGCCCATCTTCGACGCAGGATCGGCAATCACTTTCACGACGAGCGTCACGCCGGTAGACTCAGCATCGCCGATCGCGGCCACCGGCGGAGAGACCGAGTACCTCCTCGATACCGCCGCAGCCTTCGACGTGGCGACCATAGCGGCCGGAACCGCCACGGTGTCGGTGGCGAACGCACGCGACGATGCAGCTGAAGCGACCGACGTCTTCAGCGCCTCGCTCCCCGCCCCGACCTACCCGACGGCCTACGGGATCTACGCCGCCTACGATGTCGCGCCGGCGCACGGCGGCGTCGGCCTCGCGCCGCCGAACCTCGTGACCGACACGCCGCCGGCTCCGCCGTTCCCGGCCGCGACGCATCGGATCAGCGACCTACTCATCTCGGTGCCGCCCGCGAGCGGGACGGACGCCAACTATTTCGTGTGGCCGATCTGGGCCAAGGACTCCGTCATCACGGAGATCGGGCCGGAGGAATACGAGAACCTGACGCCGGAGGAAGCCGCCTCCCTGACCATCGGCCTCATCCGAGACTTCACCGGCACGCGGTGGCTCCGGGACCAGGACATAACCCTCCAGGCCCGCGTCAACGCGGCGCTCGGTACGCCTTCGGCCCTCCGACTGCACTTCGACGCGAACGTGAGCGACGCGAGCATGGCCACGGCCGCCCACGGGCCGACCGGCCTCTGGCTCCCGACCTTCTCGGAGAGCGCCTTCTCCAACATCGTGCCCGCCCCGCGCAGCGGCACCTCGAAGGCTTCGGCGACCTCCCCGACCGCGCCCCTCCTCTGGAACCTCGAGATCGACGCCGACGACCCGAAGATCAAGAGCGTGTCCACCATCGGCTTCTACTTCACCCTCGGCGCCGAGAACACGGTCGATCCGCTCTACGCCGCGCGGCTGGACTTCAAGACCGGCAATCCCGTCCCCGACGACTGGTACCGGAGGATCAAGCCCTTCACGTTCGCGATCCACGACGTGAAGCAACAGCGGAGCGCCGTGACCATCCTGAACAACGTCATCAATCCCGAGAAGGGCGAACGGGTCCGCATCTCCTACCAGCTCAGGAAGGGAGGCGCCACGGTGATCCAGGTCTTCACGCTGGACGGCGACCTCGTGGACGTGCTGTACCGCGGAACGCGGGCCGCCGGCGACTATACGGCCAGCTGGGACGGCAAGAACCGCGGCGGAAGGTCCGTCGCCCGCGGGATGTACTTCGTGCGGGTGGTCGGTCCGGAGATCGATGAGATACGGAAGGTCATGGTCGTGAAGTGAGGCCCTTCAGGCATTCCGCGCGGTTCGAGGGCGCCGGAAGCGCAGCGCATCCTAATCGGGGAGAACTTTCAAGCGTTAGAAAGTTCTCCCCGATTCCTGATCTTTTTTTCCGGTGGCATTCTCCTATTCTTATGGATATTGTAGTGTATTCGTAGTCTTGCGGAAACACGACGCACCCGGCCAAGAGCGGCGCGCGTCGAAAAGGAGAGAATATGCACAAGCGGATCCTCGCTTTCGCGCTCATCGGCCTCATCGCGTCGATAGGCGGAGCCTTCGCCGACGATCTCGCCAAGATCAAAGCCGCCGGCACGTTCCGGGTCGGTACGGAGGGCAATTACTCGCCCTTCACCTACCGCGACGCCAAGGGGGACCTGGTCGGGTTCGACGTGGAGATCGCCCAAGAAATCGCCAAGCGACTCGGCGTGAAGATAGCGTTCACCGAAGGGCCGTGGGACGGCCTGATCGCGGGGCTCGACGCGAACCGGTACGACGCCGTCATCAACGAGGTCACCATCACCGAAGCCCGGAAGGCGAAGTACGATTTCTCGGACCCCTACGGGGCCACGAAAGCCGTCCTCATCGTGAAGTCCGACAACGCGAAGATCAAGAGCTTCGCCGACCTCAAGGGAAAGAAGGCGGTCGCGAACCTCACCACCACCTACGCCCAGCTCGCGCGCGACAACGGCGCGTCGGTGGTATCCTCCGACCTGCCCTTCGACCTCGTATCCCAGGGGCGCGCGGACGCCACCATCAACGACCGCCTCTTCTTCCTGGACTACCTCAAGCAGAAGCCAAACGCGGCCCTGAAGATCGTCGCGGAGCACACCGAGGTGGACTACCAGGGCGTCATCGTCCGGAAGGGCAACCCCGCTTTGGTCGCGGCGATCAACGCGGCGCTCGCGGACCTGAAGGCGAGCGGAAAGTACCTGGAAATTTCCAAGAAGTACTTCGGGGCGGACGTTTCGAAGTAAGATAACCGGGAAACGGAACGCCGAGACGGTGCGGGAGGCGAACGATGCCGAAGTGGCTACAGCTGATGATGGACTCGTTCTGGCCGCTCTTGCAGGCGGGCGTCGCCTTCACCGTTCCCCTGACGCTCCTCTCCTTCGCGGGAGGCCTCGCCGTCGCCTTCCTGACCGCGCTCGCGCGGCTCTACGGAAGCGCCCCGCTCCGGAACTGCGCGCGCTTCTACGTTTGGGTCATCCGGGGCACTCCCCTGCTCGTGCAGCTCTTCCTGATCTTCTACGGGCTGCCTTCCGTCGGCATCGTGCTCGACTCCTTTCCGGCCGCCTTCCTCGGGCTCGTCCTCAACGTCGGCGCCTACATGTCGGAGACCATGCGCGCAGCCATATCCTCGATCCCCAAGGGCCAGTGGGAAGCGTCGTTCTCCATCGGCATGGGCTGGACCCAGGCCCTCCGCCGCACCATCCTGCCCCAGGCGGCCCGGGTGGCGACTCCGTCGCTCGCGAACACGTTCATCTCCCTCGTGAAGGATACGTCCATGGCGGCCGCCTTGACCGTGCCCGAGATGTTCCACGCCGCCCAACAGATCGCCGCCGTCACCTATGAGCCCCTCATCCTCTATTCGGAGGTCGCCCTCATCTACCTGCTCTTCAGTTCCGTCCTCTCCGCCCTCCAGACGAGGCTCGAGAAGCGCCTCGCGGTCCACGTCGCTGCGGAGGCCGTATCGTGATCGCCGTCGATTCCCTGGTCAAGAACTTCGGCTCGCTCCGCGTCCTGGACCGGATCGCGTTCTCCCTGCCGAAGGGCGGGGTCACCGCCGTCATCGGCCCGTCCGGCGGAGGCAAGAGCACCCTACTCCGCTGCGTCAACCTGCTGGAGCTGCCCGAGTCGGGAACGCTCGTCGTGGGCGACATGCGGCTCGATCTCGGGGCCGGTCGGCCGCACCGCGCGGACATCCTCAGGCTGCGGCGCAAGACGGGCATGATTTTCCAGAATTTCCAGCTCTTCCCGCACCGGACCGCGCTGCAGAACGTGATGGAGGGCCCGGAGATCGTCCTCGGCTGGAAGGCCGACGCGGCCCGGAGCCGCGCCATGGAACTCTTGGAACGGGTCGGCCTGCCGCATAAGGCGGCCGCGTATCCGGCGACCCTCTCCGGCGGACAGCAGCAGCGGGTGGCCATCGCCCGCGCCCTCGCGCTCTCCCCCGAGGTCCTGCTCTGCGACGAGCCGACCTCGGCCCTGGATCCCGAGTTGGCTGCCGAAGTCGTGGAGGTCCTGAAATCCTTGGCCGTAGAGGGGATGACGATGCTCATCGCGACCCACGACCTGCGCCTCGCGGCGTCGGTCGCTTCGGAGGTCCTCTTCCTGGACGGCGGAACCATCGTCGAGTCGGGACCGCCGGCGACCATCTTCACCCATCCGACCCAGCCGCGAACGCGCGCCTTCGTCTCCACCATCACGGGCCTGGCGCCGGAAGACTACGCGCTCTAGAAGGCGGCTTGGACGGCGAAGGCGGTCCAGCCGCCCAACGCCAAGGCCCCCAACGCGAAGCCCGCTATCCTGCCCCGCCGGGCAGCCCGCTCAAGGCGCGCTATTCGCGTTTCCGCCGCGGTCCTGTACGACGCGAACGAGGCTTCCAAGCTCGTCAAGGAGGATTCCGCTTTCGACAACGCCGTCCTGAGCTCGGCCGATACCGTCGCCGAGCTCTCCGCACTGCGCGCGAGCTCGATCGATGTCTTCCGCAAGTTTTCCAACTCGCTCCTCAGCGCGTCGAGTTCGGCCTTCGAGCTCTCGAGCGTACGCAGCAATTCGCCCGAGCTCCGCTTGGAGGCGCCGAGCTCGCTCTTGAGCGTCTCGTTGAGCTGCGCGAGCCGCGTCGAGATCTCGACCAGCCGCGAGAGCTCGGTCACGGAGATCGTCGCGGTAGCGTCCGCTGCGGTATCCGAGCAGAAGGCCGACGGCGAGGGCGCCGACAAGAAGGCCGCACACAAAAGCGCGGACCGTACGCGAGCGGAAAACGAGCGGAACTTGGAAGAGGCTCCCCATCGTATGCGTCCCATACCTTGATGCGGATCAGTGTAGGGGGTACGGGGCCTGCCCGTCAAACGAAATCCGCGCTATACTGCCTCGCATGACAGCCGCCGCGAAAGAAGAGCGTCTTTTCGAAATCGTCCACTTCTCCATCCACGACGTGGGCAGGGCCATCGATCTCTCGCTGCTCGCGCCCGCCGCCGCGGACGCCGAATCCCTCGCGCGGCGAATGGGGAACGGGACGCCGGCCCGCCGCGACACGCCCGCGTCCCTCTCGCTTCCCCGCCCGCTCCGGTTTCCCCTGCGCTCGGCGGAGGCCGACGGATTCGGAGAATTGGTTTCCGAGGCGAAGATCTACGACGACGGCGCGGTCACGGTGGTGGTCCGCGGCCGCGCGCGACTCCGGTTCGATGAACTCGGGCCGCTCTCCCGCGGCGCGATCGTGCCGCACCGCGACGCGAAGGTAACCTTGGACGCCTGGGCTCAAACGCTCTTCGCGGAAGCCAGGGATATCGTCGCGCCGGCGGTGATCGATCCGGTACGGGAGGGATCCGCGGACCGGGAATCCTACACGGCCTTCTGCCTCCTGGAATGCGCCGAGCCCCCCGCCGACTTCATTGCCGCCCCCCCCCCGGCGGCGGGGGCCCGGGGGCTAGG
>JAEXTK010000035.1 GCA_023406985.1 Spirochaetota bacterium | reverse complement strand
CCACATGACCTCCGGCGAAGGCTACTACCGACCCGGAGACCTGGTTGAATAGCGGCGGTCCGCGGGGGAGCCTATCGCGCCTCGTGCGGTTCCTTTCTCGGACCGATCGCGTACGCGACCAGCTTCTGGCCCGCGAGCGCGCGCTCCTCGACCCCTCGACTCGGTCGTCGCGCCGGCGCCTCGAGGCGATCCTCGATGGTGCGTTCACGGAGATCGGCGCATCCGGGCGCGTATACTCGCGCGCGGCGACCCTCGCGCAGCTTACGGCCTCCGCATGCGGGACGGCGAAGGAAGGGGACCCGGCCACGACGGGATCGATAGAGGATTTTCGCGTCGTCTGGCGACGGGGGCCCAGCGCCCTCGTCTCCTATCGCTACGTCCCTCCCGTGTCCGGCGCTAACCCGCGCTCTTCTCTCCGCACCTCGCTCTGGGTTCGTCGCGCCGGAACCTGGCGAATCGTACATCATCAGGGCACCCCAGTGTCGAAGTGAAAAGGCGTATACAAAATAAACGATGTTTACTAAGTAAGCCTTGACTATTAAGTAAACAATGTTTACCATATCCCTTATGGAGAATAAGGGTGGGCGTTCAAGGGAACGACGCGAGCGTGAACGGGCGGATATGCGTTCGGCGATCGTCGACGTGGCGTATTCCCTCGTTCATGAGGGCGGGGTGGAAGCCGTTTCCATCCGTGAGATCGCGCGCCGGATCGAGTATAGCGTCAGGACGATCTACCTCTACTTCCGCGACAAGGAAGCCATCCTGGACGCCGTCCGGGAACGGGGTTTCCGTGAACTCGCGGAGCACCTAGCCGCAGCGGGGAAGGCCGACTACGCCGAAACCGCCGGCCGCGTACCCGCGCTGCGCCTCCGTCGCCTCGGCCACGCGTATCTGGATTTCGCCCAGGGGCGGGCCCGGCTCTTCGGCGTCATGTACTTCCGCGAACCGCCCATCGTCCGCCGATCGTTTTCCGCCTGCGCGGAAAACGAGGCGGAGGAAGCCCTCGCGCCCTGCGCGGCGGCGGAGACGAGCCCGGCTTTTTCGATCTTGTCCGCAGCCGTAGCCGATTACCTGGGGACTGCCGCGGACGAGGAGCGAATCCGCTCCGTCGCCTTCGCGCTTTGGGGGCTGGTGCACGGACTCGCCACCCTCGCCCTGTTCGCCCAGGATAAGGAATTCCGAGGCGTCGATATCGCCGTTGAACTCGATCGGGCTCTCGCGACTTTGATGCCCTGAGATAAGGAGACCCCATGTTCATACGTAGAGGACTGCCGCGCATGCGGCGCGCGATCCTGACCGCGGTCTTGGCGGCGGTCACCGGAGGCGCGCTCGGCGCGGTGCCGCTGAACCGACTGGAACTTACGCTGAAGACGGGCGCGGACTGGAATCACGTGAAGAAATTCGGCGTCGCGAAGGTGACGTTGCTGCCGCAATACGCCGTATGGGTGGAGCGCGACGACGGGACCTACGTCGGCGAACTCTTCGTGACCGACAAGACGGGTAAGTCCTCATGGGGCAAGGTCCGGCGGCCGGAAGCGCTACCGGTCTGGTCCCATGCCCGCGGCGTGCGCTACGACGACGGCCTCTACATGCCGACCAAACGGGATCCGCTTCCCGATGCCGTCACCGGCGCTACCCCCAAAGCGAAAACGGCGGGAGCCGCGGTGCGCCATGACCTGCGTTTGCCCGCGGGACTTTCGAACGGAAGGTACCGCGTTTGCGTTGAGCTCAACAATTCCTTCGACTACAATGAAGTGTATGCCGAGAACCTGCCCCGGGGCGACGCGCGGGAGAACGGCGTCAATGGCCAGCCCTCGGTCGTCTATGCCGCGATCATCGATCTTGCGGGGACGGCCGATGCGGATGCCATTCCGTTGGTCTTCGTCGGCGCGGGGCATCCCCAGGGTTCGGACGGTATGATCCGCACAGGGCGTGAAGGACTCACGAACGCGCTGACGATCGTGGAATCGTTGACGGTTCGCGTTCGATAGGACGAGGAGGCTACGAGATGACTTTGCTGCAAGCTATCGATACCCGCACGTCGGTGCGGACCTACGACGGATCGGGCCTGGACGCTGCCGCGCGTGCGGAGATCGAGGGGGCCATCGCCCGCGTCCCCGCCGCGCCGGGAGGTACCGTCATCCGTTTCGCGGTGGTGGATCCGCGTCCCGCTGAAGGCGGTATCAAGGTCGGCACGTACGGGGTGATCCGCGGGGCCGCCGCCTTCATCGTCCCCGTCATAACGACCCCCGCTGGCGAGGACCGGTCGCTCTTCGATATGGGCTTCGTCGGGGAGGCCCTGGTGCTGGAGCTCACGCGCCTCGGGTACGGTACCTGCTGGCTCGGCGGCACCCTCCGCAAGGACGAGTTCGCCGCGGCGGCGGCCGTGGGGGAAGGGGAAACGGTCCGGGCGGTCATCGCGCTCGGGAGGCCGGCGGATAAGCGTTCCTTCATCGAATCCCTGATCCGGGGCGCTTCCAAGAGCGCCGTCCGCCTGCCCGCCCACGTCCTGTTCCACGATGCGGCGGCCCACGGTCCGGTGGAGGCGGCCTGCGAGCGCTGTTCGGATGAGGATATCGAAGGAGAGGCGATCAGATTGCTCGCGGCGGTCCGGCGCGCGCCCTCCGCCTCCAATAAACAGCCGTTCCGCGTCTCGGTCTCCGGGGCGGGTACGCTGAAAGCGGGGGAAACGCTCAAGGTCGATCTCTTTCTCCAGCGGGAAGAACGGTACAACGCGCTGTCGGGCTACGCGATACAGACCCTCGACGCGGGAATCGCGGCGGCCCACGTGGAGCTGGCCGCGGGGGAACTCGGCCTCAAGGCTGAGCGGCGGAAGGCCGCGGACGCGACCCTCGCCGCCTACCCGGAAGCCGGTTTCGTCGCGGGCTGGAACTTCACTAGAAGCTGACCTTGGCGGAGAGGCCGGCGGCGCTCCGATAGGGAGCGAATTGGATGCCGCCGGCATCCCGGTCCCCGCCGAGTTCCCCGTCCCCGTCGGCGATGAAGGCATAGACGAAGGCCGAGAGCTCCACGGAGAGCAGGGGACTGAATTTGGCCTCGCCGATGAGGGCCGCGGAGAAGTCGTCCAGGTTCACGAGGGTCCCCCCCGATACGGTCCATCGGGCCGCCTCCGGATCTTCTTTTTCCAGCTGCGCGAAAAGGTAGCGCCGCGCCAGGAGCGCCCGCGTTCCCGCGAGGAGGGCGCGCGTGTCGTAGTCGCCGGCAGCTCCCGCTCCGGTGCCGAACCAGGCCGCCTCCGATCGGAAGGTCGCGCCCAGGCCGCCCATCGTCCAGGAAAGGCCCGCGCAGGCCTCGGTCTCGTTCGGCATGTTCCAGTCGGAAGCGGACGAGCCGCCATCGCCGGGGAGCCGCAGCGCCGCCTCCGCGTACCACGAGACGCTTCCGAGGAAGCCCGCGGCGTCCGCCCCGACCCAGTAGGCCGCGTCGGAATCCGCCGTCATGAGTTCGCGCAGGAACGAGGCGGAGACGTCCACCGCATCGGACCTGAACTGCACTTTGGCGCCGAAGGGAAACGAGTCGGCCGCGAGTTCGTCGATGGCGGGTACCGTCGAGCGGAGCCGCGGCTCGGCGATCGCATAGGCTTCGGCGGAAAAGCCCGTGTTCAGGCCGAGCCGGAGCGCGGTTCCGAGGGCGCCGGGAGCCGTATCCGTGGCGTCCTCGGGGAAGACGGGCGGCGCCGTCCGGGAGGTCGGGTTGAATACGTAGCCCGTACCCCACGCCGACGGTACGACGCCGAAGGAGAGATCCGCCCTCCCCAGGGCCGCCTCGGCGTAGGCCTGATCCAGGAAGACGACGCGGTGTAGGTCCGTTCCCGGAGGAAGATCCGCAGGCTCGGGAGGGGCGGCGAGACGGGCGTCGAAGGCGACCGCCGCCTCGGAGGAGCCGCCGTAGGACCAGCGGAGGCCTCCCTCCGCGCGGAAACGGACGCCGCTCTCCGGCTTCGAATCGAAGATGAGCCGCGTCTCCGCCTCCGCTCCCGCCTCATCGGCAGCGGCGAAGGGGACGGACGCGACGATCTGGGCGGAGCCGAGCCATGCGGGGACGGACTCCTCCGCCGCGGCGGAGGGCGGGGCGATCGCGAGTCGCGCGGCCGCGAAGAGCGCGGTTGCCAGGAAGGCGCCGGTCCGGCTTCCGGACTCGGCCAGGGTGTTTTTCTCGATCTTCGTTATCATATCCGACCTCACTTGTCGAACCGGGAGGGATCGAACAGCTTGTCCTCCAACGGGAGGTCGTAGACCGCCTCCACGAGGACCACGAGGGTGCTCGACCCCTTCCGGTTATTCCGCATGAGCAACTCGGCCGGCCGCGTCCTTCCGCCGAAGTCGCGGTGGGCGCCGAAGGCGAGTTCCT
The DNA here is from genome assembly GCA_023406985.1 of Spirochaetota bacterium. GTDB lineage: Bacteria > Spirochaetota > Spirochaetia > Treponematales > Breznakiellaceae > JAEXTK01. The sequence goes on along the minus strand of JAEXTK010000035.1, from coordinate 8,370 downwards.
TGTAGTAGCCGCCCTCTTTCTCCTTGGCGAACGAGGCGAGGAGGGGAAGTTCCAATTTCTTGTCGACCCGCAGCTTGACCGCGTCGTAGGCCGCGTCCTCGGCTTTTCGTTTACCTTCCAGCTCCCAGGCGGCTGCGCTTTCGGCGAGGACCGTGAACTCGTAATCGTCGGCCCAGGCCCCGCCGCCCAGGTCGTCGTAGGAGAAGTCGCCGCCGACGCCCTGGACCGAGCCGGAGCGCGAGGAGCCCGCGATCTTGCGGACGCGGCCGGTCGAAGGGAAGAACACCCAACTGTCGCTGCCCCGGGTGAGGATGCGCAGTCCGCGGACCGACCGCGGTTCCACGAATTCGATGAGGGACGTTTCGTCCGCGCCGCCTCGCTCGTAGGCGAGGACGGAGAAGGTCCGCGGGGCGCCGCCGTCCGCGGGGCGGACCGTCATCTCCATCTTGGATCGGGAGGTCCGCGATTTTTCCAATTCGTCCACGCGGCGGACGATGGCTTGGCCCTTCTCGTCGGCGAGGGCGGCCGCGGCCACGCAGGCGGCGAAGAGGAAGGCGAGCGCTGAACGCGTCTTGATCGATTTCATCAGATTGCCTCCGGTACGGATTCGTCGTTTTTCTCGGCCGCCTTACCGCGGCCCGTTTTCCGGGAAAAGGATTCGATGGCCGGCAACACGAGCACCGCGGCGACCAGGCAGAAGGTGATGCCGATGAGGAGCGTGAGTCCGAGATCCGCGATCCCGCGGAAGCGACCGGCGAACGCGAGGGAGCCGAAGCCGATGATGGTCGTGGCCGCGCTGAGCGCGACGGCTTTACCGGTCTTGGCGAGCGCGGCTTTCACGTCCGACGCCCCGTCGGTAGCCTGCTCCGCGTCCTTGAGCGCGGTATAGAAGTGGACCGCGTAGTCGATGCCGACTCCGAGGATGAGGGGGAGCGCCAGGGCGTTCACGATGTTGAAGCGGCCGAAGGCGGGATAGAGACCGAAGGTCCAGACGAGGCTCATGAAGAAGGGAACGGAGACGATGAGGAGGGCCCCGATGGACTTGAAGCTCACCGCGACGAGGGCGAGGATGAGGACGGCCACCACCACGCCGAATACCTTCGTTTCCCTGAGCATCTCCCGCGAAAGATGGACGCCGAGCAGGAGCGAGCCCGTCGCGCTCGGATCGACCGCGGCCAGACCGTCCGAGAACCGCAGGATCGCCGCGTCTCCGGAGAGTCCGCGCGAAGGCTGGGCGACGACGAGGTACCGGTCGCCCGCGGGAGACCGGAAATCGTCGAGGATGTCCCGGGGCAGATCGCGCTCCGTCAGATACCGATCGGCGGCCGCCATGCCGGCCACGCGACGGTCGAGTTCGGCCGCGAACGCGGCGTCGATCGCGCGGAGCCGGGCCGCCGTATCCGCGGGGTCTCCCGTCTCCGCGGTCCGGGCGAGGTTCTCATAGACTTCCTCGCCGCTCCGGCCCCGTTCGGCGCCGAAGATCTCGCGGATCGTCGCGGTCCTGGCGCGCACCGGCATGGAGTCTTCTCCGAGGGACGCCGCGGCCAGGTCCCCGAGTTCGATGAGGTTCATCTCCAGACGCCGCGTTTCCTCGGCGAGCGCGGCGACGGCGGAGGCGTCCCACGCGAAGTCGCCGATGCGGTCTCCGCGCGCCGCGATCTTCCGGATCGCGGCGAGCCGCGCATCCTGTTCGTCCGGAGAAGGGACATAGTCGGCCAGGGATTCCACGCGGCGGATGAGGGGCGCGTCCTTCATCCGCTCGGCCAGCCCTCGGGCGCTTTCGAGGTCCGGGGCGCTCGCCAAGGCCTGGTAGGTCGAAATGCCGAAGCGCTCCCCGATCAGGTCTTCGGTGGCCTGCGACTCCGTCCCCTGGGGACCGATGCGACGCATGTCGTACTCGAAACCGTTCCGCGGGACGAAGAAGGCCGCGGCGACCGTCGCGACGACGGCGACCGCGAGTACGGGCCCGCGCGCCTTGGCGGAGAAGGCCGCGGCGCGGGCGACGGAAATGAAGGTAAACACGGGGCGCCGTCCGAGACGGCCCCGGCGCGCTTCATTTCGGGGCTCCAGCGCGCGCTTCCCGGGGAAGGCGACGAGGAGGGCGGGGAGGATGGTCGTGGACGCGAGCAGGGTCGTGAGGATGCCGGTGCCGGCGATGAGGCCGAACTGGCGAAAGGCGCTGGTCCGCGAGAAACAGAGCGAATAGAACGCGATCGCGGTCGTGAGGGCGCCGATGGCGACCGGCAGCACGATGGCGCCGAAGGTCTCCGCCATGGCGTCCTCGGAGGATTCGCCCGACTTGGCGATCGCGTCGTAGCGGATCGCGATGTGGATGCCGTAATCGATGCCGAGGCCCACGAGGAGCGCGCCGAAGGAGCTCGTGATCATATTGAGGTCCTGCACCGTCGCGGCCGCGAAACCGAGGTCCACGACGATGCCGGCCACCAGGGCGATGGTCGCGAAGATGATCGCCCTGAGCTGATGGAAGGAAAAGAAGAAGAGCACGAGGATGATGGCGATGGAGATGAGCGAGGGGTAGAAGACGTCGGCGCTGATGGCCTCTTCCTCGTCGGCCTCTCCGGCCACGTCCCCCGCGAACGAGAAGCGGGCGCCTTCGATCTCCTGCCCGACCTCGCGCGAGATCGCGCGCGCGCCGGCCATGAGGCCGACGAGCTTGGCGCGATCGCCGATATCGAAGGTCGGAGAGGCTACCATGAGCAGCGTCGTACCCTCGGGATCGAAGAAGTAACGGTCGCCGACGAGGAAATCGTCCGCCAGCGTTTCCGCCGCCGACCGGGTCGCCGCCGCGTCGTTCGGCCCCTCGATCGCCGCTCGAAGATCCCGGGCGAAGAGGGCCATGCCGGTCATGAGCGCGGTCGCGTCGTCCTCCCCTTCGGCCCCCGCGACTTCCTCGTCGTCGCCGTCCGCGAGCTGCTCTTCTATGAGGTCGTTGACGGCGGTGAGGAGCGGCACCAGGCGGGTGGAGCGGCGGACGCGTTCGCTGTCGGCGAGCTCGTCCTCGTCCTGCAGCATGAAGCCCCAGCGGTCCACGAATTCGCGGTCCAGCTTCAGGCGAACCGATTTGACGAGGGCGGCGGTACGCTCGTCGGTTTTGAGCCGCCGGGCGAAGGTTTCCGCCGCGCGGATCGTTCCGGCGCGATCGGCTCCTTCCACGACCACCGCGAGGACGGAGGTGGTGCTGAAGGCGTCGGAGATTTCGGTATAGCTGCGGGCGGTCGGATTGTCCTCCGGCAGCATCTTCGCGATGTCGGTCTCCACGCCGAGGCGGGAGGCTCCCCACGCGCCGAGCGCCGTCACGAGGACGGACGCGGCCAGGATGGGGACGGCTCGACGCGCTATCGCGCGACCCGTGGCTTCCAGTGCGGTTCGTAGGTTCATATGCACTCCTTATCTATCCGGTTAGTTAGTCGAGGCAAACGATGTATCATCGATATAACTAAACAGTTGGTGAATAGCGGGGCAGACAACGGCAGTCTTCGAATCGTTCGTATCCATTCCAATTCCTCCTATTTGTCGAGCGCGTTCTTGATGATGGCGTCCATGGGCAGGGGGTCCACGTAGGCGTCCGCGGAATAGCGCATATGGGTACCGATGAAGGCGGTGATGAAGCGCTCGCGGAGTTCCGCCTCGGTCCAGCCGAACCGCTCCATCCAGGCTTCATGGTAGACCACGTAGGTCAGGGTGGGCATGATGCCGGTGAAGAACTCCAGTACCATCGAGAATTCCTTATCCTTGATCGCCCCTCCGTCCGCGGTCTCCACCGTAGCGAAGATCTTGACGGTGATGTCCCGGATCAACTTGAAGATGAGATCGTTGACGGGAGAGCGCTTGAGGGACTCCATGAGCATGACGCGGAGGATGTCCTGCCGTTCCTCCAGGACATCGAGGTAGCGGTTGATCAGACCCTTGACCAACCCCTCGTCGCCGAAGGTGAAGGAGCCCATCTCCTTGTCGTCGAAGATGACCATCGCCGCTTCCAGGGTCTCCTGGAACAGCACTTCGAGGAGCTCTTCCTTGCCGCGCGGGAAGTAATAGTAGATCAAGGCCTTGTTGACCGAGGCCCGCTTCGCGATTTCGTCGACGCGGGCGCCGTCGTAGCCCCGTTCCGCGAAGATCTTCGCGGCGGAGTCGAGGATGCGGCGCTTGGAGGTCAGGTCGTCTTCGGTTCGCTTCATGATTAACCAGTTAGTTAATATTTAACGCATACAAACCGCCGCGTCAAGGGCGAACGCGGCGGTTTCGCGCTAACTTACCCGAACGCTCGCGATCTTCCAGATATCCTTCGCGTACTCGGCGATGGTGCGGTCGCTGGAGAAGACGCCGGACCGGGCAACGTTGAGGATGGCCATGCGCGTCCACCGCTCGGTCTCGCGGTAGGCCTCCTCCACCTGCTCCTGGGCTTTCAGGTACGCGTCGAAGTCGGCGAGCACGTAGTAGGGATCGGGCCGGTTGCCGTCCACCCCGTTGAGCAGGGAGTCGTAGAGCTCCCGGAAGGCGCCCTGGTCCGGACCCGCGAAGGTGCCGTCCACGAGCTGATGGACGACGCGGGCGAGGGCCGGGGTGCGGCCCAGGTAGATGCGCGGATCGTAGGAGTGGGTGGCCTCCATGGCCGCGATCTCCTCGGCGCCGAGCCCGAAGATGAAAGCGTTCTTCCTGCCGACGGCCTGCACGATCTCCACGTTCGCGCCGTCCATGGTGCCGACGGTGAGCGCGCCGTTCATCATGAACTTCATGTTGCCCGTACCGCTCGCTTCCTTTCCCGCGGTGGAGATCTGCTCGGACACGTCCGCGGCGGGGATGATGCGCTCCGCGAGGGTGACGCGGTAGTTCTCGGCGAAGACGACCTTCAGGCGGCCCCGCACGCGTTCGTCCGCGTCCGCGCGCGCCGCCACGGCGTTGATGAGGGCGATGATGGACTTGGCGCGCCGGTAGCCGGAGGCCGCCTTGGCGCCGAAGATGAAGGTGCGCGGCGCCGGATCGAAGGTCGGATCGTCGAGGAGCCGGTTGTGCAGGTACATGACGTGGAGGATATTGAGGAGCTGCCGCTTGTATTCGTGCAGGCGCTTCACCTGGACGTCGTAGAGGGAAGCGGGGTCGATCGCCGCTCCCTGTTTCTGCTTGAGGAAGGCCGCCAACGCGATCTTGTTCTCCCGCTTCGCCGCGGCGAACCGTTCGCGGAACGAGGCGTCGTCGGCGAAGGGATCCAAGGCCGCGAGCCGCGACAAGTCGGTCTCCCAGCCGTGCCCGACCGCCTCGGTGATGAGGCCGGCGAGGCGCGGATTCGCGGAGAGGAGCCAGCGGCGCTGGGTGACGCCGTTCGTCTTGTTGTTGAAGATCTCCGGTCGCCATTCGTGCCAGTCGCGCAGTTCGCGTTTCTTGAGGATCTCGGTGTGCAGGGCGGCGACCCCGTTGACCGAGAAGGATCCGATGATCGCGAGGCGCGCCATGTGGACCATGCCGTCCACGACCACCGACATGCGGCGGCGCTTTTCCCAATCCTCCGGGTAGGCCGCGCGCAGGAGTTCCTGGTGCCGCCGATCGATCTCCTCCACGATGTTGTAGACGCGGGGGAGGGTCGCGGCGAACAAGTCGATCGGCCACTTCTCCAGGGCCTCGGCCATGATCGTGTGGTTCGTATAGGCGAATACCTTCGTGACGATGGTCCAGGCCGCGTCCCAGCCGAGGCCCTCCTCGTCCATGAGCAGCCGCATGAGCTCGGGGATCGCCACCACGGGGTGCGTATCGTTGAGCTGCACCACCGCGAAATCGCCCAGCTGGGCGAAGTCCGTTCCCTGGCGGCGCTTGAAATTGCGGAGGATGTCCTGGAGGCTCGCGGAGACGAAGAAGTACTGCTGTTTGAGCCGGAGCGCCTTGCCCGAGGGGCCCGAATCGTTCGGATAGAGCACCCGCGTCAGGTCCTCGGCTTGGTTCACCTTCTCCACCGCGCGGTGGTAGTGCATGTCGTTGAAGAGTTGGAGATCGAATCCGTTCGTGGAATGGGCTTCCCACAGCCTGAGCGTGTTCACGGTCTTGGTCCCGAAGCCGATGATCGGCATGTCGTAGGGCATGGCGCGGACGGTCTCCGCGTCGGCCACGTCGTAGCGTTCCCGGCCGTCCGGTCCCATGGAGGCGACGACCCGGCCGCCGAACTTCACGATGACCGCGAGGTCGCTCCGCTTGATGGTCCAGGGATCGCGGTGCTCGAGCCAGTTGTCGGGCACTTCCACCTGCCGGCCCTGCTCGATCTTCTGCTCGAACATGCCGTAGCGGTAGCGGATGCCGTAGCCGTGGCCCGGGAGATCCAAGGTCGCCAGGCTGTCCAGGAAGCAGGCGGCGAGCCGTCCGAGACCCCCGTTTCCGAGGCCCGCGTCCGGCTCCTGATCTTCGATGAGGTTGTAGTCGAAGCCGATCTCGTCCAGGACTTCCTTGACTTCTTTGAGGCAGCCCAAGTTGATCAGGTTGTTCCCGAGGGCGCGGCCCATGAGAAATTCGGCGGAAAGGTAGAACATCTGCTTACCCGGGGCAGCGTCGAAGGCCTTGCGGGTCGCCATCCAGTTGTCGAGCACGTACTCCATGGCCGCGGCCGAGACCGCGTCGTAGATGTCGTGCGGCGTGGCTTCGGATATCTCTTTCCCGTAGCGCCTTTTAAGCCGTAGACGGATGTGCTCCTTGAATGCGTGCTTATCGATGGTCATCGGCTGCCTCCATTAGCTAAACCGGTTAAGCTATCCGGTGAAAAGCGTATACGGTTTCCCGTGGCCCTGTCAACGCGGCCCGAGGTTTCTCCATCGTGCCGCTGCCGGCCCCGCCGCGGGTAGAGCCCTGTGGTATAGTCGCGGATATGTCGAACAAGAAGCTGCGCGCCGTCCTCGCGATCGGTTGCCTCGTCGCGGGGGCGGCCTTCGCCCAGAACCTCAGACCCTTCACCGCGCTCCGCGTACTCGAAACGGACCATTTCCGGATCATCTTCCCCGAAGAATCGCGCCGGAGCGCCGAGACCCTAGCCTCCTTCGCCGACGCGACCTACGAGCGCCTCGCGCTCCTCTTGGGCTCGCAGGTCGCGGGCCGGATTCCGGTCACGATCACGCCCCATACGGACGTCTTCAACGGCTACATGAATCCCCTGCCGTATCCGCACATCGTGCTCTACGATACGCCGCTCGACGTGGAATGGACGACCTACCGCCATTCCCTGGAGGGGCTGTTCGTCCACGAACTGACCCACGCGATTTCCATGACCAGCCGCGGTCCCTTCTTCGATTTCCTCCACGGGATCTTCGGCGGCTGGGTCCTGCCCGCCACCCTCAACGCTCCGCTTTTCATGGTGGAAGGCGTCACCGTGAGTTTCGAAAGCCTGGAAGGTTTCGGCCGGGCCAACGATCCCCGCGTGAAGCAGCGGATCAGGCAGGCGATCCACGAGGGGACCTTCCTCTCCCCCTTCCAGGCCACCGGCGTCTACGACAAGCCTCCCCTCGGCAGCGCGTACTACGAATACGGGGGGCTGTTCTCCGCCTACCTCCAGCGGCGATTCGGCATGGAGAAGTACGCCGAATTCTGGAAAGAGCTCGGTACGCGGGTGCCCCTCACGCTCGTTTTCAATCGCCGCTTTTTTTCGAATGTCTTCCATGACGTCTACGGCGTCGATTTCCTGACCGCATGGGCCGATTTCGCCGCCTCCCTCGCGGTGTCCGGCCTGGAGGAAAACGCCGACCGCGTCACCGGGGGAGAATCGATCATCGAGGCGGTGGCGGCGGGCGGCGGGCGGGTTTTCGTCCTGGATCGCGTCGCGCTCGCCGTGAGCGCCGTGGATCCCTCCGGCCGGGCGCGGCGCGTGGTCGGCATCGACGCGACCGCGTACGATCTGGACGTTTCGTCCGACGGCGGCCGGCTCATCGTCGCCGGCTACCGGTACGCGGGCGGACTCGGCGCGGCCGTCGCCGAGGAGTACGAGGCCGCTTCGGGCCGCAAGACGGGAAGGTCCTGGCGCGGCCTCTATAAGCCGCGTTACTTCCGCGACGGCGTGGTCGGCCTGGCCTCCGATCTCCACGACAACCGCCTCGTCTATCGGGACGGGGCGGGGGCCGAACGGGTCCTCCTTGCGGGAAACGAAGAGCGTATGTTCTCGGCGCCGGCCCCCCTGGACGACGACCGCGTCGCCTTCATCGTCGCCGAACGCGGTATCCGCAGGATCGGCGTCTACGATTTCAGGACCGGCGCCGCCGCGCTGTTCGGGACCGACTTGGCGGACGACGGCAGCCGGTGGCGTTACGCCCGCGATCTCCGGGCCTCGGCGGGCAAACTCTACTTCTCCTACGATCACGACGACCGTTTCTCCAAGCTCGCTTCCAT
>JAEXTK010000136.1 GCA_023406985.1 Spirochaetota bacterium | reverse complement strand
CCAGGGCCGGGGTGGACGGGAATCTCTGCCGCTGCACCGGCTACGCGTCCATCCGCCGCGCGGCGGCGAAATTGGCTACCGACTACGCGGAGCTCCCCTTCGATTTTTCCGCCCGGCTCGCCTCCCTCGCCGCTTCGGGCGTCGTACCGCCGCCCCTCGCGGCGTCCATGGGGGCGGACAGCCTGCCGAAGCCGGTCGGCCCGCGGAAGGCGGAAAGTCCGCGCTCGGCCGCCGCGCTCGTCCTCGGCGGCGGCACCGACTGGTTCGTCCGCAATCCGGACGGCGAGTCCGATTCGGCTCCCGCGTTCGTCGACCGCGATCCCTCCTTCCGCCGCATCGCGCGGTCAGGAGGGGATCTGCGGATCGGAGCCGCGGTCACCGAGCGGGATTTTTTCGCCTCTCCCCTCGTACGGAGCGGCGTACCCGGCATCGCGGCCTACGAGCGTCTCATCGCGAGCGCCCCGATCCGCGCGCGGGCGACCTTGGCCGGAAACGTGGCGAACGCCTCTCCGGTGGGCGATATGACCGCCATGCTCATCGCCCTCGGCGCCAGGCTTTCCCTCCGTGGCCCTTCGGGGCTCCGGGAAGTCCCCCTGGAGCGGTTCTTCCTGGCATACAAGAAGATCGACCTCCGGGACGGCGAGTCCATCGAAGCGATCCTCGTCCCGATCGGCGCGGCGGGACCCGGCGCCGATACCGAGCGAACCTTCTTCTCCTTCGAGAAGGCGTCCAAGCGGGCGAACCTGGACATCGCCTCCGTCAACTCGGCCCTCTCTTGTCGGCTTGAGGGCGCCTCCGACGGGGACGGCCGCGGCGTCCTTCGGTCCGTGCGCCTGTCCGCGGGCGGGGTCGGACCGACGCCGCTCTTCCTCGCCGAGGCTTCGCGCTTCTTGGAGGGAAAACGGCCGGACGCGCCTACCGTGCTGAAGGCCGCGGACCTCGCGGCGGCAGCCTGCGCTCCCCAGTCGGACGTGCGCGGGTCGGCCTCCTATCGGTCCGCCCTCGTGAAACGATTCGTGTACGCGCATTTCATCCGGCTGGCGCCGGACTCCGGACTGGCCGAGGAGCTCTTTCCATGAAATCGGATACCGGCCTCAAGGCCAAGAAACGGAATTCGACCGGGCTCGCGGCTTCCGCCGCGGCCTCGAGCGATCGCCCGGAAAGTCTCCGCAACCTCATGGGAGCCACGCGCTACGTCGACGATTTCCCCGAAAGCGCGGGTATCCTCCACGCGGTGCCGGTCCCGAGTCCGAGCGCGAAGGGCCATCGGCTCGCGGTGGACGCGGCCGCGGCGCTCGCCCTCTCGCCCACCGTCCGGGTGCTCACCGCCGCCGATATCCCCGGGGAAAACCAGATCGGCAGCGCGGCGAACGACGAACCGCTCCTCGCGGACGGCGAATGGTCCTACTGGGGGGAGCCCGTCGCCCTCGTCCTCGCCCCGGATCGCGCGCTCGCGCGGAAGGCCGCGGCCCTCGTCCGCGTGACGGGAGAGAACTTGCCGCCCATCCTGGACGCGCGCGCGGCCTTCGCGGCGGGCGAGCTCCTGGCCCCCTCGCGGACCATCCGATCGGGGGACGTCGCGGCCGCGTTCAAGCGGGCCGCCTTCGTGGCGGAGGGCCGCGTGGAGTCGGACGGGCAGGAGCACGTCTACCTGGAGACCCAGGCCGCGCTCGCCCTCCCCGACGAGGCCTCCCGCATCCGCATCGTATCGAGCACCCAGTCCCCGACGGCCGTCCAGCGTACGGTCGCCCGCGTCCTCGGCGTGGACATGAACGCGGTGGAAGTGGAGGCGGGCCGCCTCGGCGGGGGGTTCGGCGGCAAGGAGGATCAGGCGACGCCGTGGGCGTGCCTCGCGGCTTTGGGAGCGGCGGTGACGGGCAGTCCCGTGAAGCTCGTCCTCCGGCGGAAGGACGACCTCCGCATGACGGGCAAGCGCCACCCCTATTCGAGCGATTTCCGCATCGCCCTGGCCGCGGACGGCACCATCCTCGGCTTCGAGGCGGACTACTACCAGAACGCCGGGGCCTGCACCGACCTCTCGCCGGGCATCCTCGGCCGAACGCTCCTCCACGCCACGGGCGCGTACGCGGTCGGCGCGGTCCGGGTCACCGGTTCGATGTGCCGGACGAACCTGCCGCCCTTCACGGCGTTCCGCGGCTTCGGCGGGCCCCAGGCCTTCTTCGTCATCGAGTCGGCCATCGCGGCGGCCTCCGCCGTAAGCGGCATTCCGGCCGACGTGATCCAACGGAAGAATCTTCTCGCGGAGGGCGACGTCTTCTATTACGGGCAGCCGGTCTCCCATTGCCGCGCGCGCGCCGTCTGGGACCGCCTCGTCCAAAAAGCGGACTATGGCGCCCTCCGCGCGGCCATCGATACCTTCAATCGGTCGCATCGCCTCCGGAGGCGCGGCGCGTGGATCATCCCGACCGCCTTCGGCATCTCCTTCACCCGCCTCTCGATGAACGAGGCGGGCGCCCTCGTCCACGTCTATTCGGACGGGTCGGTGGCCGTGAACACGGGCGCGGTGGAGATGGGCCAGGGCGTTACCCGGAAAATACTCCGCGTGGTGGAGCGCGCCCTGGGGCTGCCGCCGAACCGGGTGACCGTGGAGCGGACGCGCACCGCGGTGGTCGCGAACACGCAGCCGACGGCCGCCTCCACGGGTTCCGACCTCAACGGCATGGCGGCCCTCGCGGCCTGCGAGGAGATCAAGGGCCGCCTCCTCCGCTTCGCCGCCGGCGAACTCGGGGCGAAGGAGGAGGAACTCGCCATCGAGAACGGCATCCTCCTCCGCGGGGGACGGAGCGCGGGCCGGGACTGGGCGTCGCTCGTGGCCGCGGCCGTGGAGGCCCGGGTGGATCTCTCGGCCCACGGCTACTACGCCACGCCCGGCATTTTTTACGATCAGGCCGCCGAACGGGGCACGCCCTTCGCCTACCACGTCTACGGCGCGGCCCTCGTGGTCGCGGAACTCGACGTACTCCGCGGGTCCTACCGCATCGTGGACGCGCGCATCGTCCACGACGGCGGAACCTCCCTGGACGCGGTCACGGACCGGGGGCAGGTGGAGGGCGGCTTCGCCCAGGGGCTCGGCTGGTCCATCCTGGAGGAACTCCGCTTCGGCGAGGACGGCCGTCTCCTCACGGATACCCTTTCCACGTACAAGCTGCCGGACGCGGCCTTCATGGATTTCCCGATCGATATCGATTTCCTCCCCGATGCGCCGAACCCCGCCGCCATTTTCGGCTCCAAGGCGGTCGGCGAGCCGCCGCTCCTCTACGGCATCGCCGGTTACTTCGCCGTTATGGACGCCCTCCGGGCGGCTCGGAACGGAACGGAGGAAGCGGCACGCGGCGCGGGTGGCGACGGCGCGGCGACGTTCTTCGACCTGCCCATGACGGGGGAGAAGGCCCTCGCGTATCTCCTCGGAGGCCGGCCGTGATCGTCGCCAACGGTGTGGTCGCGCTGCCGCAGCGGAACGAGCCGGTCCGCGCGGACCTCCGGATCGAAGGGGGACGCATCGTCGCCATCGCGGTCGCGGACGGCAAGCCGGTCGGACTCGGGCTGCGTCCGGCGCCGGGCGAGGAGCGCGTCGACGCCGCGGGCCTGCTCGTGCTGCCGGGCGCCATCGACCCGCACGTCCACTTCGATACGCCGGGCTTCACTTCGCGGGAGACGTTCCTCCGCGGCTCGGCCGAGGCGGCGCGGGGCGGGGTGACGACCGTCGTCGACATGCCCTGCACGTCCGTCCCTCCCGTGGTGGACGCGGCCGCGCTGGAGAACAAGCTGGCAGCGGTAGCGCCGATGTCGGTCGTCGATTTCGGTTTTTACGGCGGCGTCCGCGGCGCGCGCGGGAGCCGCGGCGACGGCGACGTCCCCGAGGGCTTCGCGGACGACTTGGAGCGCGGGATGGCGGAGATCGCCGACCGCGTCCTGGCGTACAAGTGCTACCTGCTCTCCGGTATGGATACCTTCCCCCAGGTGAACCACTTGGAGCTCGGACGGGCCTTGGCCCAGGCCGCGGCCCTCGGCAGGCCCCTCATGCTCCACGCGGAGGACGCGAACTACTGCGAAGCGGCGAGGAACCGCGTAGAAGCGGCCCGCGGTACGGAGGCGGCGACCTGGGACGATTACGTGGACTCGCGACCGGAGGAGGCCGAGCGCATCGCCTGCGCGGTCGCCGCGGAACTCGCCCTCGCGCGCCGTTGCCCCGGAACGCTCCACGTGGTGCACGTCGGTACCGCCGCCGCCGCGGAGCTGCTCCGTCGCGCCGGCGCCACCTTTGAGACCTGCACCCACTACCTCGCCTTCACGCGGGAGGACTTCGCCGTCCACGGCGCCGCCCTCAAGACGGCTCCGCCCGTGAAGACCGCCCAGGAGCGGGACCGCCTCTGGCGGCTCCTCGCGGACGGATCCATCGCGTACGTGACGAGCGACCACGCCCCCGCGTCCCGGCAGGAGAAGCGGACGGGTTCGGTCTGGACCGATTACGGCGGCATCCCCGGCACGGGGACCCTGTTGCCCTATCTCCTGTCCGAAGGGTACCTCGCGGGCCGGCTCACCCTCCCGCGGTTCCTGGAAGCCGTCTCCTCAGCGGCCGCCTCCCGCTTCGGCCTGGACGACCGGAAGGGCTCCCTCCAGGTGGGAAAGGACGCGGACTTCGTCCTCGTGGATCCCGCCGGAAAGACGACGATCTCGGGTTCCCGCCTCTACTCCAAGGGCCGAGACACGCCCTTCGAGGGTCTGACCCTCAAAGGATCGATCCGGGCCACCTACGTCCGCGGCGGCCTCGTGTACGACGCCGATCGGGACGCCGAACCGGCCGATACGGCCGCCTGGGCAGCCGGCGCTTCGGCCGAGAAAGCCGCGGCCGCCGGCGCGGGGCCCTGGGCCTCGCCGGCCGCGGAACTCGCGGCCATGGCGCCCGGCATCGTCGCTTCCCCCGGTTCGGGGCGCTTCCTCACGCGGGGGCCCGCATGATCCTCTTTCGGAACGTGCGTCTGCTCGGCTTCGATCCTCCCTCCGTCTCCGATGTGACCGACCTCCTCACGGGCGACGACGGCCGGATCGCGGCCATCGGCGCGGACCTCGCGGGGAGCCCCGCCGCGGCGGGCGCGAAGTCCGGCGGCTCGGGAGGCTTCCTCTCGCCCGGCCTCGTCGTCGGCCATGCCCACCTCTATTCGATCCTCTCTCGCGGCATGCGGATCGCGATCGAGCCTTCGGTGGACTTCGCCCAGATGCTGGACCGCCTCTGGTGGCGCCTGGACCGGGCCCTGGACGAGAGCTCCGTGCGGGCGAGCGGACTCGCGGGGGCGGCGGAAGCGGCCCGGTGCGGCGTGACGACCCTCATCGACCACCACGCGAGCCCCGCCTTCATCGACGGGAGCCTGCAAGTCCTCGGCGACGCGGTCGCCGAGGTGGGGCTCCGGTCCATCCTCTGCTACGAGACTACCGACCGCAACGGAGGGACGGGGGCGGCCGCGGGTATCCGCGAGAACGAGCGCTACGCCGCGGACTGCGTCCGCGCCGCGGCTTCTGCGGTCGGCGGTCGGCCCGGCGGCCTTTCCGGCGGCGGCCCTTCCGGCAGCGACGTCCGCGGTTCCGGCTTCGCCGGTGGGCTCCCGATGCGGGGCGCGATGATCGGCGGCCACGCCCCCTTCACCCTGGAAGACGCCACGCTGGAAGCCCTCGGCGACCTCGTGCATCGCAGCGGGGCTCCGTTCCACGTCCACGTCGCCGAGGACCGCTACGACGCCTCCGAGAGCCGCGCCCGGCGCGGAGCGGATCCCGTCGTCCGCCTGGACCGGTTCGGCTGCCTAGTCCGGAACTCCATCGTCGCCCACGGCCTCTGGCTCCGGACCGAGGAGCTGGACCTCCTGGCCGAGCGGGGCGCGAGACTGGCCCACAACGCGCGGAGCAATATGAACAACGGCGTCGGCTACGCGCGGCTCCTGCCGCGGGCGGCGAACTTCCTCCTCGGCACGGACGGCCTGGGTGCCGACATGTTGGAGGAGCTCCGCTTCGCCTACTTCAAGCACCGGGACGAGGGCGGCAGCCTCGCTCCGGAAGCGTTCGTGCGCGCGCTCGGCCGGAACGGGCGCTTCGCCGCGGACGTGCTCTCGGCGGTAGCGGCGGCAGTAGCCGCGGCAGCCGCCGCCGGCGTAACCGCGGCCGCGGGCGGGCGGTGGCCCACGGCGGCCGGCCCCGGTCCGTACGGACTCGCGGTCGGCGCTCCGGCCGACCTCGTGCACTGGGATTACGAGAGCCCGACGCCGGTGGGGGCGGACAACCTCGCGGCCCACCTGGCCTTCGGTCTATCCACCCGGGACGTCCGGTCCACGATGGTCGCCGGGCGCTTCATCGTAGAGAACCGGATACCCGCCTTCGATTCCGCGGCCATCGCGGCGAAGGCGAACGAAGAGGCGGTACGCCTCTGGAAACGCATGGAAGAGGGGAAGTGAACGTCATGGCTTATGAAGCGAAAGAAACCCTGCGCCTCGCGGCCGCGTACCGCGACTACACCGCGGAGAACCTCGGCAAGCTCATCCGGGTCCCCGGTTTCAGCTGCACGGAGAAGGACCGCATCGAACTCCTCAAGAAGCTCTGCGCGGAGGCCGGCATGGAGGACCTCCATACGGACGGCCTCGGGAGCCTCCTCGGAAGGGTGGGGAACGGGAAGAAGAAGCTGGTCTTCGACGCGCACATCGACACGGTGGGAGTCGGCGATCCGTCCCAGTGGAAGACGCCGCCGCATTCGGGCATCGTGAAAGACGGCCTCGTCTACGGACGGGGCGCATCGGACCAGCTCGGCGGCGCGGCCTCCATGATCACCGCGGCGCGCATCCTCAAGGAATCGAAGTACTCAGGCGACTACACCGTCTGGTTCGCCTTCACCGTCATAGAGGAAGACTGCGACGGCCTCTGCTGGAAGCACCTCATCGAGGTGGAGAAGTTCGTCCCCGATTTCGCGGTCTCCACCGAGCCGACGAGCTGCCGGCTCTACCGCGGCCACCGCGGCCGCATGGAGATCCGCATCGACATCAAGGGCGTCTCCTGCCACGGTTCCGCCCCCGAGCGCGGCGAGAGCGCGGCGTACAAGGCCGCCCGCGCGGCCCTGGCCATCGAGAAGCTCAATACCGAGCTTGTGGCCGACGACGACGGCTTCCTCGGAAAAGGGACCATCACCGTCTCCCAGATCGACGTGCACGGTCCCTCCCAGTGCGCGGTGCCGGACCAGGCCATGCTCTATTGCGACCGCCGCCTCACCTGGGGGGAAGACGACAAGGTCGCCATCGCCCAAGTGGAAAAAGCCCTCGCGGCGGCGGGCGTGGACAAGTTCACCGTGAAGATGCCCGAATACTCCCAGCCCGCGTATACCGGCAAGGTCTACGCGCAGGAGCTCTATTTCCCGACCTGGAAGATTCCCGCCGACCACCCCTTGGTGACCGCGGGCGAGGACGCCTACGAATCCCTGTACGGGAAGAAGCCGACGGTGGACAAGTGGACCTTCTCCACGAACTGCGTGGCCATCTGCGGTCGGCACAAGATACCTTGCATCGGCTTCGGCCCCGGCGACGAGAACCAGGCCCACGCCCCGAACGAGATCAACCGCGTCGCGGACCTGGAGCTCTGTTCCGCCTTCTACGCGAGCCTCCCCTCCTTCCTGGAGCAGCGCGCGTGAGGTGGCTGTACCGCTGTCCCGTCTGCGGACGGGAGTACGGGATCGAGGCCGATCGCTACCTCTGCGACCGTTGCTCGGCGACGAATAAGCCGGGCGCCCCGCTCAAGGGCGTGCTGGAGTGCGCCTGGGAAGGCGAGCGGCAGGGCATCGCCTGGGAAAACACCCTGGGCCCGACATTCTCCGTCCGCGACGTGCCGCTCCCCGTGTCGGCCGAGTTCTTCCCGCCCATCCCCGTCGGCGACACGCCCCTCTGGGAGCCGGAGCGGCTGCGCGCCGAACTCGGCTTTCCCGGCCTCTACCTCAAGGACGACACCTGCGAGCCTTCCGGCTCCTTCAAGGACCGAGCCAGTTTCCTCGTTGCCGCCTTCGCCCGCTCGGCCGGCATCGGCGAGATAGCCCTGGCTTCCACGGGAAACGCCGCCTCCAGCATGGCGGCGGTGGGCGCCGCCGCCGGCCTCAAGGTCACGGTCTTCTTGCCCGCTTCGGCGCCCGTCGCCAAGCGCATCCAGGTCCTCCAGTACGGCGCCGAGCTCCGCGAAGTCGCCGGCAACTACGACCGCGCCTTTGACCTGTCCCTGGACTATTCGAATGAGACCGGCACCCTGTCGCGGAACACCGCCTACAACCCCCTCACCATCGAGGGGAAGAAGACGGTCTCCTTCGAGATCGCGGAGGCCCTGGCCCGCGCGTCGCTGGATAGCCGGCGCCGATTCCGCGCCCCGGACCACGTCTTCGTGCCCACGGGAGACGGCGTCATCCTGGCGGGCGTCTATCGCGGATTCGAGGACCTCATGAAGCTCGGGGCGATCGATCGGATGCCGACGGTGTGGGCTTGCCAGGCCGAGGGCTCGAAGGCGATAGCGCGGGCGCTCACGGCCGCCGCCGCGGGCTACTACGGCGACCCCTTCGACCCGGTCGTACCCTCGTCCACCGTGGCCGATTCCATCTCGGTGGACGCGCCGCGGAACGGCCCCTACGCCCTCGCGAAGCTCTTGAAGTACGGGGGAAAAGCCGTGACCGTGAGCGACGACGAAATCCTCTCGGCCCAGCGCCTGGCGGCCTCGCGCTCCGGCCTTTTCGCCGAACCCTCGTCGGCCTGCGCCCTCGCGGGTTTCCTCAAAGTGAAAGCTACCATCGACCTGTCCGAGACCGTCGTCGTGATGCTCACCGGATCGGGACTCAAAGACATAAGGAGCGCGGCCCGCGCGGTCGGCGCCGCCATATAAAGGAGAATCAAATGATCGATCTACGGATACAGGAAGCCCAACGCAAGAAGAACGTCCAGCGCTGCAGGGAGAAAGGCATCATCCTGCCGACCTACGCCCAGATGCGCGATCCGTCCAAGGTGCCGGCCTCCGTGAAGAAGGAACTCGCGGGCGTGGGCCTCTGGGACGTGCATAGCCGCAACCTCTTCCGCGTCACTTGGCACAACGAGCCGATCGAGAAGGGCGGCGGCTTCGGCGGGGTCAACTTCATCGAGCTTCCGACCGCGATCACGGGGACCAAGGCCAGGATCGTGGGCATCGTCGGCAAGTGGTTCCCCACCGGCGCCCACAAGGTTGGCGCCGCGCTCTCCTGCCTCCTGCCCGAGCTCGTGACCGGCCGCTTCGACCCGACGACCAAGAAGGCGGTCTGGCCCTCCACCGGCAACTATTGCCGCGGCGGCGCCTACATCTCCCGCCTCCTCGCTTGCCCATCGGTCGCCATCCTCCCCGCGGGCATGTCCAAGGAACGTTTCGAGTGGCTCAAGACCATGGCGGAAGAGGTCATCGCGACGCCCGGCAGCGAATCCAACGTGAAGGAAATCTTCGACAAGTGTATGGAGATCCGCGCCACCCGGAAGGACGCCGTCATCTTCAATCAGTTCGACCAGCTGCCGAACCACCTGTGGCATTACGCGGTCACCGGGCCGGCCATGGAGGAGGTTTTCAAGGCCATAGCGAAGAAGGGCGATACAGTTGCGGGCGCGGTCCTTTCGTCCGGCTCCGCGGGTACCCTAGGCTCGGGCTCCTACCTCCGCGACACCTTCCCCGGCGCGAAGGTCGGCGTAGCCGAGGCCCTCCAATGCCCGACCATCCTGGAGAACGGCTTCGGCGAGCACCGGATCGAGGGCATCGGCGACAAGCACGTCCCCTGGATCCACAATCTCCGCGACACCGACGCCGCGATCGGCGTGGACGACGAGCTGCCCATGCGCTTCCTCCGCCTCTTCAACGAGCCGGCCGGCAAGCGGCTCCTGGCCGACGCGGGCGTGAGCGCCGACCTCATCGCCAAGCTCGACTGGATCGGGATCTCCGGCATCGGCAACCTCATCGGCGCCATCAAGCTGGCCAAATACTATGAGCTCGGATCGAACGACGTGGTCTTCACGGTCTTCACGGATTCCATGGCCCTCTACGGCAGCCGCCTCGCCGAGCTCACCGCGGAGCGCGGCGCCTACGACCAGCGCCAGGCCGACCGCGACTACGAGCGCCTCACGAGCCTCTCCGTCGACCATGTCCTGGAGCTTTCCCATGTCGACAAGCGGCGCGTGCACAACCTCAAGTACTTCACCTGGATCGAGCAGCTCGGGAAGGATCTCGGCGAGCTCCGCGCCCAGTGGGACGATTACCGCGCCTACTGGGGCGGGCTCCGGGAACAGGTCGCGGACTTGGACAAGATGATCGAAGAATTCAACGCGGAGGTCTCCATATGATACTGCTCAAGAATTGCCGGGCGGTGGCGCAGCCCCACGTCAAGCCCGCCCCCGGAGAGCCCGGCGTCTCCACGGATCTCCGGGGCGTCGATATCCTGATCGTGGGAAACCGCATCGCCGCGATCGGGAAGAACCTCGCGCTCCCGCCGCCTCCGATCCGCCCCGCGCCCGGCGCCGCTGCGGTCGGCGCCGGAACGCGCGGCTTCGAGGCCGCGGTCGGCGACGACGGCGAGCGGCGCGTGATCGACGCGTCGCGCCTCGTGGTGCTTCCGGGCATGGTGAACACGCACCACCACTTCGTGCAGACCCTCACCCGCGCGGCCCCCGGCGCCCAGGACGCCAAGCTCTTCGACTGGCTCGTCTACCTCTACGAGATCTGGAAGAACATCGACGAGGAGTCGATCTACTGGTCCAGCCGGCTCGCCCTGGCCGAACTCGCGCTCACGGGCGCCACCTGCTCCACCGATCACCACTACCTCTACCCCGCCTCGCGGACCATCGACATCCCCGCCCTGCAGTTTGGCGCCGCGGCCGATATCGGCGTGCGCTTCGCCCCCACGCGCGGGTCCATGTCCATGTCGAAAAAGGACGGCGGGCTCCCGCCGGATACGTGCGTCCAGGACGAGGACCGCATCCTCGCGGACACCGAGGCGGCGATCCAGAAGTTCAACGACCCTTCGCCCGATTCCATGCGGCGCCTCACCATCGGGCCGTGCAGTCCCTTCACCGTCTCCGAATCGCTCATGACGAAGAGCGCCGACCTGGGCCGGAAACTCGGCGTACGACTCCACACTCACCTGGCGGAAACGGCGGACGAGGACGATTTCTGCATGTCGATGTTCAACCGTCGCCCGCTGGCGCTCATGGAAGACACGGGCTTCATCGGGGACGACGTCTGGTACGCCCACGGCATCTTCTTCCAGGACGCCGAGCTGGACACGCTGGCCAGGGAGGGTGCGGGCGTGGCCCACTGTCCCTCGTCCAACATGCGGCTCGGGTCCGGCATCTGCCGCGTCCACGAGATGCTGGCCCGCGGCATGAAGGTCGGGATCGGCGTGGACGGTTCCGCGTCGAACGACTCCTCCGACATGCTCGGCGAGGTGCGCCAGGCCATGCTCCTCCAGCGCGTGAAGTACGGTTCCACCGCCCTCTCCGCGCGGGAGGCCCTCCGCATGGCCAGCGAACACGGCGCCCACATGCTCGGCTTCGAGGAGACGGGAAGGATAGCGGAAGGCATGCTCGCGGACCTCGCCCTCTTCGACGTGGACAAGCTCGGCTACGCGGGCGCCTCCACCGATCCCGTCGCGAGCCTCGTCTTCTGCGGCGGCGACCATCGCGCGGCGTACGTCCTCGCGAACGGGAAGGTCATCGTGGACGGGGGACGCCTCGTCGGCCTTGACGAGGAAGAGATTCGCTCCCGCGCGGACGCCGAGTCGCGCAAACTTTTCACCAAAGCCGGAATTCCGGTGTACTTAAATACGCGGCCGGCCGCTCCGGCGGCCGCCGCTAACCCCGACGATAGAGAAATTCAGCGGAGGAAACGTGGATACGAAGAAGATCAAGAAACTCATCGGCGAACTCGCCGATCTCAAGGTCGGCGCCTACGGCGACTTCCTGCTCACCTGGGAGAAATCCCGGAAGGAGCTGGACGCGACCTTCCTCACGGCCGACATCCTGCGCGCCCTGCGCGAGGCGAACATTTCCCCGAAAATTTGGGATTCGGGCATCGCGGTCTCCAATTTCCGCGACAACTCCACCCGCACGCGCTTCTCCTTCGCGTCCGCCTGCGACCTGCTCGGCCTCTACGTCCAGGACTTGGACGAGGGCAAGAGTCAGATCGCCCACGGGGAGACCGTCCGCGAAACGGCCAACATGATTTCGTTCCTCTCGGAGGCCATCGGCATCCGCGACGACATGTACCTCGGCGAGGGCGACAAGTACCAGCGCGAGGTCGGCGCTTCCCTGGACGCGGGCGTCGCCGCCGGCGTCCTCCCGTCCCGGCCCGCGGTGGTGAACCTCCAGTCCGATGTCGATCACCCCACGCAGGCAATGGCCGACTTCCTCCACCTGGCCCACCACTTCGGCGGCCTGGAGAAGCTCAAGGGCAAGAAGATCGCCATGACCTGGGCCTACTCGCCCTCGTACGGCAAGCCCCTCTCGGTGCCCCAGGGCATCATCGGCCTCGCGAGCCGCTTCGGCATGGATATCCGCCTGGCCCACCCCGAGGGCTACGGCCTCATCCCCGAGGTCGTCGAGCTTTCCAAGCGGCAGGCGGCCGCGTCCGGCGGGAAATTCTCCCACGTCACTTCGATGGACGAGGCCTTCAAGGACGCCGACATCGTCTACCCCAAGAGCTGGGCTCCCTACGAGGTCATGCAGCAGCGCGTGCCGCTCCTCCACTCGGGGGACCAGGACGGGCTCAAGAAACTGGAAAAAGCCTGCCTCGCGAACAACGCCAAGTTCAAGGACTGGGAGTGTACCGAGGAGAAGATGAAGCTCACCGCGGGCGGCGCGGCCCTCTACATGCACTGCCTCCCCGCCGACATCTCCGGCGTTTCCTGCGCGCAGGGCGAAGTCGCCGCCTCCGTATTCGACCGTTACCGGGACGACACGTACCGGGAAGCCGGCTACAAGCCGTACATCATCGCCGCCATGATCCTGTTGGCCAAGTTCAAGAAACCGGCGGACGTACTGGAGAAGGTCTTGAAACGGGATAAGGCCCGGCACCTCTAAGCGACCGCCGGAGCGAAGGGCGCGACACGGAGGTCGCGACGCCGGTGAAGGCGCGGAACCTCAGGTTCCGCATTGCCACGGACGGCAGGCGCCTCCTCAAATCGGGAGTGCCTCCCGATTTGAGGACCGGGCTTTCCGCTCCAAGTCCTCGAATCGGACGTTTCGTTGCGGTACGGCACCTGTAACGCTCTCGCGGCGTTGCATCTCTATTCGGCCGATTTTCCGGGCTTTCCGCTTCAATCCCTGGCGCGGGACCTGGCGGCCGGCGGCGACGAGCCGATCGGAGATGCGGTCGTGGTCATCGAGGGCGATACCATAGTCGCCGCCGGGCAAGCCGCTTCCACGGTCGTTCCTCCGTACTGCGTCCGCATTCCCCTGGATGGCGCGACGCTCATGCCCGGCTTCATCGATACGCACGTGCATCGAGCCTACGACAAGGCAACCCTCCGCGCCTGGGCGCGCGCCGGCGTGACGACGGTACGCGACCTCTCCAACCTTTCCCTCATTTCCGATCGCGGTTGCGTCTCGAGACGGAACGCGTGGAGGTTTGACCCGACCTGCGCCCGCCTCCTCGTCGCCGGTCCGATGCTTACGGCTCCGGGCGGCTACGGAAACCGGCAGCTCGCCGCCGTCCTGGAGACGGCCCATAGACGGGGTTTCCCCGTCGCCTGCCACACCACCCGGTCGGTCCGGATGGCCAAGATGATCTCCCTCGGCGCCGACCAGATCGCCCATCTCCCCTACGACCGCATGAGCGATGAGCTCGTCGCCGAAACCGCGGCCAAGGGAATACCGGTCATGCCGACCTTCAGCGTGTACCGCGGCATGCACGTACGGGTCGACATCCTCATGGAAAACCTCCGGCGCTTGTACGATGCGGGCGGCGTCATCGCGTTCGGGGACGATTACGCCGGCGGACCCGGCCCCTTCGAACTCGGTATGCCGATGTACGAACCGATGATCAATTGGGGCGACTAGGTTGCCCTGGTAGATACGCGGCGCCCGGGAGTATACTGTGCGGAGCCTGCGGAAGCCGGGAGGAGAAATGCATCGCTTGCCGGAGCGGTATACGGGGCGGCACGAGTACGCGGTCACCCTCTATAACCAAATTCTGACCCTGTTCAAAAGCATCGAAAAAAGCAACGCGTTGCGAACGAACCTGGAGGCGATGCCGTCCGCGGATCGCGAAGGTCTCCGGACGCTCAAAGACGATGCATTGCGCGAATGGCTGCTCGCGCACGGGTACGCCGATGCCGTGTACCGAGCCGACTATCGGCATTCTCTGGCGACGATCTTGACCGACGCCCTCCAATTCCTCTTGACCGCGCTGAACAGCGCGGAAAAAGGGCAGCTCGACGTCGCCTACCTGTTGCTGAGGAAACCGCTCAGGGACGAGCTGTTTTATTTGGAATACTTGCTCGCTTTTCCCGAAGAGTTCCTGGCGTTCTTCAATGACCCCGCCGGCGCGGAGAAGCTCGCGTTCGAGGAGCGGGCGCTGAGCAAGTACAAGATCGTGTCGGTGATCGAGGCGGCGCTCAAACAGATCGGCATTCCCCTGTTCACCGCCCAGGGCCTGTACGACCTCCGGTTCAATACGGAGGATCCGTCCTGCTTCGATCGGTACTACGATCAATCGAACAGCTTGACGGTGCGCCGTCGCTATGTCGCGGACGGAAACGGGAGCATCGGATTCGACCTCTCGGACGAGGAGACGAGAACCGCGCGATGGGACCACTTCTATCGGCACGTTCCGCCCTTGATGCTGTATATGTTCAGCCTGGTCTCCAAGATCGTGGACGCCGTCGCCAAGCTGCCGAAATACTGGCCGCTCCTGCAGGCGCGGTACCTTCTCAGCCTCGTGTACGCCACCAACGGAAACGATTTCCTCGTCATCCGGGATCATTTCCGTGAGATATTCGACGGTATCCGCGGAACGTGCGACGCGTGCGGCGAGACCGTTGCGTACGACGAAAAACAGTTCCTCCAATTCGCCAAGACGTTCTCCCTCAAGTGTCAAAGTTGTTCCAAAGAATACCGATTAGCGGACGCGCACGATGCGTGATGATCATTCGAGTGAGGCGGCGTAGGATTATGAACAACTTTTTGAGCATCATGGAACGGGGACATTTGGGTTATGCGGCCATATTCGCCTGCATCGCGTTCGGATTCTGGTTCCTGGACCGGATCGACGAGCGGGATGTCGGACCCGGGTATTGGAGCTTGAGCTTTTTCTCCAACAGCCTCGGATTCCTCTTTTGGTCCGGGATCGTCCCCTTCGCGCCGCGGCTCTACTTCTTGATCGGAGAATTGTTCCATATCGCGGGTTTTTTCTTGTTGGCGTTCGGCGCCGTACAATTCACCGGCAGGAAGCTCAAGAAACGGGACTTCGCGGGGATCCTTTTGTGGCTGGGCGTTTGGCTCCTTTCGATTCTGTTCATCGACAGCCACCGGGTCATGGCGGCGTTCCTGCTCAAGACCTTGCGGGCGCTCATCTTCATCGCGACCGGAGTCCTCGTATTGATCGCGGGGAAAAAAGAGGGCACGGTCGGCAGGAACGTGGCGGGCATAAGCCTCATCGTTTGGGGCGCGTACATCATACTCTTTGCTTTCATCTTGATCGATGGGTATCTTTATTTCGGAATCCTCGTCGGGTTCCACGTACTCGCCGCCTTCGGCATGGTCGCGATGATGGTGGACAAGATTCGCGCCAGGGCGGAGAGAAGCGAGAAGCAGGTTGAACGGCTCGAGGGCATATTGCCCATCTGTTCGTACTGCAAGAAGATCCGGGATGAGAAAAACGAGTGGCGTATCTTGGAAGAATACATAGAGGATCGTTCCAAGGCTGAATTCAGCCATGGGATCTGTCCCGATTGTTTCCAAAAATACCGTCCGGACCGATAGGGTCTTTCGCGCGAGGAGCCTGGATGGAAGTTCTGAAGCTCGCGGCGTTTTCGGATGGACAGGCCGGAGGGAATCCGGCGGGAGTCCTCATCGCCGATACGTTTCCCGCGGATGCCGAGATGCAGCGGATCGCGGCGGAGGTGGGTTTTTCGGAGACGGCGTTCGCGGTTCCCCAGGGGGCGGGTTGGCGCGTGCGCTATTTCGCCCCCGGATTCGAGGTGCCGTTCTGCGGCCACGCCACGATCGCGCTCGGCGCCGCGCTCGCCCGCGCGTACGGCGACGGCGTATACGACCTGATCCTGAACCGGGCCGAGATCACCGTGGAAGGACGCACGGCGGGGAACCTCTACGCCGCAGCGTTGCAATCCCCGCCCACGCGGAGCGCCCCGGCGCCCGCGGACCTCGTATCGGCGAGCCTCGCGCTGTTCGGTTACGGACGGGCGGATTTGGATCCGCGGCTCCCGCCGGCGTTCGCGAACGGCGGCGCCGATCACCTGCTGCTCTTCCTTAAGACGCGGGAGGCGCTCGCGGCCATGAAGTACGACCTGGACGCCGGCCGCGACCTCATGCGGCGCGCGGGGCTCGTGACCGTCCTGCTCGGGTATTGCGAGACGCCGCGGCTCTTCCATACGCGCAATCCCTTCGCCTCGGGCGGCGTGTACGAGGATCCCGCCACGGGCGCCGCCACCGCCGCCCTCGCGGGCTACCTGCGCGACCTCGCCTGGCCCCACGGCGGAGCCATCGACGTGGTGCAAGGCGAGGATATGGGCATGAAGTCCAGGCTGCGCGCGGAGATCGGGGCCGAGGCCGGGTCGTCCATCCGCGTGTCCGGAACCGCGCGGTTCCTGTAAGGGTCCGGCCGGAGCCTCAGGCTACGTCGATGCGCGATTCGTAAAAATCGCGCGCCGCGCGCTGGGCGCCTTCCACCCGGTCCGTGGTCTCGCCGATATGGGCCAACAGGAGCGCCACCGCGTCGGAATCGAGGCTGCGGCCACGGGCCATCTCGCCCATGATCCGCTCGATGCGGTCCCGCTCCATCCCCTTCCGATAGGGACGATCCTCGGTGACGGCGGTGAAGGTATCCGCGACCGCGAGTATCCGCGCGCCGATCGTGAGCTCGGAGGCCACGCGCTGGAAGGGGTATCCCGATCCGTCGAGGCGTTCGTGGTGGTACCCCGCGAGCTCGGCGATGCGTTCCAGCCCGGCGATGGAAGCGATCGTGCCGTAGGTATGGTAGGAATGGCTGCGGATGATTTCCGTCTCCGCTCGGGTGAGGGGCCCGCGTTTCTCGAGGATGCTCGTGGGCATGGCGAGTTTCCCGAGATCGTGCAGATTCCCCGCGATCCGCAGTTCCCGGCACGCGTCCTCATCCAAGCCGGCTAAGCGCGCGAGCATGTCGGCGCAGGCGCTGACTCCCGACGTATGCGTCGCGGTGAACGGCGATTTGAAATCGATGAGATCCCGGAACAGCTCGGAGACGTTCTCGAGGCGGCGGTAATCGATCTCGCTGCCGCGCAACGGCCCCTGGTGGAACAGCATGGAAA
Source organism: Spirochaetota bacterium (assembly GCA_023406985.1). GTDB lineage: Bacteria > Spirochaetota > Spirochaetia > Treponematales > Breznakiellaceae > JAEXTK01. The sequence continues at coordinate 21,935 of JAEXTK010000136.1, read as the reverse complement.
AGAGGCGCGGGGAGATGAGGTCGAGCCAGAACGCCTCCGCCTTGGCGGCCTCCAGGAAGCGCTCGACCACGAGCGGGTGCGCCATGGTTCCGGACACCGCGCGCACGCGAGCGACGATTTCTTCTCGCTGGTGAAGGATATACCGGTTCCGGTGGATCAGCCGCTCGACGTAATCCGCGAGCAGAAGGATTTGGGAACAGAAAACGGGGCTCAGGTCGATGGGCTGTTCCCACTCCCGCCACTCCGTGTGGTGGTGGCGGACCAAGGTAGCCTCCCGCTCCAATTCCGGAATCCGCCGCAGGAGCAATTCGCCGCGGACGCAGTGCTTCCTGACGGCGTCGGTTTCAAAATCGTGCAAGGCGATTTTTTCTTCTACGGTAATGGCGCCGGTGTCGTGCAGGAGCGCGGCGATGAATATCGTCCGCTTCTCGTGTTCAGGAAGCCCTGCCGCGTTGGCGATCGCCGTGGCGATGTAGGCCGTCCGCTGTTGATGCCGGGCGATGTTCGGGCTCGCCAAGTCCACCGCATCGGAGAGGGAAAGAAAGAGGTTGCCCGCGTTGATCGTGCCTTCGCCCACTGGTCCGCCCGTTTCGCACAAGAATCCCTCCGCGCCGACGACAACGCCGGCTCTGAAATCGGAGGACGCATCCTGACTTTTGGCTATGCTGTCATATATATGGATATTATTAATAATTGCAAGCGAGCCAACGTCGATACCGAGGAGTCGTCATGCATACCTATGCTGCGGAAATACGATGGGAAGATACGGAGGACGCGTTCGCGAAGGGACGGTATTCGCGCGCGCACGCCTGGGTCTTTGACGGCATCACGGTGGCCGCTTCGGCGTCGCCGAGCGTGGTTCGCCTGCCGTTTTCCAAGGAAGACGCGCTGGACCCTGAAGAAGCCTTCGTCGCGGCCGTCGCCAGTTGCCACATGCTCACCTTCCTCTACATCGCCCACCGGGCGGGCTTCGTCATCAAACGGTACCGGGACAAGGCCGTGGGCACGATGACGAAGGATGGGGACGGTCCTGAGTGGATTTCCGAGGTCCTGCTCGATCCGGAAATCGAGTTCATCGGCGAACCGCCGACGAAGGCTCGCTTGGCCGAGCTGCACGAACAGGCGCACCGCGAGTGCTATATCGCCAATTCGATCAAATCGCGCGTGGAGGTCAAGGCCGGTTGACGCCGGGCGGGAGCCGCATATGGAACGGAGAAACTTTTTTGTGCTGACCGGCGCCATGGGCGCGGGAAAGTCCACGATAATCGAAAAGTTAACCGAGCGGGCCATCGCCTGCGTGCCGGAACCCGCGCGACCTATCTTGAGGGAGCAGCGGCTGAAAAAAGCGAGCGGCGTCCCCGAAATCGATCCAGACCTCTTCACGCGGCTCATGCTCTCGCGGGCGATGCACCAATTCGAATCGCAGGCCGCCGAGACCGGTCCGATCATCTTCGATCGGGGCATCCCCGACATGATCGCGTACGCGGAGTCGTTCTCCCTGGACACGGAACTATACCGAAACGCCGCGCGCGAATACCGGTATAATAGGCGCGTCTTCTGGTTCGAGGGCTGGCGGGAAATTTACGCGAAGGACGACGAGCGCAAGATGGAATACGAAGCGGCGGCCGCGTTCGGCCGTAGCGCGCGGGCCATATATGAGGCACTCGATTATGAGGTCGTACCGGTGCCCCTGGAATCCATCGAGGATAGGGTGGACTTCATAGTCAGCGCGCTCGATGAGCGGAGGTGAATCTATGGTGCTCGCGACCGATCGCGTGATCCTCAGGACCTGGCGTCCGGAAGACCGGCTTCCCTTCGCGCGGATGAACGCCGATCCTGCGGTGATGGAGTTCTTCCCCAAGCGCCTCACCGCCGAGGAGAGCGACGCCTTCGCGGACCGGATCGAACGGGGCCTGGCCGAGCGGGGCTACGGGCTCTGGGCGGCCGAGCACGCGGAGACGGGCCGTTTCATGGGGTTCATCGGTTTCAATTACACCGATTTTCCGAGCGACTTCACCCCCTGCATCGAGATCGGCTGGAGGCTGGCCAAGGAATTCTGGGGAAGGGGGTACGCCACGGAGGGCGCGGCCGCCTGCCTCGATTTCGGTTTCCGGACCTTCGGTTTCCACGCGGTGTACTCCTTCACCTCCAAGTCGAATGCGCGATCCGAGAACGTCATGAAGAAGATCGGGCTGCGGAAGGTGGGCGAGTTCAAGCATCCTAAACTTGATGAGTCGAATCCGCTCCGCGACCATGTCCTGTATCGATTAGGAAATGACGAGGTACCGCGATGACCATCCATACCATCGGCCACAGCAACCTGGATATCCAAGTCTTCATCGACCTGCTCAAGGAGAGCGGCATCGATCGCGTCGTGGATATCCGGAGCGTCCCGTTCAGCCGGTTTTGCCCGCAGTTCAACAAGGCGCGGATAGAGGCGGTCCTCCGCGAGAACGGCATCGGCTACGTCCACGAAGGCGAAAGCCTGGGAGGGCGGGTCAAGGACCTGGATTGCTACGTGGAAAAGAAACTGCCGGAGAAGAAGACGGACTTCGCCAAATCCATCGACTACGAGGTCCTCAAGACGAAGCCCTGGTTCGACGCGGGCATCCGCCGCGTGATGGAGGCCGCGCGGGAAAGCGCGGTGGCCCTCCTCTGCATGGAGGAGGACCCGGCCAAATGCCACCGCACCATCCTGGTCGGCAGGCGGCTCCAGGAACTCGGCGTCGAGCTCGTGCATATCCGCTCGAAACGCGGCTGAACGCGCGCTGCGCGACTGATCAATCCAGGTCGGCCGAAAGGAAATCCGCGGCGGGAAGCAGCTCGTTCCCGTTGTTGAAGTCGAAGAAGGTCGCGTTTTCCCAATGGGACCCCTGGCCCCACCGGGTGCGCATCTTGGAAGAAACCCAGGCGGGTTCCCAGTAGACGACTCCGAGCCCGCCGTTCTTTTTCAGCGATCGCGCCAAGTCGATGAGGAAATCGCGCTGGCCCGCGGGATTGATCTTGTAGCCGGGGACGGCCTGGTTGAGGATGCTCCGGGCCGTCTCCGGCAGCTGATCCAGGGTCCAGGGGGCCGCGGTCTCCACGATGAGCACGTCGCGGCCGAATTCCTTCTTGAGCGCGGCGACTTCCGCGCCGCAGCCCGCGGGACTCAGGGGGCTCCACTGCGGATAGTACGAGAGGCCGATGATGTCGAAGCCGGCTAGGCCGTGTTTGGCGGCTTCGCGGAAGAACCACGCCGCGTTCTGCGGCTGGGCGATGTGGAGCATGGTACGGATCGGCTTGCCCGTGGCCGCGGCGACCTCCGCGGTCGCGCGGAGGCCCGCGTTGAGGAGGGCGACGTCGCGGTCCCACTCGTTCACGAGCTTGCCCCTCTTGAGGAGGCCGCCGTTCGTCTCGTTGCCGATCTGGACGAGCTCGGGCAGGAGCCCCGCGGCATCCAGGGCCAGGAGGGTGTCACGCGTGTAGTCGTGGACCGCCTGGACCAATTCCTCGTCCGAGAGCTTCTTCCAACGCGCGGGGATGAATTGGGCCTTCGGGTCCGCCCAGGTATCCGAGTAGTGGAACGCGAGGAGGAGGTCCATGTCCTGGGCCTTCGCCCGCGCAAAGGTGCGCTTGACGTCTTCCAGGTCGCTATATTTCGTCCAGGTCGCGTCGATCCAGATCCGGGCGCGCACGAGGTTGGCGCCCTTCCGGGCGAACAGTTCGAACGGATCCACGAGCTCGCCGCGTTCGCGGTATTCGCCGCCGAAATCTTCCACCTCGTTCACGTAGGAAAGGTCGACGCCGCGATAGAAGGCGGGCGCTTCATCCGCGGCGAAAGCGGCGCCGGAGGCGAGCGCCGCGAGAAGGATCGTGCAAATAAGTCTCTTCATGCCGGGAATTGTCGCATCGGGCGGGCGATTTGTCTATCAAAACGCGTCGACAACGCGCGTTTATTCAAATCGAACACTCATATAAGCCGCAGCGGCTTACGGGATACGCTCCGACAGCGGCCGTCCCGAGGTGCCCGCGCGCACCGCCATGATCTCGGCCATGACGCTCACCGCGATTTCGGCCGGCGTCTCCGCCCCGAGGTCGAGGCCGATCGGCGCGCGCACGGCGGCCAGGCGTTCCGGATCCGCGCCGGCTGTCGCGAGGTGGTCGCGGACTATGGCGACTTTCCGCTTGCTGCCGATCATGCCGACGTAGGCCGCGTCCCGCTCCAGGACGGCCCGCAGGGCCGCTTCGTCCGCGTTCTTGGTGAAGATCGCGACGTAGGTCTCCGCGTCGATGGGGGCGGCCCGCACCGCCTCCGCGATATCCGCCCGTACGTAGATTTCCGCGGCCTCGCGGATCGTCTCCGCGGTCTCCCGTTCGTCGCGGTCGTCTACTACCGCGACCCGCCAGCCGAGGCCCGCGGCGAGTCGGGCGACGGCTTTCCCGACATGGCCCGCGCCGACGAGCACGAGCCGCGGCTTGGCGACGGAAACCTCGATGAAGACCGAGAGGGCGCCGCCGCAGTACATGGGGGTCCCGCCCGGCGCGCCCGCGTCCAGATCGTATTTCACCAGACGGTCCGCGCCGGCATCGATAGCCGCCATGGCCTCCGCGATGACCGCCTCCTCCACGGGGCCGCCGCCGATGGTGAGCGCCGTCGAGCCGTCCTGCCGGACCAGCATCTTGGCCGAATGGCGCGGGGTGGAACCCTTGGACTCCACGATGGTGCATATCGCGAAGGGTCGGTTCGCTTGGCGGAGCGCGAGCGCTTCGGCGTATAGGTCCATGCCGTCTTCCATTTCGTTTCTCCTATTTCCCGAAGGGGCAGACCGGGTACCGGCACTCGTCGCAGCCCAGGCAGAGGCCGCCGTGCGCCATCGCGCGGATCATCGGCCGGTCGATCCTGACGCCCGCGAAGGCGCGGGGGAGCAGGAGGTCGAGCATGGTGACCTTGTTGAACATGCCGCAGGCGGGGACGCCGAAGACGGGGACCTGGCCGGCGTAGGCGGTCATGAACATGGCTCCGGGGAGCACGGAGGAGCCGTAGGAGACGACTTCGGTCGCGACCGCGGCGATGGCCGTCGGGGTCACGTCGTCCGAATCCACCGACATGCCGCCCGAGACGAGGACGAGGTCCGCGCCCGCGTCCAGGTGGGCGCGTATTGCGCCCTCTATCGCGGCGGCCTCGTCCGTCGCGATGACGACGCCGGTCACCGAGCCCCCGAGGGCTTCCGCCTTGGCGGTGAGGATGGGGCCGAACGCGTCCGCGACGCGGCCGGTCGCGACTTCCCTCCCGGTGACCACGATACCCACCGCGAGGGGCGCGAGGGGGCGCACGCGGACGACGGGACCGATCCGCGCGCACGCGGCCTCCACCGCGGCCACCGTCTCCTCGGTCACCACGAGGGGAACCACCTTGGCTCCGGCTACGGTCCGGTCCTTGGCGACGAGGGTATAGGAGTGGAGGGTGGAGAACACGACCGACTCGATGCCGGCGACCGCATCCAGGGCCGCGCGGTCCACGACGAGGAGGCCGTCCGCGGCGGCCTTGAGGTTCACCTTGCCCTCGGAAGGCTCCGCGCGGTATACGCCGGGCCCCGCGGCGGCCGCGGCGATGCGCTCGGCCGCCGCGTCCTCGTGGACGCCGGAACGGTCCAGGTCGACGATGAATACGGTAAATTTGCCCATGTCCTTGAGCGCTTCGAGGTCCTCGGGGCTCACGATGTGGCCCTTCTTGAAGGCGGCGCCCTTGAAGCCGCCGACCTTGACGCCGCCGTTACCGTCCGCGTCCGGCCTCACGATCCGCGTGAGGTCGTGGGCGAGCACCTGCCCGACGGCCTCTTCCACCGGAACCTGCCGCATCAATAGACGCCGGAGATGGCGGAGACGGGGCAGCGCGACTGGCAGAGGCCGCAGCCGAAGCATTCCTCCGCGTTCACGGAGGGATACCCGTCCCTTCGATTCTCGATGGCGAAGTAGGGGCAGATCTTCTCGCAGAGACCGCACCTGGTGCAGCGGTCCAGGTCGAAGACGGGCGGCCTCGCTTCCATGCGGAGACTCACGGGCGCGAGACGCGCGGAGCGCGCCTCGGCCACCGACGCGAAGCCGGCCTTCTGGAGAGCGGCAGGAAGGTCGGCGATGATCTTCGCGTACAGGTCCTTGCCCTTGAGCATCGCGGCCGAGAGCATCTGGACGGCGTCGGCGCCGGCCAGGAGGAATTCGACGACGTCGGCGGCGGTAGCGACGCCGCCGACGCCGATCCCCACGCAGTCGCTCACGGCGTCCTTGATGCGGCGCACGAGGGCGAGGGCGAGCGGTTTTATCGCAGGGCCGGACATCCAGACTTCGCCCTGCCCGTTGCCCACCAGGACGCGCCGGGAGGCGGCGTCCAGGGCGACCGTCGGACCGAGCGAGTTGATGGCCACGATGCCCGCCGCTCCGGCCTCCATCGCCATGCGCGCGAACTCGACGGGATCGGGAATGTGCGGACTCATCTTGAGGAAGACGGGTTTACGCGTCGCCGCGACGATGGTGCGCACCGTGGCGGCGATGTTGGAGAGATCCTTGCCGACGTAGTGCGTGGAGATCTCGAAGGCGTCGGCGAAGGGAGAGAGGCGGGGGATGAGGACCGCCATGTCCTCGGCCGTGTAGCCGGCGCTCACGAAGAGCGGCACCCTCGCGCCGGCGCGGACCGCCGGCAGGAATTCGTCGATCCAGCGGTCGCTTCCGTGCTCCGACCAGAGCTCGGCGTTCATGATGAAGTCGCGGCCGCCGTAGATGCACGGGCGCGGCACGACGGCCGGCTTCACGGAGATGGTCTTGGTCACGAGGGCGCCGACGCCGAAGCGGGCCATCGCGAGCAATTTGCGGTCATCCCCGACGAGGGGGCCGGAGGCGGGCATCAACGGGTTGGCGAGGGGTATCCCCGCGACGACGGTGCTCAAGTCCATGGTTCGATGATACAACCGGCTCCCGGATTACGCTATACTGGGCCGCAAATGATAGACGACGCAGTCCTGACCGCGGCAGAGGTAGCCCGGATACTCCGGATCGCGAAGAACACCGTGTACCGGCTCGTGGAGCGCGGCGAGCTGCGCGCTTACCGCGTGGGCACGAAATTCCGCTTCAATCGGGCCGACGTGGACGTCTACCGCGCCGATGACCCCCGCTCCCGCCGCGACCGCGCGCCGGAGGCGGGCGCCGATCGCCCGGCCCCGCCCGGCGAAGGCACGTTCATGCTCTGCGGGCAGGATATCCTCCTCGATATCCTCGGCCGGCGGCTCGAGGAACGGGTCGAGGGCCTGCGGGTGTACCGGTCGAGCCTCGGCAGTTACAACGGCCTGTACGCCCTGTACCGCGGCACGGCCCATGCGGCTACCGTGCACCTCTGGGACGGCGATAGCGACACCTACAACCTGCCGTATCTGCGCTACCTGCTGCCGGGGATGCCGGTCACCGTGGTGCGGTTGGCCCGCCGCGCGGTGGGCTATTACGTCGCGGCGGGAAATCCGCAAGGGCTCGCGTCCTGGGACGACCTGCGGCGAACCGGCCTATCGCTCGCGAACCGGGAGCGCGGATCGGGCATCCGCGTGCTCCTGGACGAGCGTCTCCGGCTCCTCGGCCGGAGCGGCCGGGCCGTTCCGGGGTACGACCGGGAATACCCGACGCATCTCGCGGCGGCTTCCGCGGTCGCCCGCGGACAGGCGGATTTCGCGCTCGGCAACGAGAAGGCCGCCCGGCAAGCGTCCGGCATCGACTTCGTGCCCCTCCAAGAGGAACGCTACGACCTCGTCCTGCGCGCGGAGGACATCGCGCGGCCCGCGTACGCGGAGCTGCTCGCGATAACCGCTTCCGCGCCGTTCAAGGAAGAACTCGCGGGCCTCGGCGGCTACGGCCTGGACGAGACGGGGCGCGTGGTCTTCCCCTGATCGGGAGCCGGGGCGGCGCCGCCCGCGCCCGGAGCGAGCACGAGGATCTCGTCGCAGAGGCGTTCGAGCTCGCGCCGCGAATGCGAGACCATGATCGCCGAGATGCCGGTCCTCCGCTGGATGTTCCGGATCTCGTCGCCGAGCTCGTCGCGGAGATCCTCGTCCAGGGCGCTCAGCGGCTCGTCCAAGAGCAGCAGGTCAGGCTCGCGGGCGAGCGCGCGGGCGAGGGCCGCCCGCTGCTTTTGGCCTCCGGAGAGGTCGCGGGGGAAGTGGGCGGCGTGGGCGGTCAACCGCGTGAGTTCCAGGAGTTCCATGGCGCGGCGCCGGTCGCCCGTGGGATACATCACGTTCGCGAGCACGGAGAGGTGGGGGAACAGCGCGTAGTCCTGGAACACCATGCCGACCCCGCGCCCCTGCGGCGGGACGAAGATGCCCTTCTCGCCGTCGTACCACGTCTCGTCGCCGTCCGCGATGAAGCCGGCCGCCGGCTGTTCGAGGCCCGCGAGGCATCGCAGGAGCGTCGTCTTGCCGCTTCCGGAGGCGCCGCTCACGCCGAGGAAGAGGCCGTCGCGCATCTCCCGCGCGACCGTGAGGCGGAAGGGCACGGGAACGGAAAAGCGCATCTCCAAGCGGAAACGGATCATCGATCCCTCCTCGCCTCGAGCCGCTGCAGGCGATTGAGGGCGAAGACGCCGACGTAGCTGAGGGCGACGAGGGCGAGGGCGTAGGCGTGGGCAGCGGAAAAATCCTGGCCCTCCGCCTTCTCGTAGATGGCGATGGAAACCGTCTTGGTCACGCCGGGCAAGCTGCCGCCGATCATGAGGACGACGCCGAATTCGCCCAGGGTGCGCGCGAAGGTCGTCACCGCGCCCGCGAGGATGGCGGGCCTCATGTTGGGCAGCACCACCCGGAGGATCGTCTCCAACCTGCCTTTCCCGAGCGTCCAGGACGCCTCCAAGAGGCTCTTCGGCACCGCGAGGATGCCGTTGCGGAGGGCGCTCAGCATGAACGGCAAGCCCGCGACGCACGAGGCGACGACGAGGCCGGGGAAGGTGAAGACGAGGGAGATTCCGGTCGTCCGTTTGAGGAAGGCGCCCACCGGCGAGTAAGGCGAGAAGAGCACGAGCAGGTAGAAACCGAGGACCGTCGGGGGTAGCACGAGGGGCAGGGAAAAGAGCGACTCGATCCAGGGCACCCAGCTCCCCCGGTGCGTCGCGAAGAGCCACGCGAGGGGGAAGGAGACCACGAGCAGGATCGCGGTGGTCCAGAGCGCGAGGTTGAAGGAGACCGCGAAGGGCAGGAGGTCGAGCTTCATGGAACGGCGTAGCCCGCGGCGAGGAAGACCTTCCGGCCGGCGTCGGATGCCAGGAACGCGGCGAACGCCGCCGCGGCGGGATCGCCGCCGGCCGCCTTGAGCACCACGAAGGCCTGGTCGATGGGATCGTGGGTCCCAGGATCGATCTCCATCCAGTTCACCCCCTCTTTGTCGGCGTAGGCGGCGAGATCCTTCGTATAGAGGGCGGACTTGTTCACGAAGCCGAGGTCGGCCGCCGCGAGCGTATATTGGACGGCCTGCGCGATGTTCTGCGCGGTGACCGCCTTGGCTTTGACCGCGTCCCAGACGCCGGCGGCGCGCAAGGCCTGGACGGCCGCCTTCCCGTAGGGCGCCGTTTCCGGATTCGCGATCGCGATCCGCTCCACGTTCGGCGCGGTCAGGAGGCCGAAGCCGCGGGAGAAGTCGCGCGGCGTGGCGCTGAGGAGCACGAGCTTGCCGCGCGCGTAGACCTTCCAGTCGCCCGCCGCGAGTCCCGCCTTGACGATACGGTCGGGGAAGCCGGTGTCGGCGGCCATGAAGACTTGGAACGGCGCCCCGTTCTGAATTTGGGTGGTGAGCGCTCCGGAGGCGCCGAAGACGAAATCCAGGGCGATGTCCGGGTGGACGGCGCGGAAGGCCGACGCGAGGTCGGCGGCCACGGAGGTCAGGTTGGCGGCCGCGGCGATGGTCAGCTTGGCCTTCGCCGGGGCGGCGGAGAGGGCGATCGAAGGCAGGATGGAGAAGAGGGCGATGAGGCGTGACGCGCGGCGCATGGCGGTACCTCCGCGTCCGTCTTACCCCATCTTCTCCGCCTCGGCAAGGGTTTTTGCCGTTTTCGTAACGTATCGATACGTTTCGTTGCGTTTTGCCCTGCGAGGAGTCGCCGACGGACCTCACCCCTCCATTATCGCGAACGCGACGGCCGCCGTCGGCCGGAACGTGTGGCGGCCTTCCGCCTCCGTCGGCGCGAGGAACGAGACGGCGCTCGCCTCCTCCGGGGCTTCCTTCTTCCCCTTCGGAATGAGGCGGCCGTGGGCGAGGACGCGCTCGCCGTCGTAGGGCACCGATCGATCGATGGTCGCGGTGAGGGCGCCCTTGGCCCCGGATCGGGCGCTTTCCGTTTCCTCGGGACGGAAGCCGACGACGACCTTCCCCCGGTAGTCCGGGGCGGTGCCCGTACCGGGGACCGCGGCGACCTCCGCGCCCGCGGCGAGGTCGACCGTTCCCGCGGCGTACGCTCCCGTAAGGGCCGTGACTCCGTTGAGGCTCAAGAGTTCCATCACGTTCACGTCGGCGGGGCGCCGGAATACCTCGTCGGTCGTCCCGAATTGGGCGACGCGACCGTCGCGGAGCACGAGGAGCCGATCGGAGAGGGCGAGCGCGTCGGCGGCCTCGTTGAAGGCGTAGATCGTCGTCGCGCCGATGGAGGCGACCAGTCGCTTCAAGAAGGCGCGCGTATCTTCCCGCATGCGGGCGTCCAGATGAATGAGCGGCTCGTCCATGAGGAAGAGCTCGACGTCGCGGCCCGCCGGCTTGTTCTCGGCCCTGCCGATGGCGACGAGCTGCTTGATGCCTTCGGGTAGCGCCTCGATCTGGCGGGCCAGGAAATCGCGGTCTATGCCGAGCTCGGCGGCGATCCGCTCCACCGCGGGATCTATCGTTTCTTTGGCCGCCTTGCCGACCCGGAGGGGAAAGGCGATGTTGCCGGCGCCGTCCAGCATGGGATAGAGGGCGTAATCTTGGAAGACCAGCCCCGTCCGCCGTTCGCGGGGATCCGAACCGTCCAGGCGCCGCTTCCCGAGGAATAGCGCTCCCGCCTCCAGGGGCACGAGACCGGCGAGGGCCTTGAGGAGCAGGGTCTTGCCCGAGCCGGAGGGGCCGACGATGCCGAGCGTGCTCCCGACGGGGATCTCGAAGCTCACCGCGTCCAGGGAGAACGCCGAGGCCGTACGCCCCCCGCCGAATCGGGCGCAGAGGCGGCGGGCGGCGATGATGCCTTCCGCCGGCGCCTCGTAGGCGGCGTTCTGGGCGGCGAAGAGTCGCTTGCCCCGCTCGATGTACTCGTTCAGGTCGGCGCGGAGCAGGCGGACGGCGGAACCGACCTTGAATGCGGGGATTTCCTCGCGCCGTATCATGTTGTAGACGGCTTGGGGCGTAATGCGGAGGAAGGCCGCGACTTCCTTCACCGTAAGGGCTCCGGATTGGTCCATGATGGCCTCCTAATGGAATTTGTTATACTCTATTATAAGCCATTATAAAATGATAACAAATTCTCAATCGAGGATGGTGAATTCCACCCGACGGTTTCGGCTTCGTCCCTCCTCGGTATCGTTGCCCGCGACCGGCTTCGTGCCGCCCCATCCCTTGAAGAGGAGCCGGTCGGGGCCGATGCCCCGCGCGACGAGTTCGTCGACCATGCGCTTGGCTCTCCGCACGGACAGGTCCAGTTCCCCCTGGGCCTTGCCGACCGCGGCCGTGTGGCCCTCCACCAGGATGGTCTTGTCTCCCGCGCGCTTGATCGCCTCGGCGATGAGGTCGAGCCGCCCGCGCTCGGAAGCGAGCAGGTCCTCGGAATCCGCCGCGAAGCGGACGTCGCGCATGGTAAGCTTGACGCCCGCGTCCACGCTCTCCACGTCTATCCCGGTCGCCCCGGGCGCGAGTTCGAAGGCGCCGGCTTCGGCGAGCGCCTCGGCGCCGGCGCCGATGGTCTCATGGTCAGGGGGCGCCGCCGCCGGCTCGGCCGGTGGCCCCGCGCTCTTCTCGGCGAGAGCGGCGCGGAGATCCGCGGCTACGGCGGGTCGATCCATGAGGGTGATCCCCTCCGCGAAGGTCAGGGTGAAACCTTTGAAGCGGGTGGTGGAACCGTCCCCCCAGGTGAAGGTTTCGTCCAGGCGGTCGCGGAGGAGGAGCGGGAGGCCGTCCTCCTGCCTGATGAGGATATCGACGTCGTGGGTGCCGGAGGCGGCCACGAAGGACGCCGAATCGGCGCGAGCGGCCGCCTTGTACCGGGTGGCGTATTTGGCGAAGACGCGATGTACGGCCGTGCCCTTGTACTCTTCCGTTCCCCGGTATTCGTATTCCGCGATGAGGGGGATGAGGGTCGTCGTTCCGTCGTTCCGCGGGTCGGCCGCCCGGAAGCCGCGCGCCGTCCATTTCTCGCCGACCGCGACCGGTTTCGCGGGGAAAGCGGGAAAGCCGCGGAGGCTCGGAAACCCGCGATCCTCCCGTACGGTGAGGCTCCCGTCGCCCGCCACGCGGAAGGCCGCGCGCACCACCGCGTCCACGGCCCGGGCCGAACGGGTGAGGTCGCGGAGGGTCTCCTCCAGGACGAAGAAGTCGCCGCGGTACTCGGTCCCTCCGGCCGGAGCGCCGGCGGACGGTTGGATGGTCGCGCGGACTTCCCGGTAGACGTGACCGAGGTATTTACCGTTTTCGTAACGCGACCAATCGGAGCGTTCCAGTAACTTGTACGGGCCGGAGGCAGCGTACGCCAGGCGGACGCCCGACGGCCCGGTTCCTCCCGGAGCCGCGTCCTGGGCGAGGAGGTCCCCCTTCGGCGCCGCGGCTACCGCGGCGAGCGTCGCGAGGAACATGACGATGGGCGGAACGGGCCGGGTCCTCTTCATGCCGCCAGTATAGCGCGGTCAGGCTTCCGGGGTATGTTTGTCTATTTGATTCGACTGGGCATGGTGAGCTATTTCCAGGAAGGTTTGAATCGTTTCTGGCGAGCTGGTCGGCTTCGGCGAGGTTGAGAATAATCCGTCGATATGTTCATACAAATCATCTCCGATTCTGTTCCACATCGGGTCGAGGATAAAATCGATACCTTCTCTTCTGGCTACTTTCGCTGCAGGGACGAAGTCGCTGTCTCCTGCAATGAGTACGATACGGTCCACAAGACGTTTGTAGGCCAATGCGGATATGTCGAGGCCAATCCGCATTTCGACACCTTTTTGTTTTATGTCGAAGCTGATGTCCTCGTCCGTCAGGCTCTCTATCCCTATCTTTCCGGCAAGAAGTTCTTTCGTCTTGTCTCTGGAAATGGTCCATGCGTCGTTGTCTTTAACCGTACCTAGTCTCAACGCAACCTTGCGTTGCTTCTTTAGCTGCTCAAGGAAGCCATTTCAAAATTTTGCGGTAGTGCTGATAGAGAAATCGATAAGCCGCTTGGAGATCGGGTTGTGTATCTTTTTCTGGAAAGGCCGACAATCATAATAGAAAATCCTATAGAGCTTTTCCCCCCGACGAGGTTGTACATGTGTGGTGGTCAGCCTTTGAAAAACACCGGCGGCTTGCTCGTAGTCATGCTGATTAAAGTCTAAACAGTGTTTGAAGAGCGAGTGGTACCGCTTGAGATAGAAGCCACCGTCTACCATCACGGCAACGCGTTCAATAGCCGCACAATTCATACTGTGCCCCCGAAAAAAACAAAGCCCCCGAGTCCTCAATACCAAGATAAATCGGTACTTTCGTCGTCGGGGGCGCTATTAACGCGCTACATAGACAATATAGCCTAAGTGCTGATTTTGCAACTCGTCAAGCAAAACATAATTGAGAGGGGGCGGCAAGGAGATTAGTCATGTCCATGCCGCCCTAATATTCACCCCTGCATGCGAGATCCGGGTTGTTACTTCTTCTTCGCGAAGAAACCCATCGCCTTGACGATGACGACCATCACGGCTGCGGTGAAGAAGGAAATGAGCGCCGCGATCGCGTAGCTCGTGAAGGCCACTTGGATGCCGGACATGCGTTCCTCCTATTTCCGGACGACGGCCAGGATCTGGCCGGACTGGATCTGGTCGCCCTGCTTGACCTGGACGGTATCGATGACGCCGTCCACGGAGCTGTTGATCGGCGTTTCCATCTTCATGGACTCCAGGACCAGGATGGACTCGCCGGCGTGCACGCGCTCGCCGCGCTCCTTGTAGATGCGGAGCACGAGGCCGGGCAGCGGCGACTCGATGTTGACCCGTTCGCCCTCAACGCCCAACGCGGGCGAAGTGGCGGTCTTCGCGGGAGCTTCGGCGGCGCGCGCCACGGTCTGCTTGGAACCGTGCGCAAGGGTGTTGACCTTGAAGAGGACCTGGCCCGAATCGACCTGGTCGCCCTGGTGTACGGAGAGGTCGGCGATGATGCCGGAGAAGAGGGAGTTGATCGGGGTCTCCATCTTCATCGATTCGAGGACCACGACCGTTTCGCCGACGGCGACCTTGTCGCCGGCCTTCTTGTAGGTCCGGAGCACGAGGCCGGGGAGGGGCGATTCTACGGACTTCATCTCGGCGATGCCGGGCTGTTCCTCCGACTTGGGCAGGACCGCGGTGCGGGCGACGGCCTCGCTGTCGATGCCGTCCTTCACCTGGAAGTTATACGCGAGGCCGTTCACCACCACCGTGTTACCGGCGATCTTGACGCCGTAGGACCGGTTGTTGACCGTGACCGTGACGGCTTCCGATTTCTTGGGCGCGTTCCCCGCGGCCGCCGCCTTCTCCTGAGCGACTTTCTCGTCGGAGAGCTTGCGGACGTTCGGCTTGGCCTGGCCCTTGAGGAAGAGGATTCCCTTGTCCTGGCAGGTAGCCGCGATGAACAGGTTCTCCGCGGTGGGCTGGAGATTGTTCTCCTCGAGCAGTTTCCGCGCGGCGGCGATGCCCTTCTTCGGATTCCGGTCGTTGATCGCGAGCGGGCTCTCGGTCGTGGGCGGCAGGTTGAGCTGCGCCTGGGCGATCTTGACCACTTCCGGATCGGGGGCGACGGGCGTCTTGCCGAAATAGCCGAGCACCATCTTGCCGTACCCTTCGGCGATCTTCTTCCAAGGGCCGAACATGACGTTGTTGAAGGCCTGCTGGAAGTAGAACTGGCTCACCGGGGTGACGGAGGTCCCGAAGCCGCCCTTGGCCACGGACTCGCCCATCGCCTTGATGACCTCGGGATACTTGTCCATGAGCTTGTTGTCCCGGAGCATCTGGGTGTTCGCGGTGAGCGCGCCGCCCGGCATCGGGAAGAAGGGAATGAGCGGCTCCACGCGGGTGGCCTCGGGCGGGAGCATGTAATCGGCCATGGCGTCCTTGAAGGTCTCCTCCAGGGCGATGATGCGGTCGATGTCGATGTCGAGCGTGTAATCCGTGCCGCGGAGGGCGTGCCACATGGTGATGACGTCCGGTTGGCAGGTGCCGCCGGAGCAGGGCGCCATGGACAGGTCCACCTGGTCGACGCCCGCCTCGATGGCGCTCACGTAGCTCACGGTGCCGGTGCCCGCCGTCTCATGGCTATGGAAGACGATGCGGGTCTTGGGGCCGAGGAGCTTGCGCGCGGCCTTGATCGTGTCGTAGACCTTGCGCGGCCGCGAGGTGCCGGACGCGTCCTTGAAGCAGACCGAGTCGTAGGGGATGCCCGCGTCCAGGATGCGCTTGAGCGTCTCGGCGTAGAACTCGGGGGTGTGGGCGCCCTCGCAGCCGGGGGGGAGCTCCATCATGGTGACGACCACCTCGTGCTTGAGGCCGGCGTCCACGATGCAGCGCCCGGACCAGATCAGGTTCTGGACGTCGTTGAGCGCGTCGAAGTTCCGGATGGTGGTCATGCCGTGCTTCTTGAACAGGTCGGCGTGCAGCTTGATGATGTCGGAACTCTGGCTGTCGAGTCCCACGACGTTGATGCCGCGGGAGAGGGTCTGGAGGTTGGCGTTCGGTCCGGCGGCGGCGCGGAAGGCGTCCATCACCGCGAAGGCGTCCTCGTTGGAATAGAAGTACGGGGACTGGAACAGCGCTCCGCCGCCCGCCTCGAAGTGGGTGATGCCCGCTTCGGCGCAGGCTTTCACGACCGGAAGGTAATCCTTGGAAAAGACGCGCGCGCCGTACACGGATTGGAACCCGTCGCGGAACGCGGTCAGCATAAAGTCGATCTTCTTCATCGATCTTCCTCGTTATCGTAGTCGGTCTCGCGTGCGCCCGTCAGGCGACGCGTCCGGACGCGTCCTGCGGGAGCGCGCCTTCCATGGCCGCCTTGGCGACCGCTATGACGGCGGCGATTTCCGTCTCATCGATCTTGTCTTCCTCGATCTTGGCCTCTTCCGTCCGGGGAGCCGCGACGTTCACCTGGACCTGGGTCGGCGCTCCTCCGGCTATGCGGGAGAGCGCTTCCGAGATGTCCTTGAGCGTCAGGGCGATGCGGATGAAGACGACCAGGATGAGCGTCGCCACGATGGCGGTAAAGATGCTCGTGTCGATCATGGCGCGCCTCAGCCGAGCAGGCTCACGTACACGGCCGCGATGACGGCGGTCGTGATGACGCCGGAGATGTTCGCGCCGAGCGCGTACTGCATGATCATCGCCTGGGGGTTCGTCTCGGCCACGCACTTCTGGGCGACCTTCGCCGTGCTCGGTACGCAGGACACGCCCGCGATGCCGATCACCGGATTGTACTTCCCGTTCTTGAGGAACCAGACGATGTATCCGCCCAGGAGTCCGCCGATACCCGAAAGGAGCAAGGCGAGCATGCCGAGGAGGAGCAGCGGCAGCACTTGGGGATTCAGGATGGTGCTCGCCTCGCAGAGGATGCCGAGCAGGAGGCCGAGGAAGAGGGTGGCCGTGTAGAGGATCGTGTTGCTCACGAGGTCCTGGAAGACCTTGATGCCCGACTCCCGGATGGCGATGCCGAGGAACAGGGAGAAGAAGAGCGGGGCGGCGACCGGGAAGAGGATGGACAGGAGCGCGTTCACGACGACCGTGAAGAAGAGCTTCTGGCCGGAGGTGATGCTGGACGCGGCCTTGGCGGGCGGCATCGCGGTGCCCCGGATGGATTTGGGAACCATCGCCTTGATGAGATAGGGATAGCCGCCGTAGGTGAGGCCGAGATAGAGGTACGCGACGACGGTGATCGGCACGAAGAGGTGCGGCGCGAGCTTGAGGCTCGTGAAGAGGACCATGGGGCCGTCGGCGCCGCCGACCATAGCGATGGCCGCCGCTTCCTTCACGGTGAAACCGAAGAGCTGGGCGATGGGAAGCACCAGGATGGTGCCGAGTTCCGCGCAGAGGGCCAGGAACATGCTGATGAAAGGATGCATCATCACGAAACCGACGTCCAGGAGGCTGCCGATGCCGATGAAGACGAGGCAGGCGATGAGGCCGTTGGAAAACATGAAGGTGTAGATCGGCTGCAAGAAATCGATCTGCATGATCGTCATGAGGTCCGCAGCGTTCCGAACCGCGTCTGCGGTGGCGCCGGCCCCCGGCTCCACGAAGAGGGTGCCGAAGCCGCCGTGCAGGTTGAGCGGGTCGAAGAACATGACGGCGGCGTTCACCGTCGACATGCCGAGGCCCATCGGGATCATCAGAAGCGGTTCAAGGGTGCCGCGCTTTCCCAGGTAAACGAGGAGCATACCCAGGAAGATGAGCCCGATCCGCGACCAGGCGATGAAGGGATCGGCGGCGAACAAGGTGCCGATGCCCTGGAATACGCCCAGGATCGAATCGAACGACATAAAAACTCCTTCGCCCGACCAGGACCAGCGGCGTCGTGCGGAGTTCTACCGGTAGCTCTCAGAGCGACCGGCAAACGCCGGCTCCGATTCGTCGACTCTCCCCCAGCGGCCTGACGGGGCAACCGCATCATATGGTATGTGCTGCGAAATATTCAATAGAAATGGATCGAATTGACAGTATTGGCGATGAAAAGGCAGTTTTTCTTCTATTAGGGGGTCGTGCGCGTCTCTTTCGAACAGAATGTCGAACGACCCCCGCTTGCGTCGAAAAAGGTATCAGTCGCTGGAGGTTTCTACGGCGACGTCGGCGCCCCACGAGCGCAGGCGACCCTCGATGAAATCGAGGCACTGCTCGTGTTGGGTCTTTCCCCGGCCTTCCACGACGAGCGGTTCCCCGAACTCGATGTGGACGGCGCGATCGCGGTGGACCGGCCCGAAACCGCGGAGCAGGGCCCCGTTGCCCCAGTAGTCGGTCTTCACCGCGATGGGCACGACCGGGACGCCGGCCTTGGCCGCCAGTTTGATGCCCAGGCTGTTGAACTTCGATCGATCGAACGAATCCGACCGGGTTCCCTGCGGGAAGATGATGATGGAGATGCCGCGGGCGAGCCGGTCGGTTCCGCCGCCGAGGACGGCTTCCAGGTCGGCGCGGGGGTCCTTGCGGCTGACCACGATGGGGTCGCGCGAGCGCATGATCGGTCCCCAGACGAGACCCTTGCTGAGCTTCTCCTTGACGACGTAGGTGACCGGCCGGATCGGGCAGATGAGGCCGGGCAGGGCCACCGTTTCCAGGGTGCTCATGTGGTTGGATACGAACACGGCGGGTCCGTCAAGGGCGCGTACCTTGTCCAACCCGGATATATGGAATTTGGCGCCGCATCGCTCCAGGTATTTGATGGACTCATATGAACTACGGGACCAGATGTCGTCGTCGTAGGTCCCCGCCACCGCGTACGGTCGGTAGGTGAGGATGATTTTGAAGAAGAAGCTGTAAGGACTCCAGCGGCTGCCGAGGAGCAGGTATTCGCGGAGAGCGCGCGGAACGCCGGCGGGCGTCTGGTAGGAATCGCCGGGAAAGAAATCGCTCATCAAGACCTTCCGGGAATTGGGATGTTCCGAATATATCCTGTCGCGGGCTGCTCCGCCAGAGGGATGAGGATGCGGAATTCCCCGTAGTCCGGCCGCGCCGTCGTCGTCTCCACGTATTCCAGGTGCCAACCCTCGGCGGGACGGCCCATCTGCTCCGGGATCCATTTCCCGAAGATGTAGGCGTAGATGCGGCGCAGATCGTTCCACGCGATGCGGTTGGGGTGGACGCGGGAGACGTGGACGAATTCCATGCAGCGCCGTTTGGGTAATTCGAAGTACTCCATGCCCTCGGGAGGCCCGGACCGGGGCGGTTCCCGCAGCTCGGCGCCGGCGAGGTACCAGTTGTACGTCGGGTCGCCCGAATAGAACACCACCCCCACGAAACGCTCCTCGTGGTACGGCTCCGCTATCGCGCGGCGGGCGCGATAGAAAAAATCGTTGGCCAGGCGGGTCACCACGTTCTCTTTCTCGTTTTCCGCCAGGTCCACCTTGCTCCTGATTCCGCAAATCACGGCGGCGGGTTTGAGGATGAGGCGCGGCTCCAGGAGGACCCCGTCGTCGCCGAAGGGCCGCAGCCGGGATACGTCCACGCGCTCCGTGATGGGAAGCGGCGTGCGCAAGGCGCGGTAGCGGCCCGGACTGACGCCGAAGCTGCGCTGGAAGGCGCGGATGTAGCTCTGCTCGTACCCGAACCCGTGGTCCAGGGCGATATCGATCACGGACCGGTCGCTTTCCAGGAGGGCGTCGATGCTGGCGGAAAGCCTGCGCCTGCGGACGTATTCCATGAGGGGGAGGCCGGTGAGCAGGCGGAACACGTGGTGGAGATGGTATTTCGAGATGCCCGCCCTGGCGGCGAGCGAGTCCAGGGAGAGCGGCGCGCCGAGCGCGCCGTCGACCTCTTCCACCAGGCGGCCGAGGGCGGCCGCGTACCGTTCCTTCACCCGGGAATAATAGGGCCGGATTCGGTTGTTTCACAAGATCGGTTAACTCATAAGTTGAAAAATAGGTTCTTCTTGCCAAAAGCAGCACGAGCTCGTCCTTGGGAACCGTACCCGCCCGACAGCGTTTAATCCCCTATCAAGCCAAGCCGCGGGGTACGATGAATCCAGTACGCCCGACCTCGTGTCCGCCGAATGAAAAGTACGCAAGGAGGGCGCTCATGGGATCTCGGCCCGAGCCCGCTATCGACGAGAAATGGAAGTATCGGCTTCAACAGGAAATCGATCATAGGATCAGGAACAATTTCCAGATTATCCTCAGCATGTGCGCCATCCAGGAAGCCTACGACGCGATCGGCGCCGGGGAGCGGGGTCTCGACGCGCTGAAAGGACGGATCCACGCCCTCGCCGCGGTTTACGAATGCCTGGACGCGGTCAGGGAATACCCCAACTTCGACTTGGCGCAATTCCTCTCGTCGTTCACCGAATTCCTGGTGCGCCTCGGGTACCAGAAAACTTCCGGCCGTATCGAGTATGAGATCGATATCGCACAGGATAAGGTTCTCCTGAATAGCGATACCGCGGTAGCCGTCGGCTTGATCCTCTACGAATTGGTGAAGAACGCCTGGCATCACGCGTTTAGCCGGCACCGGGGAGAGACGTGCATGATATCCATCGCCTCCCGCTTCGCCGACGGTACCTGCGTGGTTTCGGTGAGCGACAACGGGGTCGGCCTCCCGGAAACCTTCAACCTGACCAAAGACAAGCGGTGCGGGCTCCTGCTCGCGCACTCGCTCGTGGACCAGATTCGGGGCCGCCTGAAACGCCGGTTCGAGGCCGCGGGCGGACTTTGCTGGTCATTGGCCTTTCCGGCACCGTAAAAGGCTCTCCGTTCGATTGATTCACAAGATCGGTTAAGCGCGCGGATCGATGCGGCTGTATCCTAATGACATGAGACCTACCCCCACGACCCTCCCTATCCTCCTCTGCGTTACCCTCTCCGCGCTTTCCTGCGTTTCGGCCCCGTCCCCCGAACCGAGCCCGACGCCGTCCCCGCCGGCGGACGTCAGCTACGAGCTGCTCAGCGTGGAGTCGCCGGCCATCAAGGCGGCGCGGATCCCCGAGAAGGGAATCGCGGAGATCCACGTGGTCCTCCCCGCGTCGTACGCGGCGTCGACGGAGAAGCGCTACCCGGTGGTCTACGCCCTCCACGGTTTCGGGGACGGCGCGCTCTCCATCCTCGGCGCCCTGCGGCGGCCGCTGACCCAGGCCGCCGCGGACGGAACCTGTCCCGAGGTCATCCTCGTCGCGATCGAGGGCGGCAATTCCTTGGGCGGCTCCTTCTACCTCAATTCCCCGGCGACGGGGAATTGGGAGGACCTCGTGACGGCCGAGACGGTGGCCCTGATCGATGCGCGGTACCGCACCGTGGCCGAGGCGGGCGCGCGGCTCATCGCGGGGTACTCCATGGGAGGCTTCGGCGCCTGGAACATCGCGATCGGCCACCCCGACGTGTTCGCCGCGGCATGGGCAGCGTGCCCCGGCGCCTGGGACCCGAACGGCATGAGGGATACCCTGCAGGGGTGGGCGCCGATCTACCGGACCGCCTACGGGGCCGCCCTGGCGCCCGATCTGTCCGCGCCCGCCCCCTACGCGGTCGTGCCGACCTTCGACGGGAGCGCGGCCGACGGGAAGGTCATCGCCGCCTGGGAACGCGGTTTCGGCGACGCCAAGCGGAAAGTGGCCGAGTACGCGGCCAAGGGCGCGAGGCTCAAGGGCATACGCTTCGAGTACGGGAAATTCGATTCCTTCGGCTGGATACCGCGGGGAACCGTCTACGTCGCCAAGGTCATGCAGGAAGCGGGCCTTCCCGCGGAGATCCAAGACTACGGCGTCGGCCACGTCGTGAGCGACGGGATGCTGCGGGAGGGATTCCTCCCCTTCGTCGCCCGGATGTTCGCGGAGTACGCCGGCGGGAAATAACGCGGCGTGGCTCGCGGGCAGGACTCCGGCGGGCACCGCGCGACCCCGGTGCGCACCCCGCGGCCCCGGCGGGCACCGCGGCTCGGCGGAGACCGCGGCTCGGCGGAGACCGCGGCTCGGCGGAGACCGCGGCTCGGCGGAGACCGCGGCTCGGCGGAGACCGCGGCTCGGCGGAGACCGCGGCGGTATTAGCCCCGGTCCTCGCCGAGTCGAGGATCAGCGCGACATGC
>JAEXTK010000077.1 GCA_023406985.1 Spirochaetota bacterium | reverse complement strand
CCAGCCGCCCTGGCGGCCGAACGGACGATAGCCGGCCAGGCTGCTGTCTCGCCGTCCGCTCAGGATGCCGCGCGGGCGGCGGCCGCGGAGCGGATGCTCGCCTCGTATTCTCCCTGGGCGCGGCTCGACTTCCTCTACGCCTGGATGAGCGAACTCCCGATCGAACGCGAGATGCTGGCCTTCGCGGCGCAGGTGGTCTATGCGGGAAGGGAGGCGGAGCGGGGCGGGGCGCGGGGGGAGGCGGTTCGGGCCGCCGCGGAAACGGCGCGGACGGATCGCGGCGAGCGCGCGGTCCGCATCACCCTCGCCGCGGTCCAGAAGGTGACGCGCGAGGAGCACCGGCTGATCGGACTCCTCCGCTTCACGGAATGCGCGGACGGACGCCTCGTGGCCCGGTGCGCCTGCGACCATGCCGTGTTGCCGGCCCTCGCGGACCATTTCGCGGCGCGTTTCGGCGCGAAGCGGTGGGCCATCGTGGACGAGCGGCGGGGGTGGGCGCTCGCGGCCGACCCTCCGCGGCCGCCGCGGCTCATGAGCGCTTCGGCCTCCGGTCTCGGCCCGGCCGGGGCGGGGGATGTCGGGGCGATGGGAAGCGCGGTGGAAAGCGCCGGCGGAGACGAATGGGAGGACCTCTGGCGGGGCTACCACCGGGCCGTCGCCATCGATTCCCGTAAAAATCCGGCCCTGCAGCGCCGCCTCATGCCGGCACGGTATTGGAAATACCTCACGGAACTGCGATGATGGGGGGAGGCCCGCGAGCGCCGATCGTGATGCGCCTACGGAGGTCCCGCCATGAAGACGGAGCTGTTCACCCTCTGCGATTTCGCGCAGGAAAACGAAGGGAAGCTGACGGTGGTCGGTACCTTCGACACCATCGTGGCCCGGGAATTCCCCTGCGTGCACCCCCTCCTCTCGGTGGTGGTGCGCCTCCGCTTCGATATATGGGAATTCGGGAGGCATACCTTCCGCGTGGAAACCCGCGACCTGGACGGCGACGCGGTCATCGCGCCGATTTCGGGGAGCCTCGAGGTGCGCGGCGTCGGCAACGCCACCGCGGTCTCCCACATCCTGTTCAACGTTTCCAACGTCCGGTTCTCCGGCAACGGCGTCGCGAGCTTCGTACTCCTCGTGGACGACAAGGAAATCGGCTCCATTCCCCTCTACATCCGTAAAGGGTAATTTTCCGTTATCAAAAAAACTTGCGCTTTCTTCGATACCATGATAGCTTGTCCTAAATCGATTTCGAAATCGATTGCGCAACCGATTAAGGAGGAACTCGTATGAAGAAGTTTCTAGCGGTCCTGCTCGCGGCCCTCACGGTCTCGAGCGTCTTCGCGGCGCCCAAGAAGCTCGTCGTTTGGTCGTTCACGGACGAGATGGCCAAGATGATCGAGTACTACAAGAAGGCGAATCCCGACGTCCAGATCGAATTCGTGCTCGTGCCGAACGACGTGTATCAGTCCAAGCTGAAACCCGTTCTCCAGAGCGGCCAGGGCACCCCGGACGTCTTCACCCTCGAAGCCGCCTACGTGAAGGGCTACGTCGAGTCCGGCTACATGGCCGACCTCAAGCCGATCGAGAAGTTCGCGAAGGACACCATCGGCTACACCAAGGAAGTCACCACCAGCGCCGACGGCAAGCTCCGCGGCCTTTCCTGGCAGGCTACCCCCGGCGCCTACTTCTATCGCCGCTCCATCGCGAAGAAGTACCTCGGCACCGATGACCCGAAGGCCGTCCAGAAGATGATCGGCAGCCCCGAGAAGTTCGTCGAAACCGGCAAGCTCCTCAAGGCCAAGTCGAACGGCTCCGCGGTCCTCATCTCCTCCCTCGGCGACCTCTTCCAGGTCTACAAGGCCGGCCGCAAGGACGGCTGGGTCAAGGGCAAGCGCTTCATCATGGACCCGGTCATGGTCCAGCTCTGGAAGGACGCCAAGAACTTCCGCGACCTCGGCATCGACGGCCGCCAGGGCCAGTGGGGCGAGGGTTGGTTCGCCGGTATGAAGGGCGCCCTCAAGGACGAGTCCGGCAAGCCGGTCGAGGTCCTCGGCTACCTGCTCCCCACCTGGGGTCTCCACTACGTGCTGAAGCCGAACGCCGGCGACACCGCGGGCGACTGGGCGATGGTCGAAGGCCCGATCCCCTACTTCTGGGGCGGCACCTGGTGCGCGGCCTATGACAAGTCCCCGAACAAGGCCCTCGCCATGGAGTTCATCAAGTTCATGACCACCGACGAGAAGTTCCTCGAGCAGTGGGCGAAGGACACCGGTGACCTCGTTTCCAACGCGAAGGTCGTCAACAAGATCAAGGATACCTACAAGGAACCCTTCCTCGGCGGACAGAACCACTACGCCGAATTCGCCGCCATGGCCCAGAACGTCAGCGCGAAGGTGCTCACCGGCTACGACCAGGAGATCGAGTCGATCTACCAGGAGCAGATGGACAACTACGTGACCGGCAAGAAGGACCTCGACACGGCCATCGCCGATTTCAAGGCCGCCGTCAAGAACCAGTACCCCGACCTGATCGTCCGCTAAACCCGGAATCTACTGCAAGAGCGGGCGCGAAAGCGCCCGCGGGCGCACCTAGAGGCCCCGTCGTATCGCTCAAGCGAACGGCGGGGCGGCGCGCCCGACGCCGCGCTGAATGGCAAACGACGGGAGAAACCAGATGAGTAAGAAGAAAGGCGGCGGGTCGCGTTACGATCGCTTTGGGTACATGTTCATAGCTCCCTTCGTGATCGTCTTCCTGACCCTGCAATTATTCCCCATTTTCTACACCCTGTTCTTGGGCTTTACGGATTTCAAGGGATTGGCCCAGAGTTTTAAGCTCGTCGGCCTCCAAAACTTCTATTCAGTCACGTATGACGCCGAGATTCCCGGCCTGACGGAAGACGATGCCTGGGCTATCGTCGATTCCTTATTTGAGGAAGGCAAGATAGACGCGGACGCCGAGGATGAAGGCGACGGAACCTTCCTGCTCGTGGTATTCGGCGCCTCCAAAAAGCAACTCCCCGTGCTCACCAAGGTCCTCGCCGATTACGGCATAGAGGGCGATCAATTGAAAGAGGGCCTCACCGCGACCAAGGGCGGCCTCCTCTACGACAAGTTCTTCTGGAAAGCCTTCGCGAACAACTGGATCATCTGGTCCATGAACTTCGTGCCCCAGTTGCTGTTCGCGCTCGTAATCGCGGTCATCTTCACCGACCTCAAGCTCCGCATACGCGGAGGCGGCTTCTTCAAGCCGGTTTTCTATATGCCGAACGTGCTCAATACCGCCTCCGTGGCCGTACTCTTCGCGACGCTGTTCTACTGGCCGGTCGGCCCCGTGAACCAGTTCCTCGTGCAGTCCGGCCTCCTGAAAGAGGCCATCAACTTCTACCGAACCCCGGAATGGACCCGCGCCATCGTCGTCTTCATCCAGACCTGGATGTGGTACGGCTCCACCATGATCCTCCTCATCGCGGGCATTTCCGGTATCTCCCCCTCCCTCTACGAGGCGGCGTACGTGGACGGCGCCAATACGCGGCAGATGTTCTTCCGCATCACCCTGCCGCTCCTCAAGCCGGTCATGCTCTACATCCTCGTGACCTCCATGATCGGCGGTATGCAGATGTTCGACATCCCGTACCTCCTCACGAACCGCCGCGGCGATCCGGACGGTTCCATCATGACGACGCCGGTCTACATCTACATCCAGGCCTTCACGAACGCGAACAACTACAGCTACGCCTCGGCCGTTTCCTTCGGCCTCTTCCTGTTGACGCTCGTGCTCAGCCTCCTGGTGTTCTTCATGTTACGCGATAAGGACGAGGGCGCCGCCCTCAAGAAGGCAAGGGGGTAGCCCGTGAAAAACAACGCTTTCTACAACATGCAGGTCGCGCTCCAGCGCACCGTGGTATACGCCTTCTTCATCATCATGGCCGCGATCTCCCTCGTGCCGATCTGGATCATGGTGATCAACTCGACCCGCTCCTCGGAGGAGATCCAGAACGGCATCTCCCTCCTGCCGAGCATCTACTTCTTCGAGAACTGGGACATCCTCACCGGCCGCGGGTTCGCGATCGCGCGGGGCTTCCTGAACTCCGCCATCGTGGCCCTGTCCACGACCGTGGTCGCCATCTACTTCTCGGCGATGACGGCCTACGGTTTCCACGTCTACAATTTCAAGGGCAAGAATACGATGTTCGTGATCATCCTCGGCATGATCATGATCCCGCCGCAGCTCGGCCTCATCGGTTTCTACCGGTTCATGGGCCAGCTGCGCATGCTGGATTCCTTCCTGCCGCTGATCCTGCCGGCCATCGCTTCGGCGTCCACGGTCTTCTTCATCCGCCAGTACCTTCGGGCCACGTTCCAGATGGAGCTCGTGGAATCGGCGCGCATCGACGGAGCGGGAGAATTCAGCACCTTCAATCGGATCATCATCCCGGTGATATCCCCGAGCCTCGCGTCCATGGCGATCTTCGCCTTCGTCGGCTCGTGGAACAACTTCATCACGCCGTACATCCTCATCAGCGACAAGAACAAGTACACGCTCACGATGCTCGTCCAGCTCCTCCGCACCGACATCTACAAGACCGAGTTCGGCGGCGTCTACCTGGGCATCACGATCTGCATCGTGCCGATCCTCGTGTTCTTCGCCTTCATGTCCAAATACATCATCGCGGGCGTTGCGCTCGGCGGCGTCAAGGAGTAGTTCGATGGGAACCATCCGTAACCCGGTGCTTACCGGGTTCCACCCTGATCCTTCTATGATTTTCCACGACGGATGGTTCTATATCGCCAACTCCACCTTCGAGTGGTTCGGCGGGGTCGAGATCAGCCGGTCGAAGGACCTCGCGGTTTGGGAGCACGTGACCCGCCCGCTCTCAACGCGCAAGTACCTGGACATGCTCGGGAATCCCGAGTCCGGCGGCATCTGGGCCCCCTGCCTGACCTACGCGGACGGCCTCTTCTGGCTCATCTTCACCGACGTGAAGACCTGGGCCGGCGAACCGTTCAAGGATACGTGCAACTACGTCACTACCGCGCGGGACCTCAAGGGCCCGTGGAGCGAGCCCGTCTTCCTCAACAGTTCGGGCTTCGATCCGTCCCTCTTCCACGACGACGACGGACGGAAGTGGTACGTGAACATGGAGTGGGATTACCGGGAGCCGGGCACGAAGAAATTCACCGGCATCCTGCTCCAGGAATTCGATCCCGATTCGATGTCCCTCACGGGCCCCATCACGAAGATCTTCCGCGGCACCGAGATCGGCTCGGTCGAGGGGCCGCACCTCTACAAGAAGGACGGTTGGTACTACCTCGTGACCGCGGAGGGCGGCACGGTGTACGACCATGCGGTCACCGTGGCCCGCTCGCGCAAGATCGACGGGCCCTACGAGGTACACCCCGAGAATCCGCTGGTCACCTCCCGCGGCGATCGATCGCTCTACCTGCAGAAGGCGGGGCACGGCAGCTGGTGCGAGGGCCCCGACGGCAAGTGGTTCCTCGCGTACCTGGTGGGGCGTCCGCTCCCGGGCACGGAACGCTGCGTGCTCGGCCGGGAGACCGCGATCGCGGAACTCGAATGGAAGGCGGGCTGGCCCTACGTCAAGGGAGGCTCCAACAAGCCGCCGGCCACCGTCGAGGTCCCCTGGTCCGCTCCGCGGCGGAAGGCCGAAAACGTGGAGTACCGCTTCGCTTCTCCGCCGTCCGCGGAGAGCGAGCGCTTCCACGCGGATTTCATGACCCTGCGGCTTCCGTTCGAAAGCGAGCGCTTCTCCCTGGATGCCCGTCCCGGTTACTTGAGGATCTTCGGCCGCGATTCGCTCATTTCGCACCACGAGCAATCCCTCGTCGCGCGGCGCCAGACTGATTTCTCGTTCCGCGCCGAGACGCGCGTGGAGTTCGCGCCCGGCTCTTTCCAGGAAATGGCCGGCCTCGTGTACCGCTACGGCGAGCGCGACTGGTACTACCTGCGCATGAGCTGGAACGAGAAGGTTGGCGCGACGACCGTCGGCATCCTCGCCATGGACGACGGCCGGTTCTCGTTGCCCGTGGGCGACGCGGAGGCCGTCATCCAAGGCGGCGCGGTGCGCCTGCGCGCCGAGGTGCGGTATCGCACGTTGGAATTCTCCTACGCCGTCGACGGCGGCGAATGGCGCCGCATCGGAGACGGGCTGGACGCGAGCATACTTTCGGACGAGTACGGCGGACTCGGCTTCACCGGCGCCTTCGTCGGCATGGCCTGCCAGGATCTTCGGTCGAGGAAGGCGTACGCCGACTTCGAGTATTTCCGATACGAGGCCCTTGAATAGGGGTTTATCGCGTATTGCAACCGATTGCGTAACCGTCTATAGTGGCGTGAAACGACGTTGGGATAAGGTACAAATCGATGGTGACCATCTACGACATCGCGAAACGTACGGGTTTCTCGCCTCCGACCGTTTCAAAAGCGTTGAACGACCAAAGCGATGTCAGCGCGTCGACCAAACAGAAAATACTTGAGGTCTCCCGGGAGCTCGGGTACATACCCAATCCCAACGCCAAGGTGCTCGTCACCAAGAAATCCTGGCTCATCGGCCTCCTCTTTGAGGAGGACGATCTGGGCGCGGGCATGGAGCATCCCCTCTTCTCCGGAATCATGAACGCCTTCAAGACCCGCATGGAGGGGGAGGGGTATGAGCTCCTCTTCATCGCGCGGAACCTCGGCAGGAAGAAGATGAGCCTCCTGGACCATTGCCGGTACCGGAGCGTCGACGCGGTCCTCGTCGTCAACTGCAACGCCAAGAGCGACGAGGTCTTGGAAGTGACGCGGAGCGACTTCAAGATCGTGTCGTCCAACATCGTCTTCCCCAACGTCTGCTCGGTCACGTCGGAGAACATGCGGCCCGCGATAGAGGCGGTGCAATACCTCTACGGCCTCGGCCATCGGGAAATCGCCCACATCGCGGGGCCCCAGGACGATCTGGCCGCCGCGGGGAAAGAGCGCCTGGCGGGCTATAGCGCGGGGCTCGCGGCGTGTGGGTTGCCGTACCGGGACGAACTCGTGGTGGTCGGCGAACTCTGGAACATGCGGGCGGGGTACGCCGCGATGAAGACGCTCTGGAACAGCGGCGCGCGCCCCACGGCGCTCTTCAGCTCCGGCGATATCCTCACGATCGGGATCATGAACGCCTGCCGCGAGCTCGGCATCCGCATTCCCGACGACCTTTCCGTCGTGAGCTTCGACGATAACGACTGGGCCGGCCACGCCACTCCGGCCCTGACGACCTTCCGCCAGGACCGCGCCGCTATCGGCGCGACCGCCGCGGACCTTATGTTGAAACTGCTGCGGGATAAGAGCGTTCCGAACCGGACGCTGATCCCGGTTACGTTCGTCGAGCGGGCTTCGTGCCGCCGCATTTAAGGGGCTTCCGTTTTGCGAAGCCGTAAACAACGTCAGTCATGCAAGGAGCCCCGATGGCATCCCTCCATTTTCCCGACGATTTCCTCTGGGGAACGGCGACCGCTAGTTTCCAGGTCGAAGGCGCCGGCCGCGAAGACGGCCGGAGCGAGAGCATCTGGGATCGATTCTGCCGTACCCCCGGCAAGGTCTACCGCGGCGACAACGGGGAGGTGGCCTGCGACCACTACCACCGGTACGCCGAGGACGTGGCGCTCATGGCGCAGGCGGGGGTCAAGGCCTACCGCTTCTCCATCGCCTGGCCGCGCATCGTTCCCGACGGGGTGGGGAAACCGAATCCGGCGGGGATCGCCTTCTACAAACGGCTCCTCGCCTCCCTCCGCGACGCGGGCATCCAGCCCGTCGCCACCCTCTACCACTGGGACCTGCCGCAGGTCCTCGAGGATGCGGGCGGATGGACGAACCGGGCGACGGCGACCGCCTTCGCCGAATACGCGCGCGTCTGCTTCACCGAGTTCGGCGACGACGTGAAGATGTGGACGACCCTCAACGAACCGCTCTGCTCGGCGTACATGGGATACCGCTGGGGAGCGCACGCGCCCGGCATCGCGGACGACGCGGCGGCCTATCGGGCGGTGCACCATCTCAACCTCGCGCACGGCCTGGCCGTCAAGATCTACCGATCCCTGGGCCAGGGGGGCAAGATCGGCATCGTCTGGAACTTGGTGACGCCGCGGGCCGCTACGCGGAGGGAAGAAGACCGCATCGCCGCCGAGCGGGTCATCGCCGACCAGACGCGGGTCTTCACCGACCCCGTATTCGGCAGGGGGTATCCCGCGCTCACCTACCAAGACGGGACGCGGGTGGACTTCCCCGTGGAGGCGGGAGACCTCGACTCAATCTCCGCTCCAATAGACTTCATAGGCCTCAACTACTACACCGAACGCCCCATCGCCGGGGATCGCTCCGATCCGCGGGGGCTCCGCCAGTTGGATTCCTACGAGCGCGTCACCGACACGGACTGGCCGGTCGTGCCGGAGGGCCTCGTACGGCAGCTCCGGTGGATCACCGCGGAATCGGGCGGGAAGCTCCCCCTCTACATCATGGAGAACGGCTGCGCCGAGCGCGACGTGCCGACGGGCGAGGCGGGCCGGCGCAGGGTCCACGATCCCGAGCGGGTGGACTACCTGCGGCGGCATCTGGCCGCCTGCTCGGCCGCCATCTCCGAGGGTATTCCGCTGGCCGGCTATTTCGTCTGGTCGTTCATCGACAACTTCGAATGGGCGCACGGCTACACCAAACGTTTCGGCATCGTGTACTGCGACTACGCGACCCTCGAGCGCATACCCAAGGATAGTTTCTATTTCTACCGCGACGTGATCGCGGGATATGTCGGGGAAGAATAGGGGGATCGTCATGAGTGGTTTCCGGAACGGCTCGTCCCGCGTGGGCGTCCTCGCCGCGGCGTTCTTCGTCTCGTTCGTCACGTTTTCCGCGGCGCCGCCGACGGAGTCCACGCGGCATCCCAAGCCGACGCCGGTGGAGGCCCACGGGCAGCTCCGCGTCGTCGGTCCCGACCTCGTGGACGCGAAGGGCGACGTCGTCCAGCTCAAGGGGATGAGCCTCTGGGACGCGCCGAGCTACGGCGAGTACTGTACTCCCGAATCCCTCGCGTTCCTCCGGGACGATTGGGACATGAGCCTCTTCCGGGCCGCCATGTATACCGACTACAACGGCTACTTCATCGGCAAGTCCGGCACGGACGCGCTCATGAAGGTGACCAAGACCGCCCTGGACGCGGGCGTCTACGTGCTCTTGGACTGGCATATCCTCACCGACGGGGATCCGCTCAAGTACAAGGAACAGGCGAAGGCCTTCTTCGCGGTGGCCGCCGAAGCCTTCAAGGACTACCCGAACATCATCTACGAGATCTGCAACGAGCCGAACGGCCACGACGTGACCTGGAAGGGGAACATCGTCCCGTACGCGATGGAGGTGATCCCGGTCATCCGCGCGAGGGATCCCGATTCGGTGATCCTGGTCGGGACGCCCACGTGGAGCCAGGAACCCCACACCGCGGCCGACGCCCCGCTGCCCTTCGACAACCTCATGTACGTCCTCCACTACTACGCCGGGTCCCACGACTGGAAGGAGATGGCGCGACGCATCGACTATACCCGGTCCAAGGGGAAGGGCGTCTTCGTGACGGAATGGGGCGCCACGTCCTCGGACGTGCGCGGCGCCGTGCGTCCGGTCCCCTCGATCGCGTTCACCAATATGCTGGCCGAACGGAAGGTGAGCTGGGCCAACTGGTCGCTCTCCACTAAGCTGGAGCCGACCTCCATGGTCAAACCCGGCGTGTCCTACACGGGCCCGTGGACCGACGGCGACCTCACCGAGAGCGGTCTCCTGGTCCGCTCGCTCGTCCGCGGCGAGCCGGAAGGGACGATCTTCGCCGACAACTTCGAATCCCGCAATTTCCGCGGCGGCGCGTGGACCACCTCGTATGCGGGCATGGACTACGAGGTCGCGCGGTCGGGCAAGGCGAGCGCGATGCTCGAGGGGGAAGCGAGCCTCGGGCGGGCCCTGGACGCGTCGCTCTACGCGGATATGGTGCTGTCCTTCGCCTACAAGACCATCGACACCGAAGCGGGCGATCGCCTGACCCTGGAATGGTTCGACGGCTCCACCTGGAAAACGCTGAAAGAATTGCCGCCGAGCGCGGATTGGGCCATACTGGAGCAACGATTCCCCACGGAAGCCTCGGGTCGCGCCGATTTCGCGTTCCGGATCGCCTCAGCCTTCGCGAGCGACGCCTTCGTTTGGATCGATGATGTCGCGCTGACCGGTTCGAAGGCGTCGATCAGACCGTAACGACGTTTCGGCCGGGCCCGGAGGGCCGTATGAAGAGAGCCTCGTTCACGATCGTCCTCGCCGCGTCGCTGTTCGCCGCCTGCGCGATGAAGTCCGACATCCCCGCGCCGGTGACGGACGACGACGGGGCCCTGGTGCTGGTGCGGGGCGGGAC
>JAEXTK010000062.1 GCA_023406985.1 Spirochaetota bacterium | reverse complement strand
GCCGCGACGGGTGCGCGCGCTAGAGGCCGAGGGAGGCGCCGATGCGCGCGACGGCGGGGTCCAGGAGGACGAGGACCACGATGAGGACCAGGGAAGGCAGGAAGTCGGCCGTCTTGACCTTTTTGAGGCCGAGGAGGTTGAGGCCGATCATGAGCACGAGGGCGCCGCCGATGCCGGTGAGCTCGGCGAGCATGAGTTCGGAGACGAAGGGCTTGAGGGTGCCGGCGGCGAGGGTAAGGGCGCCCTGGTAGACCAGGATGGGAAGGGCGGAGAACGCCACGCCGGGGCCCATCGCCGCGGCCATGAGGATGGCCATGAAGCCGTCGAGGACGGACTTGGTGAGGATGAGCGTGTAGTCGCCTTCGGTTCCCGCCTGGAAGGAACCGACCAGGGCCATGGCGCCGACGCAGAAAAGGACCGAGGAGTTGAGGAAGCCGTGACCGAAGTCCCAGCCCGCCTTGGCGTCGGCCTCCGCTTCGGCGCGGGCGGCCTCGACGACCGCCGGAGCGGGCTTGCGGCGCAGGGTGACGCGCTCCAGGAACTGGCCGAAGCGCAGGATCGCGCCGTCGATATCCATGACCGTACCGAGCAGGCCGCCGGCTATGAGGGCTATCGCGAGGTAGATGATCCGGCCGCTCCTGAGCGACATGGCGATGCCGATGACGAGGGTCGTGAACCCCGCGCCGTCGAACACCACCTGGCGGAAAACGTCCTTGATGCGTCCCGCGAAGGCGATGCCGATGAGCGAGCCGATGATGATGGCCAAGCAGTTGACGATGGTTGCGAACATGGTGGGGGCCAGCGTAGCCGCTTGGCCGAAGCTCGTCAACTCGTACCGATGAAAGATGAAAATAGAGAAAAATGACAAATCACCTATAATGATGTATAAGCAGTGTATCCAGGGAGGAGAACATGTCCGTAGTCAGGTCGATACGAACGAGGCTTATTTTGGCGGTCGCGGCGCTGGTGTGCGGTATCAGCGTCGCGATGGGAACGATCTCGTTCATAGGCTCCGCATCCCTGCTTTCCGCGGAGGTCGAGCGGTCCTTACAGTCCGAGGCCGACCGGCTCACCGATCGCTACGCGGGCTGGATCGACGCCCAGCTGCGCGAGCTCGCCACCGTAGCGGCCAACGTCGATTTCGAGGGGGCGGATCCCTATCCCCGTCTGGAAGGGGAAGCCGCGCGGCTCGGCTACAATTCGATGTCGCCGGCGGACCTTTCCGGTATCCTCCACCTCGCGGGAGGGCGCACCGCGGACCTCTCCAAGCGGCCGTACCTGCAGAAGGTGTTCGCGACCAAGGAAGGCGCGGTCTCCAACCCGGTCTTCAGCGCGGTCGCCGGCGAGGAGCAGCTCCTCACCGTGCTTTTCGCCGTCCCCATCCTGCGCGGCGGAGAACTCCGCGGGGCGCTCATCGGCCAACGTAAGGCCGCCTTCCTGAGCGAGGCGGTCAGCTCCGTAAAACGCGGCGATGATTCGATCAACTTCCTCCTCGATCCTTCATCCGCGATCATCGCCCACACCGATCCCGCGGTCGTCGCGCAGCAGATCAACATCCTGAAGGCCGCAGAGGAGGACCCGGCCCGCGCGCCCCTCGCCGCGATCGCGAAGCGGATGACCGCCGGCGAGCGCGGCATCGATCGCTACGCCGAAAAAGGAGCGCGGCGCATCATCGCCTTCGCGCCCGTCGGATCGCTCGGATGGAGCATCGCGATCACCGCGGGCGAAGGGACCGTCTTCGCGCCGCTCACGGGACTCAGGACGCTCTTCCTCGCGATAGCCCTCGCCGCGATCGCGGTCGGCGTCCTGGCCGCCTTCCTCGCGGGGTCGGCCCTTTCCAAACCGATCAGGACCGTGGCCCGCGCCTTCCATGGCCTTTCGGAAGGCAACGCCGACCTGACCCAGACGGTCGACTTGAAACGCGACGACGAGATCGGCTCCCTGGTGGACGGCTTCAACGCGTTCCTCGGAACCTTGCGGGACATCATCGTGGCGCTCAAGGCCATGCAGGGATCGCTCGGCGGCATGGGCGAACAGCTCGCGTCGAGCGCGCACGAGTCGGCGGCGGCCACCGCCCAGATCCTCGCGAACGTCGAGAGCGTCCGCGGCCAAATCGGCCGCCAGACCTCCGTCGCCACCGTAGCCGCGACCTCGGTAGCCGAAGTCGCCGAGGGAATCGCGCGCCTCGATGCCCTCATCCAAACGCAGGCGTCCGGGATCACCGAAGCCTCCGCCTCCATCGAGCAGATGATCGGCAATATCGAGTCGGTCAATTCTTCCATAGAGAGCATGGCCGAGCGGTTCGCCGAGCTCATCGACACGGCCGCGGCCGGGAGGACGAAGCAGGAGGCGGTCGCGGAGCGGATCAAGGAAATTGCTTCACAATCCGAACTCCTCATGGAAGCGAACGCCGTCATCGCCGGCATCGCGTCGCAGACGAACCTCCTGGCCATGAACGCGGCGATCGAGGCCGCGCATGCGGGCGATGCGGGGAAAGGATTCTCGGTGGTCGCGGACGAGATCCGTCGGCTCGCCGAGACCGCCGCGGAACAATCGCGGAGCATCGGCACCGAACTCGGCACCATCGGGACGACGATCGCCGAGATCGTGGCCGCCGCCAAGGAATCCGAAAACGCCTTCAACCTCGTGAGCGACCGCATCGGCGTCACCGACGAACTCGTCCGGCTCGTGAAAGGCGCGACGGGAGAACTCAGCCTCGGCTCGCGCCAGATCCTGGAAGCCCTCCGCGACATGAACGACGCCGCGGTGGGCGTGCGCGCGAAAGCCACGGAGATGACCGGAGGCGCGATGTCCGTGCGCGGCGGCATGAATCAGCTCATGGAGACGACCGAGACCATCCGGGGAAGCATGGACGAGATGGGGGGCGGCGCCCAGGAGATCAACGCGGCAGCCCAAGACGTCTCCTCGTTCGCCGAATCCACCCGGGAAACCATCAGGAAAATGGAGGACTTGATCGGCCGTTTCGTCGTCTGAGACGGAACGCTCCGCGCCGCAAGAGCGGGCGTCACGCCCGGACGGGCCGCTCGAGGAGTTTACGCGTCGCGAAATAGACCGCGAGGCTGAGCGCGGCGAAGCCGATGTAGGACCCGAACAGGGTCCGATAGCCCGCCCCTTCCACGATGAAACCGCCGAGCGCGCTGCCGATGAAGGTCGGGAGGCCCTGGCCGAGGGAAAGGTACATCGCCATGCCGAGCGCGCGTCGTTCGGGAGGAACGCTCGTCGCGACGAAGGCGATCGCCGCGGGGTGGAACAGCCCGTAGCAGAGCGAGTGCAGGAGCTGTCCCGCGACGACCCCCGCGGGATTCGGGAACAGGGCGTAGATCGCGAGGCGCGCGGCCACCGCGACCACCGAGAGCGCGAGCAGGGGCGGCGAGCCGAAGCGCCGGATCAACCGGGCCGAAAGGAACATGACGGGAATTTCCGAGCAGGCCGAAAGCGCCCAGAGGAGGCCGACCGCGTCCCAATGGAGTTCCTCCACGACGTAGATCGAAAAGAAGGACGAAACCGGCGCCATGGCGACGCGGCCGAGGCCGATCATCACGAGGCCCACGATGAACGCGCGGTCCCACTTGCGGCTGCGTTCGCCCCCCGCGGCCGCGGACCGGCGGGACTTGAGTTCGGCGGGGTCGCGGTCCGGAAGGACCGCGCAGGACGCGAGGGTGGCGATGCTGGTGACGGCGATCCAGATGATGATGGGGAGGGACCTGTCCGGCTTGAGGAAGGGCACGTACTGGAGGAAGAGGGCCATGAGCACGAAGCTCACCGACCCGACGGTGCGGATGCGGCCGTAATCACCCGAGGGCCCGAGCGAGAGGGTGGCCGTGGCGTCCAAGAGCGGGATGAGCGAACGCAGGCCCACCGCCATCACCACGAGGGCGAGGGCGCTCACCGCGGGATGCCGGAACACCGCGAGCGGGGTCAGCGAGACGAGGATGAGGACCAGGGCAAGGGCGAGCGGAGGCCGATAGCGGCCGAGCCGGTCCGAAAGGCGGCCGAAAAGGAAGGGACCGGCGATTCCCGCCACCTCGAATAGGCCGAGCAGGAACCCGATGACCGCCGGCGAGTAGCCGAGCGCGCGGATGAGGACGGGGAGATAGGGAGAGGCTACGCCGTAAACCGTGAACGCGGTAAAGAAGGCCAACGCGAGCGGCATGGGTCCATTCTATCGGACCGCATGCCACTCCGCTAGCCGGGGCTACCGCCGGCGATCGCCTGCCGGCGGGGGGATTAGGCCGCGCCGGAGAAAACCTTGGGCAAGGCCACGACCCCGACGACGCCGCAAGCGGCGGCGGTCAGGAGACCCGCGTAGGGATTCAGGCTCAGGCCCGCGACGAGGAGTCCGGCGAGGGCGCAGAAGGCCAGGAAGACCGCGTAGGGCATCTGGGTCGCCACGTGCTCCAGGTGCGGACAGCTCGCCCCCGTGGAAGAGAGGATGGTCGTATCGGAGATCGGCGAACAATGATCGCCGAAGACCGCGCCGCTCATGACCGCGGCGACGGAGATGAGCGTCGCGTTCAGCGTCGCTTCCACGGCGAAGCCGGCCTGGAGCGCGAGCGCGTGCGCGATCGGGAAGGCGATGGGGACCATGATGGCCATCGTGCCCCAACTCGTACCCGTCGCGAAGGAGATCACGCACGAGATCGCGAACACCACGACCGGGAGGGCCCAGAGCGGGAACTGCCCTTCCACCACGGCCTCGGAGAGGAAATTCGCCAAGCCGACGCCCCCTTCTGCCGGGGCCTTCTTGATGATGAAGCCGATGGACCAGGCCATCGTGAGGATGAGGATGGCGGGCACCATCGACTTGAGCCCATCGATGATCGCCTCGGAACTCTTGCCGAGGGTGAGGAGCCGACGGCCGAGGAAATAGAGGTACGAGGCCGCGAGCGTGAAGACGATGGCGTAGAAGAGGGCTTTGGACGCGTCGGTATTGTTGAAGGCTTCGCCGAGCGGAATGGTCGAGACGGCCGCGGCGAGCGTCGGGACGCCCTCACCGCCCACCGCTCCCATCCAGGTGGTCATCGGGAAGAAGAAGACGGACGCGACGATGAGGAGGGCGAGCGGGGCGACGAAATCGAACCAGCGCGCGGCGGGGTTGGCGGACTCCTCCAACTTGCCGGACACGAGGCCGTAGCGCGCTTCGTCCATGAGGCCCGCTCCCGAGAGCGCGCGCGTTTCGGATCGCGCCATCGGACCGAAATCCTTACCGCCGAGCGCGATGTAGCCGACGAAGGCGATCGCGAGAAGGGCGTAGAGGTTGTAGGGGATCGATCGGATAAAATAGGAGAATTCGGAGATGCCGAGGGAATCGAACCCCTGGGCGTTCTTCGTATAGGACATCACGGTGATGACCCAGCTCGAGATCGGCGCGAGGATGCAGACCGGCGCGGCCGTGGAATCCAGGATGAAGGCGAGCTTCGCGCGGGAGATCTTCTTCTCGTCGCACACCGGCTTCATGCACGCGCCGATCGTGAGGCTGTTGAAGTAGTCGTCCAGGAAGATCACGATACCGAAGATCCAGCTGAAGACGAGGACCCCGCGGCGGCTCTTGATCTTGGCCGCGGCCCACTTGCCGAACGCGAGGGCGGCGCCGGTCTTGTTCCACATGCCGACCAGGGCGCCGAGGAGGCCGCAGAACAGGACGATGCGGATGTTCCAGCCGTCGGCGAGCATGGACGCGATGAGGTCCGTGAGCTTGACGAGCGCGTAGAACGGATTGCCACCCGCGACGATGAGCGTGCCGGAGAGGATGCCGAGGAAGAGCGAGACGACGACGTCCTTGGAAAGGATCGCGAGGGCGACGGTGAGCAAGGGCGGAATCAGCGCGAGCAGGCCGAAGTTGTCCAAAGAAGTGGTCCTCCTGATGCGGTGTAGGTGAGACCCTTCTTGGTATCATGGATTTCGCGTTCGGCGCAACTTATTAATAGTGTCCTGAAGATTTTGGAAAAGTGGAGGTCGATACAAGCGTAGTTCATTGCGGGGGCGTACTGAGGATATCCGATCCCCTAGGAGGATATCCTTGTTCACCCCTCCCTTCTGTCCCCACGCCGCGTGCTCCCACCACCAACAGCCTAGAGGTCGATGGTGGTCGCGCGACGGCTATCATG
>JAEXTK010000271.1 GCA_023406985.1 Spirochaetota bacterium | reverse complement strand
GGTTTGGAGAGGAGCGGACTTGGCCGGAGGAGGGAAGGGGCGGTATAGTGGGGCGAATATCGGCGCGGGGGGTGCGTGTGGCTGAGCCGCTCATCGTGGACTGGGATGATCGCTTTTCGGTGGGAATCGCGGTCATCGACGAACAACACCGGGGGCTCGTGGGGCTCGCGAACGAACTGTACAAGGGGTGCCTCCAAGGAGAAGCGGAATCGCGCGCGTACTTCGCGGTGGCCGCCAAGAAGGCGGTGGAATACGTGCGGGGGCACTTCGCGACGGAGGAGGCGCTCCTCCAGGAGGCCGGGTATCCGGATTTCGCGGCGCACAAGAAGCAGCACGAGGAGTTCATCAGGACCGTGCTCGACGAGGTGAAATCCTTCCAGGAGGGGCGGAAGTTCGTGCCGAACCATTTCGCCCGGTACCTCCGCGATTGGGCGCTCGAGCACATCGCGGTGGCCGACCGGCAATACCGGGACTACATGATCGCGCGCGGCTACCGGTGAGGCGGCCGCGCGCGGGCGATATCAGGAGAGGGCGGCTTCCAGGGCGACTTCCATCATGCGGGTGAAGGTCGTCTGGCGCTCCTCGGAGCTCGTGGCCTCGTGGGTGACGAGGCTGTCGGAGACGGTCAGGATGGCGAGGGCCTCGCGGCCGTATTTGGCGGCGAGGGTGTAGAGCTCGGCGGCTTCCATCTCCACGGCGAGGGCGCCGAACTTGGCCCAGAGTTTCCAGTCGTCCGGATCCTCGGTGTAGAACATGTCCGAGGAGACGACGTTTCCCACTTTGGGCTCCCAGCCGCGGGAGACCGCGGCGTCGTAGGCGGCCTTGAGCAGCGTGAAGCTGGCCGTCGGCGCGAAGCTCCGGCCGCCGAACCGGATGGCATTGGCGCCGGAGTCGGTGGAGGCGCTCATCGCGATGACGAGGTCGCGGATCTTCACGCCGGCCTGCAGGCTGCCAGCCGTGCCGACGCGGATGGCGCGCTTCACGCCGTAATCCTTGAAGAGTTCGTTCACGTAGATGGAGATCGAGGGGATGCCCATGCCCGTGCCCTGGACGGACACGCGCTTACCCTTATACGTCCCGGTATAGCCGTACATGTTGCGCACGTCGGTGTAGCGCACCGGATTCTCGAAGAACGTTTCGGCGATGAATTTGGCGCGGAGCGGATCGCCGGGGAGCAGGACCGCTTCGGCGATTTCGCCGCTTTTCGCCGCGATATGGATGGACATGCGTTCACCTCTCATTGGGGTTTTGTCGAAGGTCCGGCCCGAAAGCGCCAAGCGCGCATCGGTGACCGGTTTACCGACTTATTATATGGTTTTCCCGCTGAAAAGCGAAGCGCCCAAGTCACGAGGTCGTGAAGCGGCCCATGAGGGCGGCCACCGACGTGATGTCTTCCTTCGTCTTGACCGCCATGTCCGCGGCCTCGGTGGATGCCTGGGACACTTCGGCAGCCCCTTGGGCGATCTCGGTCATGCTGTGTTCGATCTCCACGCTCGCGTCCAGGAGCCGCGCCATCTCGCCCTGGACGGCGTCGGCCCCTTCGCGCATCTCGTCGGCGCCCCGCCGCACCTCGGCGGTCACCTCGTTGATGAGCGTGAGCGATTCCAAGACCTGCGTCGATCCCTCCGATTGTTCCGCCATGGCCAGCTTGATCTCTTCTTCGAGCTCATGGAGACGGCGGATCTGGGCCACGATGTCGGCGAAGCCGGCGCTCGCGGCGAGGGAAGAGTCCGCGACCGCGTCGATGGCGCCGGCGATGTCCTTGACGTTCGCGGCGATGGCCTTGGACTGCCGCGAAGCGTTTTCCGCGAGTTTACGGATCTCGTCGGCCACGACCGCGAAGCCGCGGCCCGCGTCGCCGGCGTGCGCCGCCTCTATGGCGGCGTTCATGGCCAGGAGGTTCGTTTGCGCGGCGATCGCCGAGATGAGGTTGTTCGCTTCCCGCAGGCGATCCGATCGGCCCGCGATGTCCCGCACGTCCGCGACCACCGTATCGAGCACTCCGCGTCCGGCGTCGGCCGCGGCCACGAGTTTCCTGTACTCGTCGCCCATGCGCTCCACGTTCCTCGTCACCGAGCGGACGTTCGCCACCATCTCCTCGATGGACGCGGACGAATTCGCGACGCTCCTGCCCTGCTTGTCGATGAGGTCGCCGAGGGTATGGAGGCTTTCCCCCATCCTGCGCACCGTCGCCGCCGATTCCGTGGCGCCCGCGCTCTGGTCCTCGGTCCTTCGCTTGACGCTGCCCACGTTCGCGCTGATCTGGACGGCCGCGGAGGCGGTCTCCTCCATGGCCGAGGAAAGCTCGTGCCCCTGGGCGGCCAGGTCGCCGATGAAGGCCTTCACGTCGCGCACGATGGAATCGAGGGTGGCCTGGAAGCCGTTGAAGTGCCCGGCCAGGACGCCGAGCTCGTCGGCGCTGAGGATCTCCAGGCGTTGCGTCAGGTCGCCGCCGCCCTTCTCGATCTCCGAGAGGGAGCGGGAGACGGCGCGGGCCGTCTTGGAAACGCCGCTCACCGCGCGGGCGACGTACCACCCGACGGCCGCGTAGCCGATCGCGGCCACGAGCACGGCGAGGAGGGTGGAGCCCTTGGCGCCGCGCTCCGCTTCCCGCGCGGCCGTCAAGAGCGCGGTCGTTTCCCCGACGAGGATGTCCCCGCCCTGCCGGACGAGGTTCGAGAGCGCGGTGTTGAAGAACGTCGCGTCCACGGCGTAGGCGCCGGTCGCGGCGTTGGCGTCGATGGAAGCGAGGGCCGCCTCCAGCATCCGGCGGGCGGGGTCCTCGCGCAACGCGAGGAGCGGATCGGCGCCCGCGCTCAGGATCACCGCCGGCGAATCGATGTTGGCCCGCATCCGCGCGGAAAGATCCCGGAGCACGGCCGTTTCCGTCGCCGAGACGGGGCTGTCGTTCAGCGCGATCGGGAATATCCGGTCGCGTAACTGGGCCGCGGCTTCCCTGCCCTGTTCCAGGATCACGCAGGCGGTCGCGGCCGCGCCGAATTCGCTCCGCCGCTCCGCAATCGCGATCGCCGGTTCGATGGAGAGCAGACTCTCGATGGTTCCCGTAAAAAGGTCGCGGATGATCGGCGCGGCGTCCGAGCGGGTATCGATGCGTTCGCGGATGCGGGGAACGGTCTCCAGCGCGGCGTCGGCGGCCGCGCGGGTCCGCGGCTCCAGGGCGGAAGCGGCGAGGGCGCGGCTCACGATGGCCGCCTTCGTGTCGGTCCGCATCCGCTGCGCGCGGAGGTCATCCGCCGACGCGGTCGAGGTCAAGTGCCGCACGCTCAGGTTCCGTTCGCTCTGCAGCTCGCCGATCAGTTCGGAAGCGGACCGCAGCAGCTCGATCCTCCGGAAACTTTCCGAATAGGAACGGAAGACGGAAACGTCGCGGACCACGAGAACCGCGGCGAAGGAGGCGCCGATAAGTAGCGAGGCCAAGAAGGGAAGGGTGAGCTTCCGCGCGATGCTGCGCAGTTCGAAACGGCGGATCATGCCGTCAATATATCTATAATCTCCATTAGCCTCAACACCCGGCGTATCCCCGGCAATCTCGCGGCGCCGCGCGAGATTCGTCCTCGCCGCGTCGCGCCCGCGCATCCGGCGACGGCCGCGGCGACGGCTGCGGCTGCGGCCCGCGGTGCCTCCGAGGCGGCCGTGGGCTGAGGAGCGCCCGCGAGGAGCCGGCGGGGGCGCCGTCGCTCAGTCCAGCTTTTTCAGCTCGAAGTCGTCGAACCAGAGTTCGTAGTCGTCGTCATGGTTCCCCGCCGCGAGGAGCAGCTGGAGGAAGGCGGCCGTATTCGTGGCTTCCTTCATGGTGAACTCGTAGCGGAACGTCTTGGTCTCGGTCCCGAGCTCGGCCCTGCCGTCCAGGTAGCGGTCCCACTCGCCGCCGTCTTGGCCCACGACGACGGATATTTTCCGGGCGTCGGAGGCGCGGGCCTTGAACGAAAGCGCGTAGCGCGCCCCCTTCTCGATCGGGATCCGCTTGTTCATGAGCTGGATGTGCCAATCGTGGCCGACGTTCACCTTCGTGACCGCGAGATGGAGGGCGCCGTCGACGACGGTGGTCTCCACCTTTTGGGAGCCCCCGACGGTCCACAGCGTCCAGAAGTCGGTGCCGGGGATGCCCGCGATGCCGCTCGCGGTCGCGTCGTCGGGGTCCTGGAACGACCCGTTGTAGACCAGGTTGCCGTCCGCCCGCGCGGCGCGGGCCTCCAGCTTCGTCCAGGGGTAGACCATCTTGGGCCGTTCCCCGGCGCTCCGGTCCTCGGAGGGGAGGGCGTAGACGCGCACGTAGTCCACGAGGATCTCCCCCTCGCTCGGCGTCGTCTCGTCCGGATTGCCGCCGAAACGGCCGCCGACCGCGAGGTTCATGAGGATGTGGAACGGTCGGTCGTAGGGCGCGGGCCAGGGATTGAGGTCCGCGTCGCTCGCGGGCTTGGCCGTGGAGGCGCTCCACCAGGTCTCCTCGTGGGCCGACCGCACGCCGTCCACGTACCAGCGTATCGAGCCGGGAACCCACTCCACGGCGTACGTGTGCCAATCGGTGGAATCGGAGGCGGGGAACGCGTATTCGGTCGTGGCGTAGACGTTGTTCGGCCAGAAAGCGCCGTAATGGATGGTATGGTGCACCGTCCCCGGCGTTCCGCCCTTGCCTTCCATGATGTCCAGCTCGCCGGAGGCCGCCCAAACGCCGTACTTCGCGGGCTCTTCGGGCAGCATCCAGAACGCGGGCCAGAAGCCCTGTCCCGCCGGGAGCTTCGCGCGGATCTCGATGCGGCCGTAGGCGCGGGAGAAGCGCCCCGCCGTCCGGATGCGGGCGGAGGTCCAGTCGAAGGCGGCCTTCGCGCCGTTCGCATCCCCCTCGATGCGCTCCTTGCGGGCGCGGATCGTGAGGATGCCGTCCTTCACGAAGAGATTGTCCTTTCGATCCGTGTAGTATTCGAGTTCGTCGTTGCCCCAACCGGCGACGTAGGAGGTCCCCGATCCGAAGCCGTTGCCGATTTGATATTCCCATTTGGAGGCGTCCAGCTTGGAGCCGTTGAATTCATCGCTCCAGACCGGCTTCGACGGAGAATCCGTCCGGGCCGGCGAGAGCGCGCATGAGAGCGCGCACGAGAGCGCGAGCGTGGCCAGCGCCGAGAGCGTGAGGGCCGAGAACGGGAATCCGCGCGGAGGACAGGCTTTCTTCATGGGACGCTCCTTTGTATACGTATACATTCTACCTGCCTTTTCCGTATCGCGCAAGAAAAGTCGCCGGTCGCCTTCTTGTATAACCGTCTTGTACACTTCTCTACGCAACCGCTTTCGTGCATAGTGTGCGTATCCATATGACCAAAGACATCGCCCGCGCTCCGATCGCGTCCATCATCCTTCCTTTCTTCGTAGAGAACCTCGTGAGGACCTCCCTCATGACGGCGGACCAGCTCATGCTCTACGCGTACAGCGAGAAGGCGGCCGCCGCGATCAGCGCCGTTAACCAGCTCGCGTTCTTCATCCAGCTGCTGTACACGATGGTGGCGGTCGGCGCGAGCATCGTCATCGCGCAGAAGCTCGGGGCGCAGCGGCGCGCCGAGGCGGGAAGGACCGCCCTGGCGGCCCTCGTCCTGATCGTGGCGTTCTCGGTGGTCGTGAGCCTCGCCATAGCCCTGCTCGCTCCCGTCGCCATCGGGATTTTCGACCTGGAACCCCTGGTCCACGATTACGCCGTTTCCTTCCTCTTCATCTTCGGCGCGTTCTCGTTCTTCATGGCGATCAATATCGTGCAGGCCGCCATCCTGCGCGCCTACGGCTATCCGCGCGATCCGATGATCGTGAACATAGTCGCGCTCGCCCTCACCATCCTCGGCAACGCCGTGGTCCTCTTCGGCCCGTGGAAGTTGCCGGTCAGCGGCATCGCGGGCGTGGCCTGCTCGACCGTGGCGAGCCAGTTCGTCGCCTTCCTCCTGATGTTGCGGCTCCTGCGCCGCCGGAAGGACAAGATCGAGATTCCGTACCGGCAGGTCCTTTCCTTGCC
This sequence comes from Spirochaetota bacterium, assembly GCA_023406985.1. Lineage (GTDB taxonomy): Bacteria > Spirochaetota > Spirochaetia > Treponematales > Breznakiellaceae > JAEXTK01. The sequence goes on along the minus strand of JAEXTK010000271.1, from coordinate 721 downwards.
CGCCGCGGATTACCGGGAAATCCTGGACGTGGGAGTGCCGACGGCCGGCGAGAACATCGCGTACAACGTTTCGCAGATCGTCATGGTCTCCTTCATCGCGCGCATGGGTACGGCCACGCTCGCCGCGTACGGCCTCGTGATCACGCTGTCCCGGTATATCTTCATCTCCGCGATCTCCATCGGGTCGGCGTCCCAGCTCAAGGTGGGCTACCTCGTCGGCGCGGGGCGCTTCGAGGCGGCGTACCGGAAAGTGTACCGTTATTTCTTGGCCGGTATGGCCCTCTCGGCGACCGCGGCCGTTCTCCTGAACCTGGCCAAGCGTCCGATCATCGCCCTGTTTACTAAGGACCCCGCGATAGCCGGCATCGCGACGGCGACCCTCCTGGTCAGCCTCCTCCTGGAGCCGGGGCGAACCTTCAACACGATCATCATCCCCTCGCTCAAGGGCTCGGGGGACGTCCGGTTCCCGGTCTTCGTGGGCATGTGCGTCATGTGGTGCGTCGGCGTCCCCATGGCGTGGCTCCTCGGCCTCAAATTCGGCCTCGGCCTCGTGGGGATCTGGTTCGCCATGAGCCTCGACGAATGGACGCGGGGTATCCTCATGACGCTCCGGTGGAAGTCGGGCGCCTGGCGAACCAAGCGCCTCGTGCGTTAATCGGTCGGCGCCATCGGGTGAAGGAGCTTCGCGCCGGGGCTCGGCGGGCCTCCTGCCGCGCGGCTC
>JAEXTK010000258.1 GCA_023406985.1 Spirochaetota bacterium | reverse complement strand
TAAGGGGCGGGGGAGCCGGGGGGGCGGACGTTGCGGCCGCCGCCGGCGGGGCCGCGGGCCGAGTCTTCATCACGGGGACGGCGCCAGCCGAACCCTCGTGGAAGGAGCTCCCTGCGCTCTTCGGCCTGGAATTCGCGGGCGTCTTGGGGGCCGCGCGGTGACGGGACTCGTCGTTTCGGGGTCGAAGAACATCTTCGTCGTGCGTCTGGACGGCGAGGAGCTCGAGTGCCGGCTCAAGGGCAAGGTCCTCAAAGGCGTGGAGGGCTTCTACAATCCCCTCGCGCCCGGGGACCGCGTGTCCGTGGAGCGCGACGCGGCCGAGGACCACAAGGGCCTCGTCGTCGATTTGGAAGAACGGACCAACGTCTTTACCCGGTGGAACCAGAAGGGGAAGGCTCCCCAGCTCCTCGCCGCGAACCTGGACATCCTGTTCTGCGTGACCGCTCCCGAGTCCCCGCCGTTCCGGCCCCGGTTCATCGACCGGGTGCTCCTCCAGGCCGATCTCGCGGGCATCCAGAGCGCGATCATACTCAACAAGTGCGATTTGGACGCCGAGGACCCGGATGTGGATGAGCGCCTGGAAGACTATATCCGCCTCGGCTATCGCGTGCTCCGCGTCTCCGCGGCCACGGGCGAGGGGATGGACGACCTGCGCGAGCTTCTCGGCGGCAGGTTCTCCGCCCTCGTCGGCCAATCCGGCGTGGGAAAATCGAGTCTCCTCAACGCCCTCGCGCCCGATCTCGGCCTGCGCACCGGGGAGCTCAACGAGAAATACGACCGCGGGTCGCATACCACGACCATGGCCCGGCTCGTCGACGTGGAGGCCCCGCGCGGCGGCGCGCGCGTCGTCGATACCCCGGGCGTGCGGCAACTCGGCATCCACGGCGTCGGCCCGGGCGAGCTCGCCCAGCACCTGCGCGAGTTCGCGCCCCTCGTGGGCCGGTGCACGTACGGGCTCTCCTGCTCGCACGTGACCGAGCCGGGGTGCAAGATCATGGAGGCCGTCGCCGCGGGCGTGATCCACGAAGACCGCTACGACAGCTTCCTCCGTATCCGGGACGAGCTTTCGGGGCGCGTTCCGTGGTGGGAACAGGATTGACATGAACGAGAAAACCCTTAGGCTCCTCGAATTCGCCGCGATCCGTTCCCGGGTCGCCGAACGCTGCGACAGCGAGGAGGCGGCCGCCCTCATTTCGGAAGAGCCGGTCCTCACCGACGCGGCCGCCGTGGCCGAACTCAAGGCGACGGTAGCCGAACTCGCCGCCCTCCTCGTAGGCGGCGCCGCCGAGCCCCGCGCGGCCCTCCCCGCAGTGGGCGCGCTCCTGCCGCTCCTCGGGAAGGAAGGCTCGTCGCTGGAACTGGACGAGGCCTACGCGCTCGGGCTCTTCGTGGAGCGTTCCGCGGCCATCCGCGACTGGCTGGCTTCTTCCACGGATCGGCTGCGCGCCCTCGCCGCCGCCTTCCCCGACTGCTCGTCCGTTTCGCGCGAAGTCTTCCGGGTTTTGGATCGGGACGGCGCCCTCCGGGACTTACCGGAATTCCGCGAGATCAAGCGGCGCATCCAGGGACTCCGGCGCGATCTTGAGGCCGTCACCGCGCGGTATCTCGGCGATGAGGAAACCCGGCGGATGCTCCAGTCGGACGTGCCCTCCCAGCGGGACGGTCGGCTCGTCCTCGCGCTCAAGGCCAACTACCGAGGCCGCGTGAAGGGCATCGTCCACGAGGTCTCTTCCACGGGCCAGACCGTGTTCGTGGAGCCGGAAGACGTGGTGGAGAAGAACAACGAGATCCTGATCGAGGAGCGTCGCCTCGCGGCCGAGATCGCCCGGGTCCTGCGGGAGATGACCGCCCGGATCGGCGAAAAGCGCTTCGAGCTCGAGGATCTGCGCGGCCGCGTGCTCGCCGCCGACGGCCTGCGGGCCCGCGCCCGCTACGGCGTGGAGAGCCTGGGCGTCTTCGCCTTGGACGGGACCGACCGGCCGGGCGTCGCCCCCGAAGACCAACCGTATCCCTCCGGCCGCCTCGCCTTGCTCGGAGCCCGGCATCCGCTGCTCGGGCTCAAGGCGGTACCCATCGACCTTTCCATGGATGCGCTCACGCGCGTCGTCATCGTCACCGGTCCCAATACGGGCGGCAAGACGGTGGCGCTCAAGACCGTCGGGCTCTTCGCGCTCATGAACCAATTCGGCCTCGCGCTGAGCGCCCAGGAGGGGACGACGCTGCCCGTGTTCGACGGCGTGTACGCCGACATCGGCGACGAGCAGTCCATCAGCCAGTCGCTCTCCACCTTCTCGGCGCACATGACGAACATGGCCTCCATCGCGGCCGCCGCCACCGACCGGTCGCTCGTGCTCCTGGATGAGCTCGGTTCGGGCACGGACCCGGAGGAGGGGAGCGCCATCGCGATGTCCATCCTCGACCACTTCATCGGCGTCCGGTCCCGCGTGCTCACCACGACCCACCACGGCATACTCAAGAACTACGGGTATACGAAGAGCGGCGTCCAGAACGCCTCGGTGGACTTCGACGGGAAGACCCTTTCCCCGACGTACCGCATCCTCATGGGCGTCCCCGGCGAGAGCCACGCCCTGGATATCGCGTCGCGGAACGGCCTCCAGGCCGAGATCGTGGACAGGGCGCGGACCTACCTGGACGAGGAACGCGCGGACGTGTCGGAACTCATCCGCGGCCTCAAGTCGAAGCATCGGGAACTGGAGGCCGCGGAGCGCGAGCGGAAGGACGCCGAGCGGAAACTCAGGGAGGAGCGGCGGAAGGCCGACCTCAAGGAACTGCGGCTCCGGCAGAAGGAACTCGAGCTCCGCGAGCAGGGGGTCGGGAGCCTCCGGCGCCTCCTCGGCGAAAGCCGCAAGACCCTGGAGAACCTCGTCCGCGAACTCCGCGAAGGGGAGATGACCCGGGATAAGACCCTCAAGGTGAAGGACTTCATCGCCGAGCTGGAACGGAGCGTCGCCGCGGAGACCGGAAACCTCGAGCGGGAAGCCGATCGGCTTACCGCGGCCGAACGGACGGAAGCCGAGCGGACCGCAGCCGAGCGGGAGGCCGAGCGGGCGGAGGCCG
>JAEXTK010000217.1 GCA_023406985.1 Spirochaetota bacterium | reverse complement strand
GCCGCGAGGGCCGTCCGCGTCTTCTCGTTGAGCACCACCAAGGCGACGAGCTCCCCCTTCTCTCCGGCGTAGACGAGGGATTCCTCCACGAAACCGGACGCGTTGAGGACGTTCTCTATCTCTTCGGGATAGATGTTCTCCCCGGAGGGGCCCAGGATCATCGCCTTGAGCCTCCCGCGGATGAACAGGCGTCCCTTCGCGTCGAAGCAGCCGAGGTCGCCGGTGCGGAACCAGCCGTCCTCCGTGAAGACTTCCTTCGTCCGCGCCTCGTCCTTGTAGTATCCCAACATGACGTTCGGCCCGCGCGCCTGGATCTCCCCCTCGATTTGGGCCGCGGGGAAGGGAATCGGCGCGCCGACGCCCGCGACGACCTTGCCTTCGGCGTCCGCGATCCTGAGTTCGACGCCCTCGAGCGCGGGGCCGGTGGAGCGGAGTACGGTCTTGAAGGGCGGCGCGCCCGCGAGCAGCGGAGCGGTCTCCGTGAGGCCGTAGCCGATGGCGTAGGGGAAGTCGGCCGCCTTGAGGAAGGCCTCCACGTCCGGGGCCAGGGCCGCGCCGCCGACGCCGAAGAAGCGGACCGCCCCGCCGAAGGTGCCGAGGAGCTTGCTCCCCGCCGCCTTGATCGCGATTCCCCGGGTGAGCGGGATCTTGTAGAGCGGGTGCTGCTCCAGGGCGGGGCCGATCTTGCTCCGGTAGATCTTCTCGATGATGAGCGGGACGGTGAGCATGATGGTCGGCCGGATCGCGCGCAGGGCGGGCAGGAGGGCGGCGGGCGAGGGCGGCCGGTCCAGGTACGTGGTTTCCGATCCGTTGAGCACCGCGATGACCATGCCGATGGTGCACTCGTAGGTGTGCGCGAGGGGCAGCACCGAGAGGAAGCGGTCGCGCGGATAGAGCTTGATGATGGACCGGCAGGCCATCGCGTCGAACACGATGTTCCGATGCGAAAGCATGACGCCCTTGCTGTTGCCCGTGGTCCCCGAGGTGTAGATGATCGCCGCGAGTTCGTCCTCTCCCGCTTCGTACCGCGGACCCGTGGGTAGGAGCGGAATGGTCGTCTCGCGCCCCGCGACGGCGACGGTGACGTTTTCGCCGTCCATCGCGTCCAGGCGGATGACGGGCAGCTCCGCGTTCACGCCGGCCGCCGCGAGTTTGGGCAGGGTCTTGGCCGTGGCGCAAATCGCCTTCACCTCGGCGTGGGCGGCGACCGACCCCACGTGCTCGGGAATGAAATCGGTGAGCACGGGGACGATGACGGCGCCGGAGAGCGCGATGCCGAAGTAGGCGACCGGCCATTCGCTGCGGTTCTCCGCGAGGATCATGACGCGATCGCCGGGCACGATGCCGATCTTCGCCAATGCGGAGGCGAAGCCGGCCGCGCGCGCGCCGAATTCGGCGTAGGAGAGCACGTCCCGTTCGCCGTCTTCCCCGATGAGGGAGAATGCCTTCTTTTTTCCGAATTCCGCGGCCGCGGTCTGCGCCAGCGCCGTGAGGGTCCTTCGCTCGAGACGTACCATGGAGTGCTCCTTACCTTCGAGTATACTAGACCCCGCTCGTCTTGTGCGGTTGCGACCCTTGCAGCGCTATCGTTCCGTCGGTAGAGTACGCCTATGCGATCGCACTCCGTACTCCTGCGGTGCCTTCTCGCCGCTCTCGCCGCCGGGCCGGTTACGCTCGCGGCCGCTCAATCCCCCGCCCCGACCCCGACCGGCGGCGCGGTGGCCGCGGTTCCTCCGGGTCAGGCAGGCGCCGCGGCGCCGGAAGCGCCGATCGTCCGCTCCGCCGATCCGTCCACGCTGCTCGGGACCACCCTGCCGTACGTGATCGAAGCCTTCGGCGCCCCGCGCGCGGTCCACGCGGTCCGCGGCCCGGAGGCGTGGCAGGACGACGTCGTGTTCGCGTACGAGGGGCTGGACCTCTATTGGTTCCGCGACCGCGTTTGGCAGGTGCGCGCCGATACCGCCTACGGCCTCAAGGCCGGGGATACCCGGGAGACGGCGATCTCCCTCCTCGGGGAGCCGCTCCACCGCATGGAAGACGCCTTCGTGTACCAGCTGCCCTCGCGCGCGTGGCCGCTCCGCCTCCGCATCGGTTTCGATGCCGAAGGCCGATTGACGAAGCTCTTCGTGTACCGAGCCGATTTCTAGGAGTCGCCCATGTCGAAAGTGTGCCTCTGCCTGACCGCCAAGACCATCGAACGGGATCTGCAAGTCCTGGAAAAGTACCGCAAGTGGGTGGACGTGGCCGAGCTCCGGGTCGATTATCTTGAACCGGACGAGCGCTTCCACATCCGCAAATTCCCCGAGCTGGCCGGCATACCGACCGTCCTGACCGTTCGCCGCAAGGTGGACGGCGGCCACTTCACCGAAGGAGAAGGCGCCCGCATCGTGCTCCTGGCCTCGGGGCTCGCCTACGCCGACGCTGACCGCAGGCGGAACTTCGCCTACGTGGATATCGAGGAGGACCTGGACGTCCCGAGCCTGGAGGAGGCCGCGCGCACCTTCGGCACGCGGATCATCCGTTCCTTCCACGACTTCCAGGGCGTGGGCGACGACCTCCCGCGTCGCATCGCGGCGCTCAGGCGGAGCCAGGACGAGATCGCCAAGGTCGCCGTCATGCCGAAGAGCCTCACCGACGTCGCCAAGCTCTTCCGCGTGGCGCGGGAGACCGCGGGCATGGAGAAGATCCTGCTCGGCATGGGCCCCTTCGGCGTCTCCACGCGCATCCTGGCTGAGCGCCTCGGATCGGTCCTGAGCTTCACCTCGCCGCGCGGCGAAAGCGACCTGGACTGCGCCGGTCCCGGCCAGCTCGATCCCGTCGAATTGGTCGAGACCTATCGCTTCCGCGAGCTCCGCCCCGAGACGCGCGTCTTCGGGATCATCGGCTATCCGCTCACGGCCACCTCCAGCCCCGCGATCCACAACCCCGCCTTCTCCCGGGCCGGACTGGACGCGGTCTACGTGCCCTTCCGCACGGATTCCCTCGGCGACTTCTTTACGCTCGCCGAGGAGCTGGAACTCGGCGGCGCTTCGGTCACCATTCCCCACAAGGAAAGCATCGTCCCCTTCCTCAGGACGCGGTCGGCGGAGGTGGAGTCCATCGGCGCCTGCAATACGGTGATCCGCGACGTCCCCGGCTGGAGCGGTTACAACGCGGACGCCGCCGGGTTCTCCGAGTCCCTCCTCGCCTTCATGGGCAAGCGGCACCTGCGGGGCAAACGCGTCGGCATCATCGGCGCCGGCGGCGTGGCCCGCGCCGTGGCGGCGGAGGTCCGCCGGCTCGGCGGCCGGGCCTGCGTGCTCAACCGGACGCCGCTGCGGGCCAAGGAACTGGCAGAGCCCCTCGGCTTCGCCTGGGGCGGCCTGGACGAGCGCGGCTCGGAACTCCTGGACCGTTACGCCGACGTGATCGTCCAAACCACCTCGGTGGGCATGGAACCGGACGTGGACGGCGATCCCATCGGCCTGTATCGGTTCTCCGGCCGCGAGATCGTCATGGACCTCATCTACAAGCCCGAGAAGACGCGCCTCCTCTCCCGCGCCGAAGCGGCCGGCTGCGCCGTCCTCAACGGCCGCGACATGCTGGACCGCCAAGCCCGCATCCAATTCAAGCTCTTCACCGGCATGGACTTCCCGGACTGAGAGAGCAGCCCTCCCCAGCCTATTTATTTCGTATCACGAGACCTTCGATTTAGGCCTTCTCCGTAGCGGCGGAGCGCGCGCTGTTCCTGATCGTTAGCGCGGGTAAGGCGCGATTCGATGAGCGCCGATCCGCAGCCGTAGGCGAAGGGTGGGCGCGTACAAAGGGCCCCTGCGCGGCTACAGAACCCGCGCGCGTTCCGCTTTTACGGGATAGGCGATTATTCGATGGCCTCGATGAGGAGGGCGCTCACGTCGTCCGCGAGCTCTCCGAGGGGATTCCGGGAACGGATGAGGTCGTAGAGCGCCTCCAGGTCGCGGCCGCCGTCGGCGAAGAAGGCGGCGACGCCCTCGATGCCGAACGCCTCGCCGTTGCCGTCCTCGGCTTCGTAGATACCGTCCGAGGCGATGAAGAGGAGGTCTCCGCTCTCCAGGCGGACGGCGGTCTCCTGGTACTTGGCGCCGTCCACCATCCCGATCATGAAGGACCGCTCCCGGATGGGTTCGGGCACGAGCGCGCCCTGGCGGCGCCGGAAGATGAGGGCCATGGGATGGCCCGCGCTCGCGAAATACCCCTGGCGCGACACCGGATCCATGGCGAGCACCGAGGCGGTGAGGTAGTACCCTTCCACGGTGGAGGTCTTGAGGAAATCGCGGTTGATTTTCTCCAGCATGGCCGCGGGCGAGTAGGTGGTGGAGACGCCGGCGTGGAAGAGGGTCTTGTAGATCATGGCGAAGAGGGCCGCCGAGACCCCGTGCCCGGTCGCGTCGGCGCCGGAGGCCAGGAGCAGCCCCGTATCCGTGATGAAGGCCTCCACGTAGTCTCCGCCGGTGACCTCCAGCGGATGGAAGAGGGTGTCCACCCGGAGGCCCGCGTGCGAGAAGGCGCGGGTCGTCACCATATGCTTCTGGATCTCGCCGGCGAGCTTGAGCTGGGCGTACTCCTCGGTCATGTCGCGGAAGACCCCGATGCCGCCGATGATGTTCCCTCCTTCTCCGCGGAGAGGGCAGACGGTTAGGGAAAGCGGCACCTCGCGGCCGTCGGAGGCGCGCATGAAGACGTAGTGGGGATAGCGGCCGGCGAACCCGCCCGAGACCGCCAGGGCGATCGGGCAGAGGTCTCCTCCGCAGAGCTTGCTCCCGGAGGAATCCCGCTTGCAGAGCGGCCCGAGGTCCCTGCAGGACCAGCCGCGGACGTCCTGCGCCGCGTAACCGAGGATGGACGTGGCGGCAGGATTCCAGTAACGGAGGGCGTACTCCCGGTCCACGATGAAGATACCGTCCTGCATCTGCTCCAGCACGTCGAAGTAGGAAATCGAATCGAGCAGCGGTTCGTTGCGTGCGTCCACGATGTAGAGTATAGTCCTTACGCAATGATTATGGACCAGAAAACGATGAAGGAACTCGTCGGCCGGACCGCCGTCGAACGGCTCGTGAAGAGCGGCATGAAGCTCGGCCTCGGCACCGGTTCCACCGCCATGCCCGCCGTACGCCGCGTCGGCGAACTCCTGCGGGACGGCGTCCTCACCGATATCAAGGCCGTGCCCACGAGCTTCCAGACCGTCATCGAATGCGAGAAGTGGGGCATCCCGCTTTACACGCTCAACTCCAAGGAGATCGACGGGACGCTCGACCTGACGATCGACGGAGCCGACGAGGTGGACGGCAGCGGTTACTGCGTGAAAGGCGGCGGCGGAGCCCTCCTCGTGGAGAAGATCGTCGCCTACGCGTCCTCCCGCTACGCGATCGTCGTGGACGAGTCGAAGGTCGTGGCCGACCTGGGCCTGAAGTTCGCCGTCCCGATCGAGGTGGTGACCGAGGCCCGCGTCCCCGTCACGCGCGCGCTCGAGGCCCTCGGCGCCGAGGTCGCGCTCCGCGAGGCCGTCCGCAAGGCGGGCCCCGTCATCACCGAGCACGCGAACCTCCTGCTGGACATCCGGTTCAAGGAACGGATCGATCCCGCCGCCTTGGAGGCCGAGATCGTGCAGATCCCCGGCGTGGTGGAGACCGGCTTCTTCACGCGGAAGCGGCCCATCGTCTTCATCGGCCGCGCCGCCGGCGCGGTCGAGGTGAGGGAATAGCCGTGGCCGTCGATCGACACATCAACTTCTTCGAACTCCAGAAGGTCTGCGAAAAACCGGGGTGCCCGGTCTGCCGCCTCGTGGCCGATCGCGCCGAACGGTACATGGACAACCTCCTCTTCGAGCACGTGTCCGACCGCGGTTTCCGCGCGGCCCACCGCGCCGCCGGAGGCTTCTGCGATTACCACTCCCGGAACCTCGCCTCCTTCCGCGACGGCCTGGCCGTGGCCATCTTGGGGCGCGACATCTTGGAAGACCGCATCGCCGCCTTCAAGAAACGGAAGCCCTGGAAACCGAAGGACCCCTGTCCCGTCTGCGTGGAGCGAGGCCGGATCGAGAAGGAGTACCTCACCTTCCTCGCGGAATCCGACGGGCCGGGCGCGGACGAGTGCGAACTCCGCCGCGCCTTCGAGTCCTCCGCGGGCCTCTGCGCGCCCCACTACGCCACCCTGCTCGCGGTGGCCAAGCGCATCCCTCGGTGGCTCTCCGACTTCCAGGAGCGCAAGTTCGATGCTCTCATGGAGCGGACGCTCACGTTCATCGACCTCTCCGCGTACGGACGGCAGGCCGAGTTCGCGAAGCTCTCCGAGGCGGACCAGCTCGTCTGGAAAGAACTCGCGCTGACCCTCCGGGGCAACGCGGACCGGTAGGTCCGGCGGACCGGTAGGTCCTGTAGGGGAGAAAACCGGTATGGAGAAGGCGGTCGGACTCTACAACTTCGACGAGTCCGTGGATCCCCCCTCGTTCTCGCGCGACCTGCGGCGCTGGGGGATTCCGTACGCGATCCTGAGCCCCCTCTTTTTCAAGACCAGCGGAATGGCGCGGGCTCTCGCGCGGGAACGGGTGAAGGTTTGGCTCAACCTCCCGATCTTCTATAACCCTGCCCACCTTGAGCTTCATCCGGAAGACTACTGCATAACGAGCAGCGGACGACGGGCCATCCACGACTGGTCACGTTTCGTCTGTCCCCGTCGGGACCCCTACGTAGAGGCGCTCGCGGCGGGGTACGGCGCTCTCGCGGCGCAGCTCCAACCTGAGCTCGTGAGCCTGGATTTCATCCGCCACTATGTGTTCTGGGAAACCGTCCCGCTCGCGGGCGGTGGGGAAATCGAGTCGGGATGCTATTGCCCGGTTTGCCTGGATGGATTCGAACGCGCGATCGGCGAACGGGTGGACCGGAACGCACCGGCGGTCTGGATCCGCGCCCACGCATGGGCCGCATGGGCCGCTTGGCAAACCGCCCGGATAGATGAGGTCACGCGGATCTTCGCGGAGGCTGTGCGGAACGCTTCTCCCGCGTCCCGGATCGGCGTCAAGCTCGTGCCGTGGAGGACTGACGATTTGGGCGGCGCGCGCTCCTTCGTGACGGGCCAGGAACCGGTCGGCATGGCCTCCTTCGTCGATTATTTCGCGCCTATGGCCTTCACCCACGTCCTCGGAAAGGACCTCGTTTGGAAGGAAGCCCTGCTCCGCGAGACGAAGCGGATGACGGGGAAGCCGGTGATGAGCTTCCTGCAGACGGATAAACTGTACCGCGACGAGGATCTCTCACTGGAGGCATTCCAGGCGGAGCTCCAGTCGTGCCTGTCCGACGAGTGGGCGGGGTTTCCGATCTTCGCCTACGACCAGCTCTCGCGGTCGGAAGCGAAGGCCGACGCGTTGCGGCGGGCTCTGGACGCCTCCCGCTGAAGCGATCCCTGCGAACCGGCTCCAGTGTCGCGAAGATTTGGGAAAAGGTCGGCAGGGCCATGGCCGACGTTCGCCGCATTCAATGCAACCGGTTGACATGGCGCAAGGCGTATCGCTAAGCTCCTCGATCAGGAGAAAACCGTGGCTATCATAGAAGTCGAAGGGCTCACCCGCCGGTTTACGTACTACGAGAAGGCCGAAGGGCTCGGCGCCTCGGTGAAGAACCTCTTTCACCGGCAGAGCCTCACGAAAGAGGCGGTGGGCGGCGTATCGTTCACCGTGGCCGAAGGCGAGATCGTCGGCTTCCTGGGGCCGAACGGGGCGGGCAAGACCACGACGCTCAAGATGCTGTCCGGCATCATGCATCCGAGCGCGGGCGACGCGCGCGTCATGGGATTCCGGCCGTGGCAGCGGAAGAAGGATTTCCGCATGCGCATCTCCATCGTGCTCGGCCAGCGGAGCCAGCTCTGGCCGGACCTCCCGGCCCTGGAAGCCTTCGAACTGAACCGGACTATCTATGAAATTTCCCGGACGGACTACCGGACGACCTTGGACGAGCTCGTCGACCTTTTCGGCGTCGGCCCCCTCCTTTCGGTCCAGGTTCGCCGCCTGTCCCTCGGCGAGCGGATGAAGATGGAGCTCATCGCCGCCCTCCTCCACAAGCCGCGCGTCCTTTTCCTGGACGAGCCGACGATCGGCCTGGACCTCCTCTCCCAACGGGCCATCCGCGACCTGGTGCGGACCTTCAACGAGCGCTACGGCACCACGGTCATGCTCACGAGCCACTACCTCTCCGACATCGAAGAGCTCTGCGAGCGGGCCGTCCTCATCAACGGCGGCAAGATCGTGTACGACGGACCGCTCAAGGAGGTCAACGCCTCCCTCGGCGATCGGAAGACCGTGAAGCTCTCGCTCTCCGAACCGGTAGAGGAGGCCGCGCTCACGGCGTTGAGCGGCTTCCGCTCGCGGGAAGGGTCCGAGGCGACGTTCGAGGTCGAGCGCTCGCGGGTGAAGGCCTTCTGCCGCGCCGCGCTGGACGAACTCCCGGTCGCCGACCTCACCATTGAAGACCAACCGCTCGAGGAGGGCATCGCGCGCCTTTACCGCGGGGCCGCCTCGTGACCGCCGCCGCGAAGTATTCGCGCTCCTTCGGCCTCGGCCTCAAGGCCGCCTTGGAGTACCGCGTCAATTTCTTCCTCTCCGTCCTGTCCGCGGTCTGGCCGGTGGTTATCCAGACCGCCCTCTGGATCGCCCTCTACGCGCCCGCCGCCGCGGGCGGCGCGGCCTCCGCGGACGCCGCGGCCGGGGCAGGCGGCGCCGACCCGGCTTCCGCGCAAGCTTCTGCGGACAGCCTCTTCGGCTTCACCTTCGCCCAGATGGTCGCGTACACGGTCATCGCCCAACTCGTCTCCCGCCTCGTGCGCACCGGCTTCGAGTACGAGATCAACGAGGACATCAAGGGCGGCGGCCTGGACCGCTACCTCGTGAAGCCCATGAACTACTTTGGTTTCCGGCTCTCGGCCTTCCTCGGGGACAAGGGCGTCCAGGCTGCGTTCATGGCCATCCTCCTCGCCGCCTCGGTGGCGGTCCTGGCCTTCGTCTTGGGCTTCCCCGTCGCGCTCGGCGCCATCCTCGCGTTCGCCGTGAGCCTGCCGCTCGCCTTCATCCTCAACTTCCTCATCTTCTGGTGCGTCGGCATGGCGGGCTTCTGGCTCACCGACATCGGGTTCTTGTTCGAAGCGGTGCGCATCGTCATCATCGCTGCCGCGGGCGGCATCTTCCCCCTGGAAGTGCTCGGACCGGGACCCGCCGCGTTCCTGCGCCTACTGCCCTTCCGGTTCACGATCCAGTTCCCGACCGAGCTCCTCGCGGGCAGGGTGCCGCCCTCCGCCCTCCTCGGCGCCTTCGCGTTGGCCTCCGTCTGGATCGCCGTCCTCGCCGTCGTATCCCGCCTCCTCTGGAAGGCCGGAGTCCGCCGTTTCGCCGCGGTCGGCAGTTGAGGAGAAGCCATGCGGAACCTGCTCAAGGAAATCGCGAAACACCTCCGGCTCCACGCTACTCTCGTGCGCATGAACCTCATGAGCCACCTGGAATATCGCATCAATTTCGTGACCGGCCTCCTGATGGAGGCCGGCTACCTCATCGTGAAGCTCCTCTACGTCTTCGTGGTCTTCCGGAGCGGCGCCAAGGTGGCCGGTTTCAGCCCCGACGAGATCCTCGTCTTCATCGGCACCTTCGTGCTCGTGACCGGCTTCTACGCGGGCCTCTTCATGATGAACCTGTTCCAGCTCTCCGGCCTCGTGCGGGACGGGTCGTTCGACATGATCCTCACGAAGCCGGTCTCCACGCAATTCCTGGCCACCTTCCGCCGCTCGGACGTCGCGATTTTCCTCCTCGATTTCCTCGCGGGTCTCGTGATGGTGGTCATCGGCATCGCGCGGCTCGGCCTCGGCTTCGACCCCGTCCGCGTCCTCGGCTACGGCTTCTTCGTCGCGTCCGGCTCCGCGATGGCCTACGCCCTCTACCTCCTTCCCATGACCCTCGTCTTCCGGCTGACCAACGTCCAGGCGCTCGCGGGCCTCGCCGACTCCTTCTGGGACTTCAACAACGTGCCCATGGTGGTCTACAACCGCGTCGGCCAAGCCTTCGGCATCTTCCTCATTCCCGTCTTCATCATCACGAACTTTCCCGCCCTCTTCGCCCTCGGCCGGATGTCGCCGCTCTTCGCCCTCTGGGGCGCCCTCTCCCCGGTCCTCTTCACGGTCCTCGCGAGCCTGGCGTGGCGGGCTGGGATCCGCGGGTATACCAGCGCGAGCAGTTGAAGCCGCCCCCGGCAATAATCGCCCCCGGCAATCGCCGGGGGTATGAATTTTATATCTGTCGTTATTTTTATAGATATGATTTTATTGAAAAATTTCACAACCTGACGTATCCTAAAGGCGTTCGTCCCGGCATCGCGCCTCGCATCGGTTTTTGCCGCTCCGTTCCTGCACCTGGTGAAGGGAAAAGGAGGATCGATGCTCGAAATCGAAGCGTTGACGGCAGAAGAACGCGCGGGACTCGACGAGATCGTCGACCGGTGGTTCGATAGGGCGAGCGGCGCGGGCCGCCCGGGCGCCCTGCTCGGCATCCTGGAGGAAGCCCAGGAGCGCGAGCGCTGGCAGTACCTGAGCGAGGCGGCGCTCCGCCATATCGCCGCGCGGACGGGCACCCCGACTTCCCGGCTCTATTCCATCGTCACCTTTTATTCCTTCTTCAACCTCCGCCCCCAGGGCGAGCACTCCATCGTGGTCTGCCGCGGCACGGCCTGCCACACGCGGGGCTCCCGCGGCCTCTTGGCCGAGGCCGCCGTGCGCCTCGGGGCCGAAGGCTTCGACGTGGACGCCGATACGACCTTTACCACCCTCGACCGCCGCTTCACCGTGCGCACCGTCGCGTGCTTCGGCCAATGCGCCCTCGCGCCGGTCGTGGCCGTCGACGGGGTCATCCATTCCCGGATGACCACCGCCAAGCTCGCGTCCCTCATCGCGCGCGTCGCCAAGGGAGGTTCGAAATGACTCGCATCGGAAGCGAAGCGGAACTCGCCGCCCTCCGCAGGAAGGCGCTCCCCCTCGTGGTGCCGAGCATGCCGACCATCGCGGTGGGCCTCGGCACCTGCGGCATCGGCAACGGCGCGCAGGACGTGTTCGACGCGATCCGCGCGAAACTCGAGGCCGCGGGCATCGACGCCTCCACCGACGGCGGCGTCGCGGCGATCATGGGGGCGGGGAAGCCTCCCGCGGTCAGGCTCAAGCGGACGGGCTGTTTCGGCTTCTGCGCCGAAGAGCCCCTCGTCACCGTGGCGCTGCCCGGCTTGCCGGCCCTCCTCTTCGGGGCAGCCAAGGCCCGGGAGGCGGCTTCCTTCGTGCGCGCCGCCATGGACCGGGCGGCCCTCGCCAAGCTCGCGCCGAAGGCCTTCGCCCGCATCGACGAATGGGATTTCGTGGATTCGCGCGCGCGGTTCGCGACGGACGCCGCCGCGGCGGCCGAGCCCTGGGCTGCGGTGCCGCGCTGGGACGAGACTCCCTTCTTCAAGGGACAGAAGAAGATCGTGCTCCGGGACGCGGGGCTCATCGATCCCGAGAACATCGACGAGTACATCGCCGTCGGCGGCTACGCTTCCCTCTTGAAGGCCCTCACCGGCTTCACCCCGGAAAAGGTGGTAGCCGAGGTGAGCGCTTCGGGGCTCCGCGGCCGCGGCGGCGCGGGGTTCCCGACCGGCCGCAAGTGGGAACTGATGCGGCTCCGCCAAGCCGCGGAGAAGTGGGTGATCTGCAACGCCGACGAGGGCGACCCGGGCGCCTACATGAACCGGAACGAGATAGAGAGCGATCCCCACATGCTCCTGGAGGGCATGGCCATCGGCGCCTACGCCATGGGCGCGCGGCGGGGCTTCGTCTACGTGCGCGCGGAATATCCGCTCGCCGTGGCCCGGCTCACCCTGGCGATCGTGCAGGCCCGCGAACGGGGCTTCCTGGGCGAGCGCATCTTCGGGACGGATTTCTCCTTCGACTTGGAGATGGTGCAGGGCGCGGGAGCCTTCGTGTGCGGCGAGGAGACGGCGCTCATCGCCTCGGCGGAAGGCCGGGCGGGCCGCGCTTCCCCGCGTCCGCCGTTCCCGGCCCAGTCCGGGTTCCGCGGGGAGCCGACGACCATCAACAACGTGGAGACGTGGACGAACGTGCCCTGGATCATCGCGCGGGGCGCGGACGCCTTCAAGGCGGTCGGCACCACCCGCAGCGCGGGGACCAAAGTCTTCTCCCTCGTCGGCAAGGCCCGGAACACGGGGCTCGTGGAATTGCCGCTCGGCGCGCCCTTGGACTCCATCGTGTACGGCATGGGCGGCGGCGCGGGCAAGCACAAGCGGGTCCGTGCGGTGCAGACCGGCGGGCCCTCCGGCGGCTGCGTGAGCGCCGACAAACTCGGAGTCGCCGTCGACTACGAGTCCCTCGCGGAGCTCGGCGCCATCATGGGCTCGGGCGGCATGGTCGTGCTGGACGGCGACAACTGCATGGTGGACACGGCCCGCTACTTCACCGCCTTCACCGCCGCCGAATCCTGCGGAAAGTGCGCCCCCTGCCGCGAAGGCCTCGCGCAGATGCTCCATATCCTGGACGCGGTGTCGCGCGGGGAAGCGAAAGAATCGGACCTGGACGAACTGGAGGCGCTCGCGCGGATGATCAAGGACGCCGCCCTCTGCGGCCTCGGCCAGACGGCGGCCAACCCCGTGCTCACCACCCTCAAGTATTTCCGCGACGAGTACCTGGCGCACATCCGGGAGAAGCGGTGCGAGGCTGGCGTCTGCGAGTCTCTCTACTCGGCCCTCTGCGAGAACTCCTGTCCGATGCACCTCAACATCCCGGGGTACCTGGAGCTCCTGAAAGAAGGGCGGATCGAGGAGGCCTACGAGCTCACGCTCCGCGGCAATCCGCTCCCCGGCACGCTCGGCCGCATCTGCCACTTCCATTGCCAGATGCGGTGCCGGCGGGAATCGATCGACGACCCCGTGGCCCAGGGCGAGATCCACCGCTACCTGGCCGACGCCGTGCACAAGCTCGGCAGGGCCAAGGCGGTCTGGGCGCGGATCGCGGCGGAGAAGCTCCCGCCCACGGGGAAGCGGGTCGCGATCGTCGGCGCGGGTCCCGCGGGACTCGCCGCGGCCTACTTCTTGGCTAGGCTCGGGCACGCGGTGACCGTCTGGGACAGCCACGCCAAGGCGGGCGGCGTCCTCCGCTACGGCATCCCGGCCTACCGGCTGCCGCGGGAAGTCCTGGACGGGGAACTCGGCCTCTTCACGAAGCTCGGCGTCCGGTTCGAACTGGGGAAACGGGTCGGGAAGGACATCGCCTTCGAGGAGCTCCGGTCCGGCCACGACGCCGTGCTCGTCGCGGTGGGCGCGAGCGCCGACAAGCCGCTCGGCATCCCGGGCGAGTACCTTCCCGGCGTCCTCGCGGGCTACGCCTTCCTGGAAGCCTTCGGGGAAAAGAGGGCGAAGGCGCCGACGGGTAGAGTGGTCGTCATCGGCGGCGGCAACGTCGCCATAGACGCGGCGCGGACCATACTCCGGACCGGCGCGGCCGTGACGGTGGCCTACCGGCGTACGCGGGAGGACCTCCCCGCGAACGACGCGGAGATCCGGGGCGCGGAGGACGAAGGCGTCGCGTTCGTCTACTTCGCGGCCCCCGAGGAAATCCTCGCGGGCAAGGACGGCAAGATCCGGGCCGTGCGCTTCGGCCGCATGGTTCCCGGACCCATCGACCGGTCGGGTCGGCCGACGCCCGTGCCTTCGGGCGAACGCTTCGAGATACCCTGCGAGGCCGTGGTCTCGGCCGTGGGCGAGCGGGTGGATCCGCGCGCGCTCGGGGAGACCGGCTTTGAGATGGAGAAGGCCGGCACGATCGCGGCCGACCGCTTCAATTGCCGCACTTCTATGAGCGGCGTGTGGGCCGCGGGCGACGCGGTCTCGGGGCCCGCCACCGCGGCCGAGGCCATGGGGCGGGCCATCCGGGCGGTCAAATCCATCGACTTCGCCCTCACGGGGGAATGGCGCTTCCATCGCCTGGAAAAGGAATTCGATTATCGGATGGCGGCCCCCCTCGAACCCTCGGCGGGGCGGATGCATCGGTCGCGCCGCCTGTCGCCCGAGGACCGGCGCAACAACTTCCATGAGATCGCTTCGGGGTACACGGGCGAACAGGCGCTGGCCGAGGCCGAACGCTGCCTGCGTTGCGACGTCAAGATGTGCGTACGCTAGAGGAGGGCGGAATGGACGCGAAGATGGTTTCTTTGAAAATCGACGGTCGATCCGTCTCCGTTCCCGAGGGGACCCTGCTCCTGGACGCGTGCGCCGCGGCGGGGGTCGCCGTGCCGACGCTCTGTTACCTGGAGGACGTCGCCGCGAGCGCCTCCTGCGGCGTGTGCATGGTGGAAGTCGCGGGCGCGAAGAGCCTGCTGCGCTCCTGCGTCCAGAAGGTCGGCGAGGGGATGGACGTCCGCACCGACACCGAGCGCGTGGCGTCGGCCCGACGCACCGCGCTGGAGCTGCTCCTGGCCAACCATCCCGACGATTGCCTGTCCTGCGGCCGGAACGGGACCTGCGAACTTCAGGCCATGGCCGAGCTCATGGGCGTGCAGCGGCGCCGGTTCCCGCGGACCCGGCCGGTGAAGCCGGTCGCGGAACGCGTGGACGCCGCGAACCCCTCCATCGAGCGGGACGAGGGCAAGTGCATCCTCTGCGGCCGCTGCGTTGCGGTTTGCAGGGAGACCCAATCGGTCGCCGCCATCGACTTCGTCGGGCGGGGCGCGCACACGCGCGTCGCGCCCTTCATGGACCGGGGCATGGAGGCGTCGGTCTGCGTGCGGTGCGGCCAATGCACCCTCGTCTGCCCGACCGGCGCGCTCACCGAGCGGGACGATACCGAGGAGGTCTTCCGCCTGCTCCGGGATCCGGACCGGACCGTCATCGTCCAGACGGCGCCCGCGGTCCGGACCTCCCTCGGCGAGGCCCTCGGCATGGAGAGCGGGACGCTCGTGACGGGAAAGATGGCCGCGGCGCTCCGACGGCTCGGCTTCGACTACGTCTTCGATACCCAGTTCACCGCCGACCTCACCATCATGGAGGAGGGATCGGAACTCCTGGACCGGATCGCCAAGAAGGGGACGCTCCCCATGATCACGAGCTGTTCGCCGGCCTGGATCAGCTTCATCGAGACCTTCTATCCGACCCTGCTCCCCCATCTCTCCACGTGCAAGTCGCCGCAGCAGATGTTCGGCGCCCTCGCCAAGACCTGGTGGGCGAAGAAGGCCAAGATCGATCCCGCGAAGCTCGTCGTCGTCTCCATCATGCCTTGTACGGCCAAGAAGTCGGAGGCGAAGCGGCCGGAGATGGACGCGTCGGGCGTCGCCGACGTGGACTACGCGCTCACCGTCCGCGAACTCGCGCGGATGATCCTGCGGGCCGGCATCGATTTCGCGACCCTGGAAGAGGCGGACTTCGACGACCCGCTCGGGAAGAGCACGGGCGCCGCCACCCTCTTCGGCACCACCGGCGGCGTCATGGAGGCCGCGCTCAGGACCGCCTACGAGGTGGCCCTCGGGAAACCCTTCCCGACGCTCGATTTGGAGGCGGTCCGCGGCATGGACGGCGTGAAGGAGGCTTCGCTCGATTTCGGGGGAACGCCGCTCACGGTCGCCGTCGCCCACGGCCTCGGCAACGCGCGCAAGGTGCTCGACGGCATGGTCGCGGGGACCTCTCCGTACGCCTTCATAGAGATCATGAGCTGCCCGGGAGGCTGCGTCGGCGGCGGAGGCCAGCCCATCCTGACGGGGTGGAAGAAGCGGAAGGCCCGGCAGGCCGCGGTCTATCGGGAGGACCTGCGGCTCCCGCTCCGCAAATCGCACGAGAATCCCGCGGTCCAAGCGCTGTACGCCGAATTCCTCGGGAAGCCCCTCGGGCACCTCTCGCACGAGCTGCTGCACACGACGTATCGGAAGCGGGAGGTGTAAGGAAGCCCGTCCGCCGGCGTCCCGCGCGGTGCCGCGCGCGGCGCCCGGAGCGGCGCCCGGCGCGGTGCCCCGCGC
>JAEXTK010000129.1 GCA_023406985.1 Spirochaetota bacterium | reverse complement strand
CGGCCTGACCGCGGCAGCCGGCCTGACCGCGGGGGACCGTCGCTCCGCGGCTGGCCCGCGGTGTCGTCACTGCCGTTCAAGGCGTGGGGACCGGGCGTACTCGAGGATCGGCTGGATGGCTTCCCTGCGGGTCGCGTCCGCGGGAACTGCGCGGGCGGCGAGTAAGTCCCGATCGTCGGAGCTCAGGTCCTCAGCCCGCTTCTTGCGGAGCTGCGCTATCCGGAGCGCCATCAGCGCCCTGTTTTGCAGGTCCAACTTGCCGAAGTCGAATCCTCCGCGCAGGTAGAAGAGCCGAATCCGCGGTCGCTGCTCCTCGGTGAAGTTGGCCGCCAGGATCTCCTCGGCGAGGCCGGGCCTCGCCGTCGATCCGCCGGTGACGAGGACGATGACGCGCGAATCCGCGAGAAGGCCCAAGTTGCGCGTGACGATATCGATGCCGTTGATGCCGCCCTGATGGAGGCTGCCGCAGTAGATGACGGTATCGTAACCGGAGAGGACCTTCGGCTGCGCCGTCCGACGGTCGAAGAGATCGGCGCCGAGCTCCTCGGCGATCCATCGAGCGTATTTCTCCGTGAAGCCCGAGATCGATCGATATAGTACGATTGCCTTCATATGCGCTCCTCCCCGATCCCGTATCATACCGGCTCGCCGTCGCGCTTACCAGCGTAGAAACGCGTCCGCGCCCGCGCTCACGATATCCGTCAATTCGGCGGGAAAAGAGGACGATATTGAGTTATCACGCAAGGAGCGAAGACGATGGCCATTGACGCAGTCACCCGCATGAATGATAGGACCCCGCAAGAAGATCGCAAGAAAAGTATCCGCCTGCGCTTCCATTCGCCGCGCCGCGGCGAGGGGCGGTCGATGCCGGCGCCACGAAGGATCGTCTCCGTGCGGACCGAAGAGGAAAACCGCGCGCGGGGCGGGGACCTGATCCGCATCGTCGGCAAGAACCTCCAGTTCGACCCGCGGGATTCGCGCTCCGGCGTTTTCTTCGTCGATTACGGCGAGACCAGGTCTGCCCATTATGACCATATTTCGAGCGACCTCATCATCGCCCGGGTGCCCGATAGCCTTTCGGCGGGACCGTACCTCCTGCGGCTGCGGTGCGCTTCCGGCGAAGTCGATTATCGCTCCCTTTCCGGTTCGGCGGTCTTCGTCGTGGAATAGGCGCCGCCGAGCGCGGCCCCAGGAGGCAGTTCGGCCGCCCGCACTGATCCGCTCCGCGCGATCGAGTGAATCGCCATCCCTCCTTCGGTAGAATAAACATCCCCGTATCGTTCGGGGTTGTTGCTTTTTGTACGAACACCCTATATACTACTATATCAATAGCATTAGTAGTCTGTAGGAGGGAGCTATGGCCAAGATCGCCAAGAAACTGACGGATCTGATCGGAAATACCCCGCTCTTGGAGTTGGGAAACTATGGGAAGCAGGAGGGCCTCGCAGCCAAACTCGTCGTGAAGCTCGAGTACTTCAACCCGCTTTCCAGCGTGAAGGACCGGATCGGCAACGCGATGATCGTCGACGCGGAGGAGAAGGGGATCCTGAAAGCGGGGTCCGTCATCATCGAGCCGACGAGCGGTAATACCGGGATCGCGCTCGCCTTCGTGGCGGCGGCCAAGGGCTACCGCCTCATCCTCACGATGCCCGAGACGATGAGCGTGGAGCGACGGTCCCTGCTCAAGATGCTCGGCGCCGAGCTCGTGCTCACGCCGGGCAGCGAGGGCATGAAGGGGGCGATCCGCAAGGCCGAGGAGCTCGCCGCCGCGACGCCGCTCTCCTTCATTCCCGGTCAGTTCAAGAATCCGGCCAACCCGGAGATTCACCGCACGACGACCGCCGAAGAGATCTGGCGCGATACCGACGGCAAGGTCGACGTGTTCGTCGGCGGAGTCGGCACGGGCGGCACGATCACCGGCGTGGGCGAGGTCCTCAAGAAGAAGCGGGGCGATATCAAGATCGTCGCGGTGGAACCCACCGATTCTCCGGTGCTCTCGGGAGGAAATCCCGGACCGCACAAGATCCAGGGCATCGGCGCCGGCTTCATCCCCGAGGTGCTCAACACGTCCATCATCGATGAAGTCTACAAGGTCAAGAACGACGAGGCGGTGGAAACCGCCCGTAGGCTTGCCAAATCCGAAGGCCTCCTCGTCGGCATCTCGTCGGGCGCGGCGGCCTTCGCCGCGGCGCAGATCGCCAAGCGGCCCGAGTTGGCCGGCAAGACCGTCGTCGCCCTCTTGCCGGATACCGGCGAGCGCTACCTTTCCACCATCCTCTTCCAGGATCCCCAATAACGACAAAAACGCCGGCCGCGAGGCCGGCGTTCCCATCGCGCCCAGAGGCGCCGTTCAACGAGCGTTCTTGACCGGGAACCGGAGGAGCCGGGCCTGGGAGAGCAAGGTCTCGGTGCTGGCGACGCCCGGGTTCACGGTCCTCGGTTTTCCTGCGGCATCGAGGAAGACGGTGGTCGGGAGCGAGAAGACTCCCCATCGCGCGGCTACGTCGGGACGGGCCGCGGCGTCCACCTCGATGACCTGGACTTCGTTCCCCACCGCGTTCTTGAAGCGTTCCACCGCGGGACGCTGGATGGCCCGGCACGGTACGCACACGGGGGACGAGAAGTAGACGAGGGCGGCGTTCCCGCTTCGGTAGCCTTCCAGATCGGAGGCCGCGGCGCCGGCCCGGCGCTTGGAGACCGAGAGCAGGAACGACCACGCGGCCGCTGCGGCGAGGAGTATCGACGCGCTCAGGAGAAGGCGGAAAACGATCGCGTCCATGGCGTTACCCCCGCGGCCGCATGCCGGGGAAGGTCCCCGCGGGCGGAGTCCCGGAGAAACCGGGAACCTTGAGCCGGGCGAGCTGGTAGAAGACGAAGCAGCCGGCGCAGAAACCGGCGAAGACGTTCACGGCGGCGAGCAGGATGACGATCCAGACCGCGGTCCAGCCGAAGACGGTCGCGCCGCCGGAAAGCGCGATCGACCCCGAGAGCAGTACGACGGCGCCGAAACCTTGGGCGAAGCGGTGCGGCCGCGGATCGTCGTCCAGGATATCGGCTTTCACGACGCCGAGCGGCTTCAGGATGAACCGGTAGAGAGGAAGGAAGCCCGGTTTCCCTACCAGGCTGCCCGCCGCCATGACGAGCGCGACCGCCGCGGCGACGGGCCACCGATCGGCGACGAACGCGACGAGATTCAGGATGATGATGGCGAGTTGGTTCGCCTTGAGGGCCCCGTGGTCAACCTTCGCAATAGTCGGCATCATGGCCTCCTTATACATTACTAAATATATGATAATACTGGTCATTTCGACAAGAGCCGTTGACACTTGACTGATTTCGTCGGAATTGGTATATACTCTCCTGTACCCCTCCCAGGGAGGGGGTCATAGAGAGAATTCCGCGGACGCCGGAGGAGATATGGTAAAGACGCTCACGATGAAAATAAACGGCATGACCTGCGCGGCCTGCGCGCAGGCTTCCGAGCGGGCGGTCAAGAAATTGGGCGGCGTGGAGGAAGCGGCGGTCAATTTCGCGACCGAGAAGCTCCTCGTGAAGTTCAATGAGGAAATGCTCACCGTGGAGACGATAAAGAGCGCCGTCGCGAAGGCGGGGTACGAGGCCGTGGAAGAGGAAGCGGCCGCCGCCGTGCAAGTCGGCGGCGCGCGGGAAGCGACCATCCCCGTCGGCGGCATGACCTGCGCGGCCTGCGCCAAGGCGATCGAACGCGCGGTCGGGAAGCTGCCGGGCGTCGATTCGGCGACGGTGAACCTCGCGACGGAGAAGGCAACCGTGCGGTTCGATCCGGCCGCGGTGCGGCTTTCCGAGATCAGGACGGCGATCACGAAAGCCGGTTACGTGCCGTTGACGGAGGATACGCCCTCCGCGGTGGACGCGCACAAGGCGGCCAAGGAACGGGAGATCCGCATCCTCAAGATCAAGCTCGCCGTATCCGCGTTGTTCTCCCTGCCGCTCCTCTACATCGCCATGGGCGGGATGCTCGGCTGGCCGCTGCCGCGCGCCATCGCCGCCATGGATTATCCGCTCCGTTACGCGCTCCTGGAACTCGCGCTCGTCGTGCCGGTCCTCGCGGCCGGCTATCGCTTCTACGCGGTGGGATTCCGGGCGATGTTGCACCGCAGCCCGAATATGGACTCCCTCATCGCGATGGGGACGTCGGCGGCCGTGCTCTATAGCCTGTACTCCACGTTCCGCATCGCGGCGGGGGAATTCCGGGCGGTGGACGAGCTGTACTTCGAGACGGCCGGCGTCATCATCACGCTCATCCTCCTCGGCAAGACCCTGGAATCCATCTCCAAGGGCAGGACCTCCGAGTCGATCAAGAAGCTCATGGGCCTCAGGCCCAAGACGGCGACGATCCTCCGCGGCGGGGCCGAATTGGAGATCCCCATCGAGGAAGTCGAGGCGGGGGACGTCGTCATGGTCCGGCCGGGCGAGAAGATCCCCGTGGACGGCGAAGTCTTGAGCGGCGCCACCTCGGTGGACGAATCGATGCTGACGGGCGAGAGCCTCCCCGTGGAGAAGCACCCCGGAGACCCTGTCGTCGGCGCGAGCATCAACAAGAACGGCTCCATCACCTTCCGGGCCACCAAGGTCGGGGCCGACACCGCGCTGGCCCGCATCATCAAGCTCGTGGAGGACGCGCAGGGGTCCAAGGCCCCCATCGCGCAGCTCGCGGACGTCGTTTCCGGCATCTTCGTGCCGGTGGTCTTCCTTATCGCCCTCGCCGCGGCGGCCGCCTGGCTCATCGCGGGCCACACCCTGGTCTTCAGCCTCACGGTCTTCGTGGCGGTCCTCACCATCGCCTGCCCCTGCGCCCTCGGGCTCGCGACGCCGACGGCGATCATGGTAGGCACGGGTAAGGGCGCCGAATTCGGCGTGCTCATCAAGTCGGGCGAGGCCCTCGAGACCGCGCACAAGATCGATACCATCGTCTTCGACAAGACCGGCACCCTCACCGAGGGCCATCCCGAGGTGACGGACGTGGAGGGCGCGGACGGCTTCGCGGAAAGCGACCTCCTCTCCCTCGCCGCGTCGGCCGAAGTGGGTTCCGAGCATCCGCTCGGAGAAGCCATCGTCCGCGCGGCGACCGAGCGCGGCGCCCAGGTGAAGGCGGCGACCGGCTTCGCGGCGGTGCCCGGCCACGGCATCGAGGCGATGGTCGATGGCCGACGCGTCCTGCTCGGCAACGAACGGCACCTCGCCGCCGGCGGCGTGGAGCGGTCCCCCGCCTTCGACGCGGGGGCGATGCGCGCCGGGAAACTCGCCGAGCAGGGCAAGACCGCCATGCACGTGGCCGTGGACGGGAAATACGCAGGGCTCGTCGCCGTCGCCGATCCGGTCAAGGCATCGAGCGTCCGGGCGATAGCGGCCCTGCACGGTATGGGCATCCAGGTCGCGATGATCACCGGCGACAACCGACGCACGGCCGAGGCGGTAGCGCGGACGGTCGGCATCGACCGCGTGCTCGCCGAAGTGCTCCCGCAGGACAAGGCGGGCGAAGTGAAGAAGCTCCAGGCCGAGGGCCGTACGGTCGCGATGGTGGGGGACGGCATCAACGACGCGCCGGCCCTGGCGCAAGCCGACATCGGCATCGCGGTCGGTTCCGGCACCGACGTCGCGATGGAGAGCGCCGACATCGTGCTCATGCGGAGCGACCTCGTGGACGTTCCGACGGCGATCAAGCTGTCCAAGAGCGTCATCCGGAACATCAAGCAGAACCTGTTCTGGGCGTTCGGTTACAACGTGCTCGGCATCCCGGTCGCGGCGGGCTTGCTCTACGCCTTCGGCGGCCCCTTGCTCAACCCGATCATCGCGGCCGCCGCGATGTCCATGAGTTCGGTTTCCGTATTGACCAACGCGCTGCGGCTCAAGCGGTTCGCGGCGTTCAAATAAGCGATCAGGGGGATCAGCATGAAGAAGATTTTGTCGGTGGAAGGCATGAGCTGCGGCCACTGCGTGATGCACGTCAAGTCGGCCCTGGAAGATGTCCAGGGAGTCACCGGGGTGGAGGTCGACCTCCTCAAGAAGCGGGCGGTGGTGGAGGGCAGCGAGCTGAACGACGCCGCGCTCTCGGCCGCCGTGGCGGAAGCCGGATATTCGGTTTCCGGCATCATCGGAAACCATTGAGCGGAATCGAGGAGAGACGTATGAAACCTATCGTCACGCTCGCCGCGGGCCTCGCGGCATCGGTATTCATCGCGGGCTGCGCGGCGACCGACGTCGTCGCGAAGAAGGCGGTGGAGTCCTTTGAGACCGTAGCCGCGGCCTCGGCCGCCCGGATCTCCTTCGCGGACGGGGCCTGGACGCTCGCCTCGGCGGGGGGCGACGAGGTGCGCCTTTCCGTCGATTATACGCGGCCCGGCGCGGGCGACGTCGAATTCTCGTTCGACGCCGCGCCGTTCGCGGCCGCGGGCCTCGACATCGCGAAACTGCCCGCCGCGGGCGACGTCGCGTACGCGGAGAAGGACGGCCGGCTCGTGCTGCGCTTCGAGCTCGGTTCCGAGGCGCTCTCCATGGATGCCGTCAAGTCGATGGATAAAGCTTTGGCCGAACTCGTGAAGGCGAAGCGAGAGCGGGTCGGCTACCACGCGGCGCTGGACCACTACGGGATCAAGGTCGGCGGCGGGCACATGTTCGAGTGGGCCAACGACATCGGCAAGAACGACAAGGATATCGTCTGGGTCCTCAACCCCGAGCCCTTCATCGCCGCGGGCCTGGATCCGGCCAAGGTGGAGGGGTGGGTCTTCGCGAAGGTGGAGACGATGAACGACGAAGGGAAAAAAGCGCAGGTCGATAGGCTCCTCAAGCCCTTCGATCTGGAATAGCGTCCACGAACGCGGCGATCGCCTCGGCGACTGCCGCCGGCGCCTCCTGGTGGGGTAGGTGCCCCGCCTCGGGGAAGAGCGCGAGGCGGGCGTCGGCCCGCGCGGCCTGGATCATGCGGGCCGTGTCGCGGCTCATGATCTGGTCTCGTTCGCCCCAACCGAGCAGGATGCGTCCCGGATAGGCCGCGAGCGCGGCCGCGAAGCGGTCTCCGCCGGCCGCGGCGGTCAGGGCTAGGCTCCGCAGGGAGGCGAAATAGGCGCGCAGTTGCCGTTCGCTCTCCACCCGCGCGATCACGCGTTCGCGGAGGAACGCCCGATCATCTTCCCGCAGGGCCGCGAAATCCGCGTAGTACGGCTCGAGCGACCGGTAGGCGGCTTCGTGATCGCGCCGGAACGCGCGGTACGTACGCTCGCCGAGGATGGGCGTGAGCATGCGGAGGAGGGCGGGAGACACTTTCCCCGCCGAGGGAAGACCGCCGTCCAGCAGGACGAGCGCCGCTACCCGCTCCGGGGACGCGAACGCGACCAATTCGGCGACCGCCGCCCCCATCGAACTACCGATCAACACCGCTCTCCCGGTTTCCGCGAGCAGGGCGGAGATCGCCTCGACATGGCGTTTGATCGAGATTCGGCCCGTGCCCGGCGACCGGCCGAAACCGGGTAGGTCCGGCGCGAGGACGCGTCGGGCCGGTGCGCGTCCGGCGGGGGCGAGCAGGGGAATGAGGTGGCGCCACGAGTCGGCCTCGTCGCCGAGTCCGTGGATGAGGATGAGGGGTAGCCCCGTCGCGGCGCCGGTATCGAAGAGGAAGAGTTCTTCACTTCCCCCCGCGACTCGGGTCACGCGCGCGAAGGGCGCCAGAGCCGGCCATGGCCGCATTGCGCGTTCCGCACGGATACTCTCGTCGTTGCCCATGGGTTCCTCCATTCCGTTTCAGCATACCGGCGATGATCGCGGCCGCGCAACCCACCCCGTCTCCGGCGCGGGGGCCCGCGCGTTCCCCGCCGTAACCCTCCGATCCCGGCTGGGCGTGGATGCGCGCCCCCCC
>JAEXTK010000048.1 GCA_023406985.1 Spirochaetota bacterium | reverse complement strand
GCGCGGGGCCGCGAGGCCATAAAAGACCGCGGCGGCGGCCGCCGCGACCGCCAACGCCGCGAACAGCACGATGGTTCGCCTCCGCACGACTCACTCCTTAGCCGGGCGCAGACGCCGCCCGACGGCGTATTCTAGATCGATGATGGTCGAAAGGTAGGAGAACCGTTCAGCCGCCTCGTCGACGCGGGCCTGGTCCAGGTCCTTCTCCGCGGTCCTGAGGTCCTGGTACGAGGCCGCGCCGACCGCGTAGGCCTCCCGCGTGAGCTCGACCACCTCCGCGGCCAGGGCGAGGGATTCCGCGAGAGACGCCATGGCCAGGCGGGATACCGCGAGTTTCGCGAGGAGGGATTCGACTTCCAACTTAGCGGC
This sequence comes from Spirochaetota bacterium, assembly GCA_023406985.1. Lineage (GTDB taxonomy): Bacteria > Spirochaetota > Spirochaetia > Treponematales > Breznakiellaceae > JAEXTK01. Next base: position 25,286 of record JAEXTK010000048.1, on the reverse strand, counting down.
CCTGGCGAGGTCGGCGCCCTCCAAACGGAGCTTCTCCTCCGCGTCCGCGAGGGCCGCGGACGTCTCCGCCTCCTTGGAGAAAGGCAGGAAGGCGGACAGGTTCGGCGAGGAGAGGGTCACCGTGAAGGAGGCTCCCGAAACGGCGCGGTCGGCGAGAGAGCCCGCGGCGCCGGGGGAGAGGTCCGCCACCTCGGAGGAGGCGGTCGCGGCGAGGGATAGCGTGGGGAAACGACGGCCGAGGCGGTCCTCGGCGCCGAGGCTTTCCTGGACCGCGAGCCGGGCCGCGTTGAGCGCGAGGTCGGTCCTCCGCGAGAGGTCGGCCGCGAGGGAACCGTCCACCGCGACCTCCGGCGCCTCCAGGCTACCCGAGAACGAGAGTTCCGTCCCCTCTTTGACGCCGAGGAGGCTCCGGAAATCGGCCGCCGCGACCGCGGCCTCCGTCCGGGCGCGCTCGAGCGCGAGTTTTTCGATGGCGAGGGCTACTTCCGATTGCCGTTTCACCCGCTCCGAGCTGAGGCCGTTGCGGTATTCCTCGGCGGTCCGTTCCGCACCTTCGCGGGCTACCTCCACGGCGCCCTCGGCGAGCCGCACCCGCTCCGAAAGGAGGATGAGGCGGTAGAAGGCCACGCGCGCGTCGCGGCCGACCCGTTCCGCGGCGGCCTGCGCCTGGAGGCGGAGCGCGGCGGCTTCCCTGCCGATGGTCGTCTTGGCCTGGAAATCCGCGGCGGAGAGGCTCATGCCGGAGGAGAGCTTCACGACGCCGGGGGCGGTCGCGTCGGCGCCGGAGGCGACCTTCTCGGTCGCCGCGGCGCTCGCCGTCAACGAGGGGAGCAGGAAGTTATTCGCGGTACGGGTCCGCCGTTCGCCCGCGGCCGCATCGACCCGCAGCCGGGCGGTCGCCGCGTCTGCCGCCGCGGCCATGGCAGCGGCGGCTTCCTCGTCCAGGACGAGGACTTCGGGGTAAGCGATGGCCGCGGCGTACGACATGAACGCCGTGACCAGGAGGTACGGAAGGCGACGCGGATACTTCTTCACGCTCGTAGAATACATTCGGAATCCGCCAAGGTTACTCGTTATACCCTTTTTTGACTTATTTAATGAAGTGCGGGAGGGACTCAGGCGCCATCGGTCCGCGCGAGGGCGGCGCGGGCGGCGGCGGCGTCGCGGACGATGACGGCGCCGTCCTCCACGGTCACGAGGCCGCCGGCGCCCAAGCCGGCGAGGACCCGATTGAGATGGCGGGAGGAGACGCCCAGGTATTCCAAGAGTTCCGTCTTGCGGACGGGCCGGGCCTCCGCCCCGAGCCGCGAAAGCGCGGCGACGAGGACGTTGTATTCGAGGGGATAGCCGAAGCTCCGCACGAAGCGCTCGGCGTTCTCCGCGAGCCGACACGCGAGGCTCCGGCCGAGCGAAAAGTCCAGGTCGGGATACGCCCGCCGGAGGCGCCCGAGCTCCTCGGCCGAAAAGCGGACCACCGAGCTCCGTTCCAAGGCGACGACCGAGCAGACCGCCGGGGCGTCCAGGAAGTATTCCAGATCCCCCAGGCATTCGCCGCTCCCGAGCAGGGCCACGAGCACCTCCGCGCCGTTTTGTCCGAGGATCGAGGACTTGAAGAGGCCCGAAGAGATGAAGCGGATGCCGTCGGTCGGGAACCCCTGACGGAAGAGGAATTCCCCGCCGCCGTAGACGCGGGAGGACGGAGCGATGCCCGCGGCCGCGGCCGCGGAGAGGATGCGCTTCATCAAGTCGATATCGCCGTTCATCGCGGGCCTCCCCGGGACAAATGTCCCGCGCGGGGAGAAGGGTGAGCGGTATACCTGAGGAAAGAACCGCAACGGAGGGTATCCATGATCGCGAACATAGCGCTTAGCCTCGTCTTCGGCGTCCTCATCACGGTCCACATTTCCATGAACGCCCGCGCGGGCACGCTCGCGGGTTCGGCCGCCCTCGTGAACGTCGTCTTCTGGATCGTCGGCGCCGTCTCATCGGCCGTCCTCGCCCTCCCCCAACTCGGCGCGGCCCCCCTCGCCGCCCTCGGCCGCGTGCCGCTCGCCTTGCTGCTGTCCGGGGTGATCGGCGGAGGGGTGGCGCTCTTCAACACCTGGATGATACCGCGCATCGGCATCGCCGCCTTCAGCCTGCTCATCATCCTCGGTCAGCTCTCCGCCTCCGCCGTCCTCGCGCGCACGGGGTTCCTCGGCGCCATGATCGAGCCGATGCCGATCTCCCGCATCGCGGGCCTCGCCCTCGTCGCGGCCGGGACCGCCCTCTTCCTCTTCGGGAAGTGAGCGGGCCCGATGCTTGGACTATAGGTCTCGGACGACCGCGAAGCAAGCGGCGCGGCCCCCGCGGCCCCGTACGTCCAGCCCGCTACACGCTTTGATTATTTCAAACTTTTTAAATAAAAGTTTGACAAAATAATGACAATTATACACTATGTTCGACTATGAGTGGAACTATAACCTTCAATGCCGATGCGTCCTTCAAGGCGATCCGCCGGGGCTTCATCCGCGATCGCTCCTCGCGCCATCTGGTCTGCGTGTTCTGCGCCGAGCGTTTCGAACGCGGCGTCGCCCATGAGGCGGACGGCAGGCAGGTTTCCGCGAGGCGCGCCATGGAAGCGCACCTCGCACGCGTCCACGGCGGCGTCTTCCTCGCCCTGCTCGAACTAGGCAAGGGAACCACCGGCCTCACCGAAACGCAGGAGACCTTTTTACGCGCCGCCTACTCCGGCGCGGACGATGCGGCGATAGCCGCCGAACTCGGCGGCATCTCCGCCTCGGCCGTGCGTAACCACCGGTTCCAGCTCCGGCGCAGGATGGTCGAGGCGAAGATATTGCTCGCCCTCGGCGAGCTCCTCGCTGACCGGCAGTCCGACGGCAGCCGTTTCGTGGCCTTCGGCCCTTCAATGCCGGTCCGCGACGGGCGTACCGTCGTCACCGAGGCGGAGGCGGCCGCCATCGAGGCGAAATTCTTCGAGCCGGGCGGAAGCAGGCTCAAGCGGTTCCCTCCCAAGGAGAAGCAGCGGCTCGTCGTCCTGGCGCGGATCGCCGAGCGCTTCGAGCGCGGGGCGGTATTCACCGAGGCCGAGGCTAACGCGATCCTCCGCCAAGTAGGGGACGACCATGCCACGCTCCGCCGAGCCCTCGTCGACTATCGATTCCTGGAACGGAAACCGGACGGCTCCGAGTACCGCAGGCCCTGACCTTCGCCATTGACGCCGAACCGAGCCGGCGTACAATGGTTCGAAAGGGAGGGCCCCCATGCCGCTCGATTCCAGGACCGCAGCCCGCATCGACGCCGTATTCGCCGCAGCCGCCGCCGAGGGACGGAGGAATCTCCACGAGTTCGAGGTGTACCGCATCCTGGAGGCGCTCGGCCTGGCTACGCCGCGCCACGCCTTCGTCCAGGATTCGAGCCGCGTGGACGCCGAGCTCCTCGCTCCGTTCGCGCCGCGGGCCATCGTCAAGATCGTCTCGCCCGACATCGCCCACAAATCCAAGCTCGGCGGCGTCAAGGCGGTCTCCACGGAGGATCCGCTGTACGTGCGCTTCGTGCTGGAGACCATGCGGGCCGAGGTGCTGTCGCACTTTACGGGAAACCCTCCGCGCCTGGACGGTTTCCTCCTCGCGGAATTCGTCCCCTTCACCCAGGCCCTCGGGAGCGAGGTCCTCATCGGCGTGAAGGAGGACCCCTCCTTCGGCCCCACGGTCACCCTCTCCAAGGGCGGCGACGACGCCGAGTTCTTCGCCAAGTGGTACGACCCCGCCAACCTCTCGCTCGCCCCCCTCTCGCGGGAGGAGGCGGCGGCCCTGACCGGCTCGCTCAAGATCCGGCACAAGTACGAGGCGGAGGGCCATCCCGAGTACTGCGGCCTCATCGCCGAGGCCCTACGCGCGATCAGCCTCCTCGCCGCCCAATACTCCTTCATGGCCGAGCGGAAACCGCGCTTCTACCTCTCCCAGCTCGACGTGAATCCCTTCGTCTTTTCCCGCGCCGAGAAGGGCGGCTTCGTCGCGGTGGACGGCTTCGCCCTCTTCGCCACCGAGGAGGAGAAGGACCACCGCGACGTACGGCCGGACCTGGAGTCCCTGGCCGCCTTCTTCCGGCCGGACGGCATCGCGGTGGCGGGCGTTTCCGGCGACGCGGGGAAGTACAGCATGGCGCGCATCATCGTGGAGCTCCTCGCCGAGCTCGGGCGGACGGACGTCTTCTGCCTGAACCCCAAGGGCGGCGAGGCCGAGATCCGCGGCAAGCGCTACCCCCTCTACCCGACGATCGGCGACCTCCCGCGGAAGTGCTCGCTGTACGTCTTCGCCGCCCCCGCGGCCCGGACCGTCGACTTCCTCAAGACCGTTCCGGACGGCGCCGCGGTCGTGCTCATCTCCGGCCTGCCGAGCGAGCTCAAGTTCGACGATTTCGCGGCCCTCGTGCGCGAGCACCGCGGCCGCGGCGTCCGCGTCGTCGGCCCCAACTGCATGGGCGTCTTCTTCGCCCCGGACGGCGCTCGGGGCGGCGTGAACACCCTCTTCATCGGCGAGGAGCGCCTGCCGGTCCGGTGGACCGCCAAGTCCAACGTGGCCCTCTTCACCCAGTCGGGGGCCATGGGCATCACCGCCGTGGAGCGGGCCCAGTACGCCCCCATCTACAAGGCCATCGTCTCCTTCGGCAACAAGGCCGACGTGAACGTACCGGATCTCGTCCGCTACTTTGACCGCGAGGACGGCGTGGAGGTCATGGCCATGTACCTGGAGGGACTCGGGCCGGGGGAAGGGCGCGAATTCTTCGAGGCGGCGAAGGCCGCGCGAAAGCCCCTCGTGGTGTACAAGGCGGGCAGGACCGCGGCCGGAGCGGCGGCGGCGGCGAGCCACACCGCGGCCATGTCGGGCGACTACGACATCTTCCGCGCCGCCTGCGAACAGGCCGACGTGGTCCTCATCGACGAGCTGCCCGACTTCTACCACGCGGTCAAGGCCTTCTCCATGCTGAGCGCCAAGCCGCCCGCCGGCCTCCGCGTCGCGGGCGTGGTGAACGCGGGCCTCGACGCCACCATGGGAGCCGACCAGCTCGGCGCCCTCGTCGGCGCCGCCTACGAGAGCGCGACCGTCGAACGGCTCGCCAAGCTCAACAGGCACGGCCTCCTCAACATCGGCGCCTCCTTCCTGGACGTGACGCCCATGACCGACGACGTGCTCTTCGCCGCCATCGTGGAGACGGTCCTCTCCGATCCGGGCGTGGACTGCGCCTTCGTCGCCGTGGTCCCCCACGTGGAGACCCTCAAGACCACCGACGACGTGTGCGCGGCCTCGGACGCCCTCGGGCCCCTGCTCGTGCGGGCCGCTTCCCGGCTCGCGAAGCCCGTGGTGGTCTCCGTCAATTCGGGGAACCGCTACCAGGGCTTCGTACGCGTGCTCGAGGAAGGCGGCCTGCCGGTCTTCCCGGACATCCGGTCGGCCATGCGCGCCCTGGAAACTTTCTGTACGCACCGGCTGCGGCGGTGATTCCGGAGTATAGTAGAGGCATGGATACACGGCTTGAAGCCATGCTCGACATGGCGGACAAGGAATTCGACGGGGAGTCCTTCAACGGGCCGCCGCTCATGGCCACCCTCGACGCCCTATCCGCGGAGGAAGCGCGGTCGGAAGCGACGTACGAGGGCTACTCGGCCTGGGAGATCGCGGTCCACTGCGCCTTCTACAAGCACGTCATCGCGGCCGCCCTCGGCGCGACGGTGGAGAAGTTCCCCTACGAGGAGAAGAACTTCTCCGCCATCCCCGAGCCGGCCGACGACGCGGCCTGGAAGTCGGCCCGCGCCCTCCTCCGCCGTTCCCACCACGCGGTCATGGGCGCGACCCGGGCCGCCTCGCGCGAAGCGCTCGACGCGGTCTGGCCCGAGTGGGACGTCCCCTTGCGGGAGGCCGTCTCCTGGCTCTGCACCCACGACACCTTCCACAACGCGCAGATCAGGTCGATGGGGCTCCCCGCGCTCCGGCAGCATAAAGAACATTAGGATCGTTCCGCGCAAAGGCGCGAAGGACGCAAAGAGGAGGTCACGGAGAATAGACTCCGCGACCTTTGCGTCCTTTGCGCGAAATCTTCCGATTCAAGGTTCCGCGGAGCATCCCTGAGGTTCTCCCGCCCCGTCGACGGCCGTCGATATCCCAAAGCTTCGGGACACTATCCGCTATTTGAGCAGCGCGGCCGCGGGGGCGATGGCGGCCTCGATTTTAGCGACGACCTCGTCGGTGAGCTTGGGCAGCATCTCCAGGGCGGCGAGGTTCTCCTCGACCTGTTCCACGCGGCTCGCGCCGGTGATGACCGTGCTCACGCGGGGGTTGCGCGCGCACCAGGCCAAGGCGAGCTGGGCGCTCGTGCCGCCGAGGTCGCGGGCGATGGGCTCCAGCGCGGCGGCCGCGGAGAGGACCCCGGCCGGGAAGCGATCGCGGAGCCACTCGTACCCGCCGAGCGACAGGCGCGAACCCGCCGGGATGCCCTTGGCGTACTTGCCCGTCAGGATGCCCGACGCGAGCGGGCTCCAGACGGTGAGTCCGAGGCCGATGCCGTCGTAGAGGCGCGCGTATTCCTTATCCACCCGGTCGCGGACCAGGAGGTTGTACTGGGGCTGCTCCATCTGGGGCTTGCGGAGGTTGCGCCGGTCCGCGATCTCCCAGGCCTCGCGGATCTCCTCCGCGCTCCACTCCGAGGTCCCCCAGTACGTGGCGCGGCCCGAGGCGACGATGTCGTTCATGGCCCAGACCACCTCCTCCATCGGGGTGGCGGGATCGGGGCGGTGGCAGAACACGAGGTCCACGTAGTCCATGCCGAAGCGCTCGAGGGATCCGTCGATGGCCTGCATGAGGTACTTGCGGTTGAGGGTATTCTTCTCGTTCGGCCCGTCCGCGAGGCCCCAATAGAATTTGGTGGAGACGAGGTAGCTCGCGCGGCGCCAGCCGAGCTTCTTGAGCGCCGCGCCCATGATCTCCTCGGAGCGGCCCTGGGCGTAGGATTCCGCGTTATCGAAGAAGTTGACGCCGCGGTCATAGGCAGCCCGCAGGGTCGCGGCGGCGTCGTCGATGTCCACCTGCGTGCCGTAGGTGACCCAGGATCCGAGGGAAAGCGCGGAGACCTTTACGCCAGCGCTGCCGAGTCGTCGATATTCCATTGCCGTTCTCCTTTTGGAGACAATATACGAAGAATACGATATATCGAGAACAACTTGACGCCTTTGTTACCATTAAGTTACATTGTGAGCGCCAGGAGGCACGGATGAAGAACCGGGACGAGACGGAGAAGGCCATCTTGGAGGCGGTCACGGCCATAGTCCGCGAACGGGGCTTCGGCGCGCTCGGGGTCAACGCGGTGGCCGAGGCCGCCGGAGTGTCCAAGGTGCTCATCTACCGGTATTTCGGCAGCTACCGGGGCCTCTTGGAAGAGTGGGCGACGGGACGGAATTTCTGGATCAGGGGCACGGTCGGGGCCGAGGCCGCCATCGCGGCGGCGAACGGTGACCGGCCGGCCATCGCGGAGATCCTCAAGGGCCTCGTCCGGGAGCAGGCCGCCGAGCTCCGCACGGATCGCGTGTCCCGGGAAATCCTCCGTTGGTTCCTCGCCGAGGAGGACGCCGCGGCGGCCTCGGTCATGGCCCGCCTGGAAAAACGCGGCGCCGAGGTCGCGGAGGCGGTCGCCGCGGCGCTCGGCGGCGGGACCGACTTCGCGCCGCTTTCGGCCATCGCGGTCGCGGGCGTCTACTATCTTTCCCTCCTCGCCGACCGCGCCTCGGTCTTCAACGGCGTGGATATCGCCACCGACGCGGGGTGGACGCGCATCCTCGCCGCCCTCGACTCCCTCATCGATACGCTGGTCCTCGCCGCGCCGCGCGGACCGTAGGCGATCGCGGAGCCAGCCGGGCCGCGGCTTCGGAGCGCTCTTTTTTTGCATCGAATGTTACCTATTGGTAACAAGGAGGTTTCCATGTCGAACGGAACGAAGGGGGGAGCCCCCTTCCGAGAACGGGCCGCGGCACTCGCCGCTATCATGATCCTCGGCTCGTGGCCGGCTTTCCTCTCCTGCGCCACCGAGGAGGTGCGGGCGCGGCGCGGCGAGATCCTCGTGGCGGTGGAAGGCGGCGAGGAGTGGCTCCACCGGTACAGCGCATTCCAGAAGAATCCGCCCCAGTTCGCCATCTGGGCCGAGCGGGAGGACGGGACCTTCGCGGGGACCATCTTCGCCACGCGGAAGGCGGCCACGGGGAGTTGGGCCTTCAGCGGCGGAAACCCGCGGAAGGAAGCGCTCCCCGTCTGGAAGCGCCGCGCGGCGAGCGCCGATATCGACGCCGTCTCCGGCTCGACGCCGCGCGCGTCCTTCGCCGTCGCCCTCGATCCCGCGGAGGGGGCGGCCGAGCGGCGCTTCTACCTCTGGGCCGAGTTCAACCACTCGACCGACTGGAACGACGCCTATCCCGAGGTCGCGGAGCGCGGCGAGCGCGGGTACTCGGGCGGCGGCGGGGGCAGCGGCCAGCCCTCCCTCCTCTACCGCTCGCTCGTGGACCTGGATTCCGGCGCCGACCGCTTCGATTTCGTCCTCATGGGCCACGGGAGCCCGGACGGTTCGGACGGCGAAGTCGTCGCGGATACGTCCGAGCTCACGACGGCCCTCCGCATCGTGGGTTCGATCCGCGCGGAAGTCGCGCGGTGAGCGCCGCGAAGCGCGGCGCGATGGCCGGCGCGGCCCGGGCCGGCGCGCTCGGGGCCGCGGCCGCGATCCTGTTCGCCGTCCCCGGCGCCGCCCGGGCGGCCGGGAAGGCGGCCCCGCGCGCCGCGGAACGGACGCCCGCGGAGCCTGGTCCCCGCGGTCGCGTCGAACTCTCGGCGGGGACCGACGGAGCCGCGGCCGCGCTCTTCCTCGTCGGCGCCGGAGGACGCCTCTCCGCCGGCCTCCGGGCGGGCCTCGGCTACGAGATGGCCGATTTCCGCTGGGACGATCCCGCGGCGGCCCTCGCCGTCCGCTGGAGGGTCCTCGGAGGGCGGCGCTGGACCGGGTGGCTCGGCGCCGAGGCGGGCCTCGGCCGCATCGACGCCGGCTACGATCGCTTCCTCTGCCCCTTCGCCGCGGCCGTCGCCGGAGGGAACCTCCGCTGCGGCGGCCGCCTCTCCGTCTTCGCGGAGGCCGGCGGCCGATACGGCCGGCGCGATCGGGAGGACGAGGCCGCCCTCCCCTTCCTGACCGTCCGCTACGCGGAAACCTACGTCATCGATCCCCTGCTCATCAGGCTCGGCCTCGCGTTCGACCTCTGAGCCCCGGCCCGGACCGCGCGGACCGCGAGGCCGGTCGCGACCGCCGCGAGCTAGATGCCGCGGCGTCGCGCCCTAGATGCCGCGGCGCGACAGGAGGCCGCGGAAGAGGAGCTCCGCCCGGCCCTGGCCCGGCCGGTAGGGGCGGCCGGAGAGGAAGAGGCCGCGGACCGCCAGGGAGCGGAGATCCCGCTTCTCCATCGCGAGCGGATTCCGGTCCAGGAGGACCATGTCCGCCGCCTTGCCCGCCTCCAGGCTGCCCCGCTCCGCGTCGTCGAAGCTCAACCAGGCGGCGTTCCGCGTATAGAGGTTCAGGGCTTCCTGGATCTCCAGGGATTCGCCCGGCGCGTAGTGGTTGCAGGCCGCCCAGATGCCCTCGATCGGATCGGGCCGCGTGCAGGGGGCATCCGAGCCCCCGGTCATACGGATCCCCATGCGGGAGATGGTCTTGAGCGGAGAGAGGCGGCGGGCCCGTTCGCCGAGTATCGATTCCAGGTATTCGAGGGGCTCCTCGTTCCAGTGGATGAACGCGGGCTGGACGGCGAGGCCGATGCCGAGGCGGGCGCAGGTTTCCAGACCCCGCTCGGTCGGGAGACAGGCGTGGATGATCGCGTGGCGATGGTCCTGGCGCGGGCAGTCCGCCAAGGCAGCGGCGAGGGCATCCGCCGCCTGGTCGAAGGCGCGGTCCCCGATGGCGTGCATCTCGATCTGGAGGCCCGCACGGTTGGCCCGCGTCGCGAAGGCGGCCACCGCCTCGTCCGGATAGTAGAGCACGCCCGCGTTCGCCGCGTCGCCTTCGTAGGGTGCGTGGAGCGCCGCGTCCGCGGAGCCGAAGCAGCCGTCCAGGGCCGTCGCGAAGCACCCGCCGATGCGGGGCACGCCCCGCCGCTTCGCCTTCTCCGCGTCCATGGTCTGGAAGAAGATGCGGTAGGGCAGCGGATTCCTGAGTCCGCGGCCGAAGAGGCTTTCGAGCGTGACGTCGAGGTCGCCGGGGAAGCCGACCCCCGCCGCCGAATGGATGAGTCCGATGCCCGATTCCGCGAGTCCGTCCACCGCGCGGAGCATCCCGGAGAGGGTGGCGGGGAGCGAGACGGAGCCGGTGACGAAATCGGTGGCGCGGAAGAAGGCGTCCTGGGTGAGGAGTCCCGCATCGGCGTCGTAGCCGCGGACGCCTTTGAGCGCGGCGGGGAGCAGGGAGAGGAGGGCGCCGTTCGCGATCGCGGCGTGGCCGTCGTACTTCACGAGGAAGACCGGCCGGTCGGGGGCGGCGGCGTCCAGGTCGGCGCGGGTGACCAGGCGCCGCTCGGCCACGCCGTACGCGGAGGCCCCGAAGCCGAGGAGGACGCGGGCGCGGCTCGTCTCCGCGTAGCCGCGCACCAGGTCCGCGAGCGCGGGTATATCGGGCGCGGACCGGACGTCCAAACCGTTGGAGAAGAGGGCGTGCGACATGAAGTGGATGTGGGTATCCGAGAAGGCGGGGCAGAGGGCGCCGGTCCCCAGGGGCGTCCGCTCCGCCGCGGCGTAGGCTCCCGGAAGCCGATTCCCCACGAACGCGATCCGGCCCTTCTCCTCCACGAGGTAGCGGGCGACGCTTCCCTCCGCGTCGCAGGTCACGATGGTTCCTTCGTAAACGGTCATGCGTCCTCCTCGCGCTCATCGCCGCGGGCCGATTGTAGCGGACCGCGCCGTTCTTTTATATTGGTCCGCGAAGATTCGAGGAGGTCAGGATGCTCGATAGGGGTTTGGTACTGGAAGGCGGCGGACTCCGCGGCCAATATACCGCGGGCGTGCTGGACGCCTTCCTGGACGCCTCCCTGCGCTTCCCCTACCTCATCGGCGTATCCGCGGGGTCGAGCATCGGCTGCTCCTTCGTTTCGGAACAGCGCGGGCGCAACCTCCAGATCGTCGAGCGGTTCCGCAACGACAAGCGGTACCTCTCCTGGGGCAACTACTTCAGGACGGGCTGCCTCTTCGGGATGGATTTCATCTACGGGGAGATCCCCCACCGGCTCGTACCCTTCGACTTCCGAACGTTCGAGCGGTCCCCCACGCGCTTCGTGACGGTGTGCACCGATTGCGCGACGGGCGAGGCCGTCTATTACGGCAAGGAGGCCGACAACCTCACCGTGCTCCGGGCCTCCGCCTCCCTCCCCTACCTTTCGCGGCCCGTCGCGTACGAGGGACGGCTGCTGTTGGACGGCGCCATCGCGGACGCCCTGCCGCTCAAGAAGGCGATCGCCGACGGCTACGGCCGCACCGTCGTGGTCCTCACGCGCCCCGCCGGCTATCGGAAAACCGAGGAGGCCGGCCCCTCCCCCGCCCTCTTCTACCGCCGCTGGCCGCTCCTCGCGGCTGCGCTCAAGACGCGGGTCGGCCGCTACAACGAGCAATTGGCGTTCGTGGAGTCGGAGGAGGAGGCGGGGCGCGCCTTCGTGATCAGGCCTTCCCGCGACCTCGGCATCTCGCGGACCGAGAAGGACGTCGCCAAACTGCGGGAACTCTACGAGCTCGGCCTCGCGGACGGGGCCGCCGCGGCGGCGGCGCTCGCGACCGAGCGACGCGGCTAAGGGTCCGACGGCGCGGGGCTCCGCGGCCCGTACTCGAACCAGTCGAAGTCCGCATGGTTGTCCGAGGCGCGGCCGCCGCCCGAGGCGAAGACGCCGATCACGGTGCCCACGAAGCCGCCCGCGCGCTCGGTGCTGAGCACGCGACCGTCCACGCCGTCCGCGAGCACCGTCGTCGCGCGCGGAGTCGCGCCGAAGGAGAAGCGGAGGTCCTGCCCCCGCCCTTCCGCGACGAGCACCGTCCGGCCGCCCGGCCAGGGCCGCTCCGCGATCACCCGGTCGGCGCCGCCCTCGGCGACCACGAGCCGGACCACGGCCCCCGCCGCGCCGGCCGCGATCTCCAGCCGGTACTGGAACGCATCGCTCTGGATGAGCGCGAGGCCGGCGGTCTCGTCGGCCGCGGCCGGGGCGAATTCCACGGCGACCCGCGCCCGCCAATCCAGGTGGCGCAGTCGGCGGCCGACGAAGCTCGCGGCCGCGTTCTCGCGGAGCGTCGCCGGCAATAGGCGCAGGCGGAGGTAGCCGGGCCGCGCGGCGAGGCTATAGAATTCCTCCCGCGGCGTCCGTAAGCCGATCCATTCCGGTCCGAGCGCGGCGTCCTCGAAATGGTCGCAGGGCTCCTCTCCGCGGACTTCCCACGCCGGAAGGTTCGGCGCTGCGTACTCCTCCTCGATCTTCCCGGTACCGGGGCTCGCGACCGGCCAGCCGTCCTCCCAGACCACCGGCACCAAGAACGTCTCGCGGCCGAGATCGCAGAAGAGGCCGCCCGCGGGCCGGGAGGCCAGGAGCGCCATCCACCACCCGCCGACGCCGTCGTCCACGAGGTCGCCGTGGCCGACGTTGATGATCGGCGCGCCGCGCCCGAGGTGGCGGTGCGTCAGGATGGGATTCCCGCTCTTGCCGATCCACGGACCCGCGAGGCTGTCGCTCCGCGCCACCGAGACCGCGTGGTCCAGCCCCGTGCCGCCCTCCGCGATGAGGAGGTAGTAGCGGCCGTCCACTTTGTAGATATGCGGACCTTCCGGCCAGATGCAATCCCGGAGCGCTCCCCGCCAGATGCCGCGAGAGGCGCCCGAGAACGCCATCCTCCCGAGATCCAGCTCGCGGATCCACACCTCCCAGTTACCCGGATAGCGTTCGCCTTCGGCCGCGGGACGGGTGCCGCAGTACCAGCAGCGGCCGTCGTCGTCGAAGAAGAGGGACGGATCGATGCCCGGCGCCTCGCGCAGCCAGACCGGCTCCGACCAGGGGCCCGCGGCCTCGCGGGCCGTGACGAGGAAGGTGCCGCCCGCGTCCACGTTCGTGCACACGAGGTAGAAGAGCCCCTCGTGGTGGCGGATGGTCGGCGCGAAGAGACCGCGCGAGTGGCCCGCCCCGTCCAGATCGAGTTGGCTCGGCCGGTCCAAGGCGTGGCCGATCGTCTCCCAGTGGACGAGGTCTCGGCTATGGTGGATGGGGATGCCGGGGAAATAGGCGAAGCTCGAATTGACGAGATAGAAATCGCCCCCTACCCTGCAGATCGAGGGGTCGGGATAGAACCCGCTGAGGATGGGGTTCCGGAATCGTCCGGCGCGCGGGGATACGGGTTCGGCGGCTCTCATCAGGGACACCGGTTCCTTTTTTCTTTCTTCACCGCATACAGCTTGCGGTCGGCGTAATCCATCAGTTCCCGGAGGTCGGCGCCGGGGTACTCGCTCGCGGCCACGAAGCCCAGGCTGAGGCTGACCCGGTACTCCGCGCCGCAATCGTCGGACAGCTCGCGCGCGGCCCCTTCGATCCGGTTCCGTATCAACGCCGCGTGCTGGGGACCCGCCGATCCGAGCAGGACGGTGAACTCGTCGCCGCCGAGGCGCGCGACGAGGTCGGCTTCCCTGCAGGAGGCCTCCAGGATACGGGCCGCGGTGCGGATGGCGTCGTCCCCCACTTGGTGTCCCCAGGTATCGTTGATGGTCTTGAGTCCGTCCATATCGGCGAAGAGCACGAGGTAGTCGGATTTTTCCCTGAGGTAATGCTTGATCTGCCGCTCGCCGAGGGTGAGGAAACCGCGGCGGTTGAGCAGGCCGGTGAGCTCGTCCTTGATGGAAAGCTTCTTGAGCTCCTCCGTCAATTCGCTCAGCTTGGCCTCCGACGCGCGCCTCCGCTCGATCTCCTTCTGGAGGCTCGCGTTCGTTTCCGAAAGGTGCCGCGTGATGTTGATGGCCTGGAGCGCCGTACAGAGGCGGCGGCGGAGCATCTCGTTGGTGTAGGAATCCCACATGAGGTTGTCGAACACGAGGAGCCCGAGCTGGTCGTTCCCTTCGTACAGGGCTTCCACGAGGAGCGACCGCCAGGAGGAGTCCGCGCGCTCGGCGGGGATCACCTGCAGGGCCGGGAACTCCTGCTCCGCGGGCGGCGGCAGGGCGAGCGCGCCGTCGATCATGCGGAAGGCGGAACGCATGGGCTTGTCGAAGGGCCTATCGGGGTCCGAATAGAGGCTGAGCCACGCGTTCTTGACCTCGAGGGAGGCGAAGACGGCGCGCAACTGATCGGCCTGGGACCGGATATCTTGGGCGGCGATGAGCCACTGGGTGAAGTTCTCGATCCCTTCGATCATCGTCTTCAGGGTGCCCCCCTTGAGGACCGTCTCGAAGACCTCCGACTCCTTGTAATAGTCGGTCAGGATGCGCTGCATCCGGAGCAGGTTCTTGAGGAGGTGGCGGCGCGTTTCTTCGGGAAGGCTCCTGCCGTTGAAATCGGCGGCCTTCGCGTCGAAGAATCCGAGGATATCGTCCTCCCGCATCTCCGCGACCTGCGCCTCGTTGACGAAGGCTTGCCAGGCCCGGATCAGGGGGTCGCCGGGCCGCCCCTCGACGAATCGGAGGAAAGCCTCGTCCAGGCGACGGCCGTGGAGCTCGAGGAAGGACCCTGCGCCGCCCGGCGAAGGGGCGCCGCCCGGCGACGAGGCGTCGGGCGCGGGCGCCGACCGTTCGTCCGAGGGCCGCCGGGCGCACCCGCACGATTCGCGCAGGACGAGGGCGGACGGAATCGCGGTCACCGCGGGAATCGAGTAGCCGAGGAGCGATTCGTGGAGCAGGCGAGCCGCGACGTAGCCCTGCTGATAAAACGGTTGCTTGACCGTCGTGAACGGGATCTCGATATGATGGCCGATCTCTATGTTGTCGAAACCGGTGATGGCCATGTCCCAGGGGAGGAGGAGTCCGAGCCGTTTGGCCTCTTCCCACGCCCCGATCGCCGAATAGTCGTTGGCGCAGACGACGGCCTCGGGACGCAGCTTCCGCTCCACGAGGAAGTGGCGGACCGCGTCCACGCCCGACTGGGCGCTGAAGTCCCCGTACCATATCCGGTCCTCGCCCAATTCGACTCCCGCCTCCGCCAGGGTTTCCTTGAGTATCCCGAGCCGCACGCGCGCGTCGTAGTTATCCTTATTGCCGGAGACGAAGACGATGTCGCGGTATCCGTGGTCGCCGACGAGGTGCCGGCAGAGGTCGGTGAAGCCGGGCCCGTTGTCTATCACCACCGAAGGAAACCCTTCGCGCGGAACGGTCAGGCTGATGATCGGCCGGTCGGTCAGACTCGTCAACTTGGCGAACAGGGCATCGCAGCCGATGATCGTTCCCACGGAAGCCGTATAGAGGATATAGCCGCTGCACGCGGACCCGCGCAGGATCTCGAAGAGCGCTTCCCGCCCCTTCTCCGTCGGGTCGTCGGAGCCGATCCAACCGAGCGAGAAGGTCAGCACGTCGATCCCGGCCGATCGGCCGTAGCCTTCGATGCCCTTGAGGATGTCGTTATGGTAACTGCTCGTGCCGGGTCGGTCCGACAAGATGCCGAAAGTCATCCTTCGATCGTAATCCGCCGGGGTGGAGACTTCAAGCGATTTTCACGCCCGCGGGACCGCTCCCCGGGCGCCGCGTATAAAAAGGGGGGCGGGGGGGCCCCCCCCCCCCCGCCCCCCCGGAAGGAGGGATACAGTCTTCAACCCCGCTCAGGGGGATTGAACCAGAGGATCGCAGTGACGAGGCGCGGATACAGGCGCGAGCCCAGATCCTTTCCGGTGGCGGAATCCACCTGGTCGGTCGCGGCCCAATCGGCGCTGCCGTGCCGCTGCCAGGACGCGTGTACGGCGTCGCGCCGGGTCCGCTCGCTTTCCAGGCCGAGGATCTCCTCGGCGACGTATTGATTCAGGAAGATCTTGGATAACCACGTATTCCGGCTCGTGGAAGAGAGCTTCCATCCCTTGGATACGGGGTCCAGACACACGCCGTCCACGAGCACCGTATCGAGGTGGCGCTTCAGGGTGGCGATGAAGGGGCCGTAGGGGCCGTCCTCGCGGACCGCCTCGCCCGCGCCGCAGAAGGGCGGGTAGACGAGGCCCTCCACCGCGGGGATGATCCGCGACCGGTTGTCGCTCTCGAAGACCGCGGGGATGTAGCCCGCTTCTTCATCGAAGCGCTCGCGTATCGTCGCCGCGGCGAGGCCGGCGGCCTCTCGGGCATTGGCCGCGTTGGGGGAGGAGGCTCCCTCCAGGCGGCGGAACAGGGCCTCCAAGCCGACGTACGCGGCCCAGGTCTTGACGGCGAGGTACAGGTTGTTCCGCGCCTGGCCCAGGCTCACGTCGAGCGAGTCGTAGGTGGTGATCTCGGCGCCGCCCGCGCAGCGGTCCGAATCTCGGTCCATGATGCCGTCCCCGTTCCGGTCGCGGGCCCGCAGGGAGGCCAGGCAGTCGGAGAAGACGTCCGCGTTCGCGCGGGCCCAGGCCGCGTCCGCGTTGGTCGCGTAGAGGCAGGCCGAGAGCGTCCAGTTGAGGGTCTCCTCGAAGCTCATGAAGCTGAAGCACTCCGACAGGCGCGGAAGCTCGTAGGACGAGGAACCCTGGGGCGTGAAGCAATCGGCCACGCCCTGGTCGTGCGTGAAGGCGATGCCCATGGAATCGGTGTAGGAGGAGCGGCTCAAGAAGAGCTCGAGCTCGTTCCGGAGCGTCCACGGCGAATACCGGAGTTCCCAGAAGGCCTGGTCCACGGTCAGGTCGAGGGTGTTCATCATCTGGTACTCGCCCTCGTTCACCACGAAGACCGGTTCGCCGGTCTCCGCGAGGAGGAGCTCGGTGCTCGCGTTGTAGCTGTGCGCGGCGTGGCAGAGCAGGAACTTCCGGTCGTCGGAAAGGGGCGCGGCGTCGAGTTCCGCGTCCAAGGCGGCCGCACGGGCGAGCGCCTCGGGAGCCTCCTCCAGCGCGCTGTCGAGCACGTCCTCAAGGTCCCGGAACAGGCTCGACGCGTACAGGTGGGCGCGGAGCCCGGAGGTCACGATGCCGTCGCGGTACGCGCCCACGGCCACGAGGAAGGTCTTCTTCTCGCCGCCGGCGACCCGGAACCGGAGCGCGCCCTCCGAGGCCAGGTGGCGCAGCGGCCGGTCCCCGTCGCAGGCGGCGTCGACGCAGCTCCAATCCATGACCTCGTCGATGCCTTCCGCGGAGAGGGCGGCGAAGCCCCAATCGGTGCAGTGCGCGAAGCCGAGGAGGGCTCCGTGCGTGGAGTCCGAGAGCGGCCGTCTGATGCCCTGCATGCCGAAGAAGCCGACGAGCGGCTCGGTCTCCGCCGAGTTGTCGAAGGTGAGGCGCACGTAGATGGCGGGGCGCATGCGGGACCGGAGGAGCGCCGAGTCGGCCGTCGCGGGGTCGGGAACCTCGCCGAAGAAGGAAGTGACCGTCATGGCCATGCGCCCGGCCTTCCACTCCTCGCCGCTCAGGGAGATCGAGCGGACGATGTCGTCCTTGGAGAAGAAGACGCGCGCGGCCGGGGCCAGGCGCGGACGCGCGGGAGCGTCGACGTCGAAATACGCCGAGGAATCCAGGCCGACGCGGACATCGGGCGCGAAGGGGAGGAGGTGCGGATCGGAGCGGCCGATCCGGTAACCGGCGAACAGGCCGCGCTGGGGAGGCTGGACGTTGCCGACCACGACGCCGCCGCCGCGGCCGATCCGGCCGAGGGCAAGGGAGGCATTGGCGCCCCACATGCCATGGAGCGAATAGAAGTCGACATCAGGGATTAGTACAGGCATTCGATCCTCCGGATGTAGGGTACGCCATTCGCCCGCGGGTTCACATCGGCCGCCCGGCCGATTCGAACATCGGTGGTTTTACCTATGTGGAGCCGCCCCGAGAGGCGACGCCGGTATTCCACTCCACGGCGTATTTCCGGAGATCCGAAGCGTTGGCCAGGTTGAGCTTGTTCTTGATGTGGTCGCGGTACGCGTTCACCGTCTTCACCGAGAGGCCGAGCGCCTCGGCTATCTCGGCCGATCCGCAGCCCATGCCGATCTGGCGGAAGACTTCCAGTTCGCGATTGGAGAGGCGGGAGACGGGGTCGCCGTCGCGGCGGCCGCCGACGAGGCTTTCGAGCATGCGCTCGCGGAGGGTCTCGCTCACGGCGACCCGGCCGTCCAAGACGGTGCGGACGGCGTCCAGGAGGGCCGAAGGCGGCTCGTGCTTCATCACGTAGCCGCGGGCGCCCGCCGAGAGCGCGCGCTCCCCGTAGAGGCTCTCCTCGTGCATGGAGACCACGAGGGTAGCCGTAGCGGGGTACTCGGCCTTGATGGTGCGCACGAGGTCCAATCCGTTCTTGCCCTGCAGGGAGATGTCCACGATCGCGAGGTCGGGCTTCTCGCGGGCGAGGAGGTCGAGGGCTTCGGCGATGTCCTGGGCCTCCCCCGCCGACACGAGGCGCAACTCCTGGACGATGAGGGCGGTCACGCCGTGGCGATAGAGCGGATGGTCGTCCACGACGATGAATCGGGGTTTCAGGGACATGCGTTCACCTCGCTACTCTGCAGGAGACGGTGGTTCCCCTGCCCTGCGAGCGGACGCGGAGTTCCCCGTCGATCACGCTCGCGCGGTATTTCATGATGCGCAGGCCCATGCCGGACGCGTTCCGTTGCGTTTTTCCGAGCCCGACGCCGTTGTCCGTGACCTCCACCTGGACGGTTTCCCGATCCATGCGGAGGCCCACGACGATCTCGGTCGCCTCCGCGTGGGCGACCGCGTTGCCCAGGGCCTCCTGCACGATGCGGTACAGCTGCAGGGCCTTCTCGGAGTTCTTAAGGGAGAAACCGCCGGTCACGTCCAGCACGATGTCGGCCGCCGATCGGTCCCGGGCGGAAGCGACGAGTTCGGCTACGGCGTCCGGCAGCCCCTTGGCCTCGAGTTCGGCGGGATACAGGCCCCGCGCCATGCCCTTGGCGGCCGACGCCGTGGAGGCCGCGGCCCGCGCGATGGACGCCGCGGACTCCGCCGCCGCGGCCGCCACCGCGGTATCTTGCCGGCGGAGGCTGCCCTCCAGGATGGCCGCCATGAGGCCGATGCCGGCGATCTCCTGGCAGAGGTCGTCGTGGATGTCGCGGCCGATGCGCCCCATGATGTCGTTCGAGATGTCGAGCAGCTCGCGTTCCAGGGTCGTCCGCCGCTCGATCTCTTCGCGGAGCCGGTCGTTGGCCGCGGACAGCTCCAAAGTGCGCACGCGGACCTCGTGTTCCAGGCGCCGTTCCCTTCCCCGCTCGGCGGCCATGAGGAGGGCGCCCTTGATCGCGCTCGACGCTTGGTCCCGGAGCGCTTCGAACACGAGGCGGTCGTCGCCGTCCGCGGTGCAGATGAGGTAGCCGAGCCGCTCTTCGCCGAAACGCAGGGGTTCGCAGACGTAGGCGTTCCATCGCTTCGGCAGGCCGCCCGGCAGGAGTTCGACCGTCCGGAACCGCATGCCGCAGGGGGCGAGGATACGCTGCCGGTCGCCCTCGGAGGCCAAGAAGAGGCGGGCCCAATCGGGCTTGGCGCTCTGGGACTCGAAGAGCGCGAGCCAACACGCCGAGATGCCGAGCGCCCGCGTGCCGCGCGCCACCTCGTTGAGGATATCCGGTATGGAGAAGGAGGATACGAGGGAGGATTCGATATCGCGGAGGACCGCGCTCCGCCGCTCGGCCGAGCGCCGAAGCGCCGCCTGGTACCGCGCCTCCCCTTCGGATATCACGAGGAGGGCGCGGTCGCGGAGGGATCCGTTCAGGCCGCTCGGCCGGAGCCGCGCCGGACTCCTCCCCGCCCTGAGCTCCCCGTTCACGTCGTTCACCAGGACTTCCAGGGGATCCGCGGAGTCGTTGCCGGCCGGGGGCGATTCCGGATCGGCGCAGAGGGGATCGGCGATGGTGGAGAGGGGGCAACCGCAGGATTCGCGGATCACGAACGTGATGTCGGGCCGCTCCCGCGCCTCGTCCTCGGCCAGGAGGCCGAGTCCGCGCGCCAGATGACGGATGGCCGCGTGTCCCAGTTCCCGCGTCGGCTGGCGCACGGTGGTGAGCGGGGGAAGGCTCACCCGGCTGTCCTCCGTATCGTCGAAGCCGGTGACCGAGACCTCCTCCGGAACCCGCACCTTCGCTTCGGCGAGGGCGCGCAGGGCGCCCATGGCCATGAGGTCGTTGGCCGCCACCACCGCGTCTACGCGGCAGCCCCGCTGGAGCAGGCCCTCCATCGCGGCGTAGGCGTCCTCTTCCTGGAAATTGCAGTTCTCCGTCGCGACGGAGCCCGCGTCGCCGAGGAGGCAGCGGACGCGGTCGCGGAATTCGGCCTCGCGCGCGGCCGACTCGGGGTGGCCTGCGGGACCCGCCAAGAAGAGGAAATTCTTCCGCCCATGAACCTTAGCGAGGTGGTCGGCGATCGCGGTCATGCCTCCCTCGTTCTTGATGGAGACGCTCGGGATGCCGGGAAAGTCCACGCCCACGGAGATCACCGGCACGGTACCGAAGCGGCCGAGGAAGGAGAGGAGCTCCTCGCGGTTGAGGAAGGTGCCGATGACGTTGGCCATGACCACGAGGGCCGCCACGCGGCTCCGCGAGGCGAGGTCGAAGGCTATGTTGTCGAGGGCTTCGTAGCCCACGGGGCTCCCGAGGCGTTGGCCGCCGAAAAAGACGACGGTGGCGCCGAGCCGCGCCGCCTCTTCCGCCGCCCCGCTCCAAACCGCGTACTGATAAGGTTCATCCAGCCGGGCGGCGAGAAAACCGATCGTCGGCTTCCGCGCGCCCTTCGCAACGCCGTGCATGGCGCATAGTATAGGGCGATTCGGCGCATCCGTGTCGAGCGCCCTTCGCCCGCATGGACAAAAACGCGCTCACCGCGCTACTATGCGCTCTACTCAGGAGCCTATATATGGAACAGACGCTATCGTACGTGCTCGTGACGCCGTACACCATCGCCAAAAGTCGCACCGGCGGCGTAGTCGCCCGCCTTCTTTCGCGCGTCGATCTGGAACTCGTGGCCGCGCAGATGATCGCGCCGGACGCCGCCTTCGTGAAGGCCTATGCCGACCTCATCCGGAGCCAGAAGAGCCATTCCAAGCCCGGCGCTACCGCCCTCCTGGCCGATTACGTCCAGGCGAACCTCGCCCCCTCGGGCGGAAGGCGGCACCGGAGCCTCCTCCTCCTCTTCCGCGGCGCGGAAGCGTGCAAGAAGCTCGCCGATATCTGCGGCGCCCTCTACGCCGAAAATCAGGGCGTGGAGTCCATCACCGGCGAAACCATCCGGGACACCTACGCCGACCTCATCCCCGATCCGGAAAATCCGTCCCGCGTCACCTACTTCGAACCCGCCGTGTTGACGCCCCACACCCAGGAGGACGCCGACGCCGAACTCGCCCTCTTCGCGAACTACGCGGGGGGACAGCCGAACATCATCGAGAACATGGTGTACCGCGATCCGTCCAAGATCGAGCGCACCCTCGTGATCATCAAGCCGGACAACTGGAAATTCGCTTCCTCCAAGCCGGGAACCATCATCGACATGTTCTCCCGCACGGGGCTCCGCATCGTCGGCGTCAAGGTTCACCGCATCTCCATCGCCGAGGCGCTGGAGTTCTACGGCCCGGTGAAGGACGCGCTCAAGCAGAAGCTGGGTCCGGTCTTCGGCAGGAAGGCGAAGGAACTCCTGGAGGGCGAGTTCAAGATCACCCTGAGCGAGACCACCGAGAAGGCCCTCGCCGACAGCTTCGGCGCCGAGTACGCCGTGGATCAGTTCAACCAGATCGTGGAATTCATGTCGGGCGTTCGGCCCGACAAGTGCCCCGTGGAGGAGATGCACAACCCGGGCGCCGTGAAGTGCATGATCCTCATCTACGAGGGCGAGAACGCGGTGGCCAAGATCCGCGACGTCCTCGGCCCGACCGATCCACTTAAGGCGCCCGGCGGCACCGTGCGCCGCGAATTCGGCAGCAACGTGATGGTCAACACCGCGCACGCCTCCGACTCGCCCGACAACGCCAAGCGCGAGATGGGCATCGTCAAGATCGCCGAGAACGCCCTGGCGTCCATCATCAAGGCCTATCTCTCCGTAAACGCCTGACGACGAAAAAAAAGGCGGGCGCCGCGGCGCCCGCCCCGGTCCTCTCAGGACCGTGCGCGCCGGGACCTCACCTGAAGGTCGAGTGCCCCGGCCTGGCGAAGGCGCCGAGTTCGTCGAGAATCTTCAGGGACTTCGCCGCATCCCGCTCGCCGCAGGCGCCGACGCCCTGGAAGGCCTTGTCCTGGAACGCGGCCCAGAGCTTCACCCACTCTTCCTTCGAACCCTTGGGCGGATCCATCTTCGCGAGGGCCGCCGCGTCGTTGCCGTACTCGAAGAAGGCCTTGCCCGCCGTGTGGAAGTCCTGGGCGGCAAGGGCGTTCTTGATGATGGACATCCGGGCGACGTTTTCCCGCATCGCCTTGACGGCCACCTCCTTGTCGTAAGCGTCCGCGCTGAGCGCCGCGGGGAGTCCGGCGAGGAGCGCGATCGCCAGCAGAACGGATACTCGCTTCATAATCCCTCCTGAACCTTCATGATGGGTTCACTATTATTTTATATGACTATTTTAGTCAAGTATACAAAAGTAACTAAGTGACGCGATGGAAGCGGGCCGGCGGCGGACGGTCCGGTGGTCCATCCGAAACCGCGTCCGGTGGACCTCGCGTCGGAGGCCGCGGGGACGCATCATGGGCCTACGCTTCAAGGTAAGGAGGACGACATGGAAAAGCGTACCATAGGTCGGAACGGAGTCGCCGTGAGCGCGGTCGGACTCGGCTGCTGGGCCATCGGCGGCAAGGTCGGCGATCCGGAGGGCGAGTGGGAATGGAACGGCACCCGCGACGAGGAATCCGTCCGCGCCATCCGCGCGGCCTTCGACGCGGGAGTCACGCTCTTCGACACGGCCGACTGCTACGGCGCCGGCCACAGCGAGCGCATCCTCGGCGAGGCTCTCCGGGGCAGGCGCGACCGGGCGGTGATCGCGACCAAGTTCGGCAACGAATTCTCCGAGGCGGAGCATCGCTTCCTCGGGTCCACCCGCGCCGACGCGGTCTATATCCGGCGCGCGTGCGAGGCGAGCCTCCGGAGGCTCGGCACCGATTACATCGACCTCTACCAATTCCACATTTGGGAATATCCGGCCGAAGGCGCGGAAGAAGTCGTGGAGGCGCTCGAAGGGCTCAGGGAGGAAGGCAAGATCCGCTCCTACGGCTGGAGCACGGACCGCCTGGACGCCGTGAAGGCCTTCGCGCGGGGAGCGGGCTGCGAGGCCGCCCAGCTCGCCCTCAACCTCTTCGAGGGGAACGACGAACTGCTCCGGTTCTGCGAGGCCGCGGGCCTCGCCGTCCTGTGCCGGAGCCCGCTCGCGATGGGCCTCCTCGGCGGTAAGTACGACCGGAAGTCCGTGCTGCCCGCGGGAGATATCCGCACGAGCAACTACGAGTGGATATCCTGGTTCCGCGACGGCCGGCCCGATCCGGCCTATCTCGCCAGGCTGGAAGCGGCCAAGGAAGTCCTCCGCTCGGGCGGCAGGACGACGGCCCAGGGCGCCCTCGCCTGGATCTGGGCGAAGAGCCCCGCCACCCTGCCCATTCCCGGCTTCAAGACCGTCGCGCAGGCGATGGAGAACGCCCGCGCCATGGAGGCGGGGCCGCTCACGGCGGAGCAGGCGGCGGAGGTCGAACGCCTCGTGGGGCGGACGGACCGGTACGCCTGATCGGGAAACCGCGCCCGCGCGGCGGGCCTCAGGCGCGCAGGATGCGGCCGAGGGCCCGCACGCCCTCGTCGATGGCTTCGGAGCGGATATTGCCGTAGCCGAGCACGAGTTCGCGCTCCTCGGAGCGCGGCCGGTAGCGGAATTCGGCGCCGTAGGAGACGGCGAGGCCCGCGGCCCGGATCGCGCGCCGCTGGTCCTCCCGGATCGGGCCTTCGGCGAGGCGGACCATGAGGTGGAACCCCGTATGACCCTCGCCCACGAGCAGTACGTTCGATAATTCCCGCTCCAAGGCCGCGACGAGGAGGTCCCGGCGTCGCCGATAGCGCCGGCGGAGAGCCGCGACGTGGCGTTCGTAGGCGCCGGATTCCAGGAGGAAGGCGAGCGAGCGCTGGACGGGCGCGGAGGCGCGCAGGTTGAGCCTCCGGAGGAAGTCCCGCCAGCCTTCCGTGAGGCGCGCGGGCAGCGCCATCCAGCCGACGCGGAGGAAGGGGGCGAGCGTCTTGCTGAACGAGCCGAGGTATACGGTCGAATCGGCGGCGAAGGAGGCGAGGGGCGGCACCGGCCTTCCCCGGAACCGGAACTCGGCGTCGTAGTCGTCTTCCAAGAGGAGGGCGCCTCCCTCCTCCGCCTTCCGCACGAATTCCAATCTCCGGGCTATGGACATGAGCGATCCCGTCGGGAACTGGTGGGAGGGCGTGAGGTAGACGAGGTCGGGCCGTTCCGCCCCGGCGAACCGCGCCGGAGGCACGGCGAACCGCGCCGGAGGCACGGCGCCCTCCTCGTCCACCTCCAGGGGAACGACCGCCGCCCCCGCGGCGGCGAAGGCTTCCCGCGCGAACGGCAGCCCCGGATCCTCGAAATGGAAGCGGGACGTGCGGAAGTACAGCGCGAGGGTCTGGAGCGCCGATGAGGTCCCGGCGGTCAGGAAGAGCCGGTCCGGCTCCACGCGAAGGCCGCGCAACCGGAAGAGATACTCCGAAAGAGCCGCGCGGAGGCGCGGATCGCCGGCCGCCGACCCGTAGGAGAAGTCCCGGTCGGCGCCGAAGGCGCAGGCGTCGGCCACGGCGCGCGCCCAGGCGCGCCGCGGGAAGGACGCCAGTTCGGGGATGCCGGGGGTGAAGTCCCAGCGCGGCCAAGCGGTTTCCCGGACGGCGGCCGCGTTCCGCGCAGGCCGCCGCGTTTCGGCCGGGCCGTGTCCGCCCACGCGCTCGGCCCGAAGTTCGAGTCCCGCGGCGACGAAGGCGCCGATCCCGCGGCGGCTCTCCAGGTACCCCTCCGACTCCAGCTGTTCGTAGGCCTCCACGACCACCCCGCGCGCCGCCTCGAGCTCTTCGGCGAGGGCGCGGCTCGACGGCAGCCTCGTCCCCGCGCGGAGGCTGCCGTCCATCATCCGTTCCCGCAAGGCC